>JAJRYT010000151.1 GCA_024275635.1 Chloroflexota bacterium | reverse complement strand
TGGACGGCCGTATCGAGAGCTTTAATCCAACTGCTTTTGCCGGCTTCCCCGGCGTCCAAAATGTGGGGCTGGGCAGCCCCGCCTGGTCGCCGGACGGCACAAAGCTGGCCTGGTACATCGCCGGAAACATCGGTGAAAGTGGGGATTACGAAGCCGCCGTGGCGGTATTTGATTTGGCAGCAGAGACGGCCGTCATCCTGCATCCCTACAAAAATTTGGGCCGGGGCGGTTGGTTCGCCGCGCCGGTGTGGAGTCCTGATGGGCGCTGGCTGGCCTTCAACGTCGAGGCCGAGGATTTCGCGCAAAACGGGGTGTGGGTGGCCGCCGCCGACGGCTCGGAAGAGCATTTTCTGGGCGGATTGGGCGGCAACTGGCTGGTTTGGCGTCCCGACAGTCGGTATTTGATTTATTCCGTCTGGAATTTAGCGGAACAGGAGGATGTGGTTCTGATGGCAGACAAGGAAACGTGGACGGCCGTGCCGCTCGACCTGCCGTCTGGCGCGGGTGTGATGTATTGGGCTGCCGAGGGGGAAACGGCCGCTTCGCCGCCGCAGGTTAATTGCCTCGACCCCCAAAGCGACGATAACGTAGGCACATTGGTGGAAAACGGCCGTACCGCTACCTACGCCAACCCCGTTCTGGGCGTCGAATTGACCGCAGCCGGCAGCCTATGCGTCATCGAACCGGATTACCTATTCGATCAATACGGATTCACTCTGGCCGACCCGGACAACTGGGGAGGCGCGCTTTTAAGCGTGGATTGGCTGTACCAATCTGAGCCGGAGCAGTTGGAAAGCATCGTCCAACAAACGATAGCCAATTATCCCGAATTAACGGTGCAGCGGGAGAGCATCACCATTGACGGGAGCGAAGGACTCATGCTCTGGCCCCTCCCCGGAACCGAAGCGACGACCCAAATTTATCTTAGGGCAAACGGCCGTCTGTACCACCTCATTTTCTGGAGCGCGCCGCTGGATGAGCAGGCGCAAACGTTGCTGGACGGCCTGCGCTTAATTGAACCAACACAATCATTAGATTCACTGAACCTGCCCCCGGCACGGCCGTGATTTGCCACCGCCATCGTTCCCTAAATTCGACCACCCGTACAGAATAATTGACGCAATACCGTACATTTTTATACAATGACATTATGGTACACGCATGATTGTACGTCATCGCCGGCAGGAACGAGGTAAATCCATGTTAAAAGCAGCTTGAGACAAAATCATCCCACTGACTCAAGCCCGCAGCCGGTTGAGCGAATTGGTGGAAAAACGCACCAAGATCGTTTCTGGATACTCACCAAAGGCGGCAAACCGCGCGCCGCGTTGGTGGACGTAGCTTATTTGGACCAATTGATACGCCGCGCCGCGTTCAATGATTTAGCCGCCCAATCGCAGGCCGCTTTTGACGATTATCTGCGCCGTTTGGGGCTTGATCCAGAAACGATTAGCGAGACTGAAGCTGAAACCATTCTCGCCGCCAAATAATCATGCCTGCCCCACTCCATGTTGTGCTGGACACCAATGTGTGGATTAGCGGCATTTCCTTTCGGCGCGGCGCGCCGGCGCGGGTATTGATGATGTGGCGCAACGGCCGTTTCCAGGTCATCTTCACCCCTTCTACTCAAGTCGAATTGACGGCGCAGCTGCGCCAAAAAACAGTCAAATTCGGCGCGCCGCCCGATTTAGCCGAACAGTGGCTGGCGTACATTGAGTCGTATGCTCAGCATGTGCCCGCTCAAAACAATGTTTCCGGGATATGCCGCGACCCCAAGGATGACCAATTCCTGGATACGGCCGTCAGCGGTCAAGACGCTTATCTCGTCACCGGCGACAAAGATTTGCTCGTTCTTACCGCATACCAAAACATCCCCATTCTCGCCCCTCGCGCCTTTGCCGATTTACTGGAAGCAGGTTAGCCGGTTGCCAACTTTCTTCCTGCGGCTACAATCCGAGCATGGATTTGTTTAGTCACGGCCGTCAATCCCAAATCGAACAAGAATCCCCCCTGGCCCACCGGGTTCGCCCCCGTACTCTGGATGAATTCATCGGCCAGGAACACATCATCGGCCCCGGCCGGCTGCTGCGCCGCGCCATCCAGGCCGACCAGCTTTCCTCCCTCATCTTCTACGGTCCGCCGGGAACGGGCAAAACCACCCTGGCCACGGTCATCGCCAACAGCACCCAAAGCCACTTCATCACCATCAACGCCGTTTTGGCCGGGGTAAAGGAAATCCGGCAAGCGATCAAAGACGCGAACGAGCGGCGCAACCTGTACGGCCAGCGCACTACCTTGTTTGTGGACGAGGTGCATCGCTGGAACAAAGCGCAGCAAGACGCGTTGCTGCCCCATGTGGAAAAAGGAACCATCATCCTGATTGGCGCTACCACCGAAAACCCCTATTTTGAAGTGAACAAAGCGCTGGTCAGCCGCAGCCGCATCTTCCAACTACGGCCGCTCACCCCAGATGATTTGCGCCGCGTGGCCCAACAGTCGTTGGCCGACCCGGAACGCGGGTACGGCAAATTGGCGGTAGACCTCCATCCTGACGCCCTCGATCACCTGGTAGATGTGGCTAACGGCGACGCCCGCGGCGTCCTCAACGCGCTAGAACTGGCCGTGGAAACCACCCCGCCAAACGAAAGAGGCGTCATCACCATTGATCTGGCCATCGCCGAAGAATCGATCCAGCGCCGCGCCGTCCTTTACGACAAGGAAGGAGACGCCCATTTCGACACCATCTCCGCCTTCATCAAAAGCGTGCGCGGTTCCGACCCGGATGCGGCGCTGTACTGGATGGCAAAAATGGTTTACGCTGGCGAAGACCCCCGCTTCATCTTCCGCCGCATGGCGATTTTGGCCGGGGAGGATGTAGGATTGGCTGACCCACAGGCGATGGGGGTGGTGACGAGCTGCTGGCAGGCGTTTGAGCGGATTGGGCTGCCGGAAGGCCGTTTCCATCTGGCGCAGGCGGCGCTTTATCTGGCGACCTGCCCCAAATCGAACACGACCATGGCCTTTTTTGATGCGTTGGACGCGGTGGGCCGGGAGCGGGAAGCGGATGTGCCTAACCATCTGAAGGATGGCAATCGGGACAAAGAAGGGTTTGGGCATGGCAAAGGGTATCTCTACCCACACGCCTACCACGACCATTGGGTGGCACAGCAATATCTGCCGGACAGTTTGCAGGGCAAGCTGTTTTACCAACCATCCGACCAGGGATACGAGCGGCGCATTCGGGATGAGGTGGCGCGGCGGCGGGAGGCGCAGTTGGCGGCGATGTTGGAGATTGGAGACTGGGGGCTGGAGAGTGGAGAGGTTCTGACAACCAGCCCGGTGAACAAAGCGAAGGACGCCTGGCTGCAGCGGACGATTTCGCGGGCGGGGCGCAATCTGTCGGCGCAGCGGGACAAATTGTTTGAACTGGCCGGCATTCAGCGGCATCATCTGGTGTTGGATATAAACGCGGGGACGGGGCTGCTGACGTGGGAGGCGGTGCGGCGGGCGCCGGAAGGGGGCGTTTGGGCGCTGACGGCCGATCCCGAAACCGGTCAGGCGTTACGCCAACAGGCCGAACGATTAGCAGAAATGGAACGACCGTCCATCCTCATCGGCAACCCAGACGAACTCAACCACCTGCTCACCCTGCGCGGCGAAGCCGACCTCAAATTCGACCGCATCATCGGCCGTAATCTGGTTCAATTAGCCATTGACAATTGGCAATTAACCATTGGCAATTTAGCGGGCTGGTTGGCGAATGACGGCCGTCTCTGTCTCATCCAATCCATTCCCCGCCACAGCCAGCGCCTCTACCAACTGGTTGACTGGCCCGACGCCGCCCTGCGCGACAAAGTGGCCGCCGCTGAAGACGCCATCTACCATGACGAATCCGACCCGCTCGTCAACTGGGACGAGGCGAATTTGGCCGCCGCGTTACAGGCAGCCGGTTTAGACGTGCAAATGAGCAGCGAAAGACAAAGCGAACAGCGCCGCATCACCGCTGACCATCTGGCCCGCTGGTTCCCCGATGATAACGCTTACCAAACCAAACTCAGCTACGCCCAACGCCTGCAAGCCGCCGGACTGACGGCGGGAGAAGTGGCTCAAGTAGCGGGAATGTACGGCCGTAAACTGCAAAACCAGATCGTCGATTGGCGCAGTACAGTCCTTTATATTTGGGGAAATGATGGGGCGGGATACATGGGGCGGGAAGTTAAGTAAGGAGTAACCAACCGGGAGCGGGCTGGGGCCAACGCTTCGATTTTTACGTAAACAACAGGAAGCGGATCCCCCTGGCGCGATGCTTTTTGCAATGCATTCAAGTTCACGCGATACAGTTCAGATTCTCTGGTGGGCGATCTACTGGCTACAAAATCCCTAACCGCCTCAAATCATGTTTCAACGCAGCCACATCGGCAAAGATATGTCTGTGGATTCCCATCGCTTCGGCAACGGCCGTATTTCCCTCCCGATCATCAATAAAGAAAACTTCCTTCGGCTGAACGTTGAGCCGTTCCAGCGTGATGGCAAACGCTCGCTCGTCCGGTTTAGCCGCGCCGATGCGGTGGGAGTTGATGATGGGATCGAAGTAGCGGGCAATATCCAGACGTTTTAGACGGCCTTCCAGTATGTCGGAGGCGTTGCTGAGGATGGCTAGTTGGTAACGGTCGTGCAGCCCCTCCACCAATGTTCTCATCTCCGCCGACGCCCCTTCCCAGGCAAACAACTCAACCACAAATTGTTCCTGGGCCTCCGGCTCCTTTAAGCCATGCTCGGCCAAAATCATGGGCCACATCTCGGCCCAGGTCATCTCCCCGACCCGCGTGGCCATCCATTCCGGACCGCCAAAGAAGCGATGAAACATCGCCCCCCCATCCTCATACCCCAGCAGCATAGCAAACTTCTGGTAACGACGTTCGGCTGCAGCCTGGTCTAACGGCCGTATCAACACCCCGCCTACATCAAATAGAATCGTTTTTATTAGCATTTCAGCGTTTTAGCGTTTCAGCGGTTCATCTGACTAGCTAACCGGCTGACAAGTTCCTACAAAACAATTGGCTCCTGCGCCACCCGGCAGTGAGCGGCGTTAATAATGCTCAAGATTTGCCGGACGGCTTCATCCTGCCGCCCTTCCCGGTTGACGACCCAATAATCAAATTCCTGCAAACGCTTCATCTCCTGGCGGGCGGCGGCGATGCGTAAGCTTAGTCCTTCAGCCGTTTCCGATTTGCGTTCAGTCAGGCGGGCGACCAATTCGGCTTCCGACTCAGTCGTCAGGAAGACGTGGATAGAATTGGGGATGAGCTTGCGGACGGTAGCCGCGCCCTGTACATCAACGCGCATGATCACATCTTTGCCGCTGGCTAACGCCTCCCGGATGTGCTGCTTGGGAATGCCTTTGTAATCGTTGTACACAACAGCATATTCCAGCAGTTCGTTTTCCTCAATCATGCGGGCAAATTCGTCATTGCTCGCAAAATAATAATCGTAGCCTTGCACTTCGCCTTCACGCGGGGGGCGGGTTGTGGCCGTGACCACAAAGTAAAAGTTGTCGGGCTGTTCACCAATAAGGGCGCGAGCGATGGTATCTTTTCCCACCCCTGACGGGCCGGAGATGACGATTAACAGGGGATGGATGTCGCGCTGGTATAATTTATCCGTATTCATAGTTGCACCTATCAGTCTGAAAAGTATAATGATTCTATCAGAAAAAGGATAGAGGATAGAGCGAGAACTAAAGGCAACATTCCTCTAGCTCGAACTTCTCGCTCTCGCTAATAATTATGCCTGTTTATGAATTTCGTTGTCAGGATTGCGGCCGTCCGGTGCGGTTGTTTATGTCGTTTGCCGCCTATGATACGGCCGTTCCCGCCTGCCCTCACTGTCACAGTAAAAACCTCAAGCGGCGCATCGGTCGAATTGCCGTCGCCAAATCGGAAGACGCCCGCATGGACGCGATGATGGACGACAGCGCCCTGGCCGGGCTAGATGAGGACGATCCTAAGTCAATCGGCCGTTTTATGCGCAAGATGAGCAAGGAAATGGGCGAAGACATAGGGGATGAATTCAACGAAGTGGTGGATCGACTGGAAAGCGGCGAATCGCCGGACTCCATCGAATCCTCCATGCCGGGTTTGGGCGGCGGCGATTCATTCGCCGATGATTTTTAAGGCAAAAACAGATGAGGAAAGGAACGGATGCTTCCAAGCATTTATTCGTTTATTTCCCTATCCGTTGCAGCCACACGTTCCCGCAGCCGGCTCAAAACAATCTGGCGCAGCGCCGCCTGTACGGCCGTTACCGGCTGGTCAGCATCCACAATCACCCACCGCTCCGGCTCCAACAGGGCCAGTTCATGATACCCGTCCCGCACCCGGCGGTGGAAGCTGACCACTTCCAGGTCGAGCCGGTTCATCTCTTCGCCGCCGTCGCGCCGCCGGGCTAACCCCCGCTCCACTTCGATGTCGAGCAGCAGGGTCAAATCCGGTTTCAGTCCCCCGGTGGCGAATTGGGTGATGTGGGATAGTTCGGTTAAGTCAAGGGTACGGCCGTATCCCTGATAAGCCAGTGTGCTGTCATAAAAACGGTCGCAAATGACGATTTGCCCTGCGGCCAGCGCCGGACGAACCACTTCGCCCACCAACTGGGCGCGCGACGCCGAATAAAGCAGCAGCTCCGCCGCTGGGACCATCGCCGTGTTGGCCACATCATGCAAAACATCACGAATCTGGTCGCCAATGAGCGTTCCCCCCGGCTCGCGCGTCGTGATAACTGTAAAACCCTGCTGCCGCAAAAAGTCGGACAGCAAGGCGATCTGGCTGGATTTGCCACTCCCTTCCGGGCCTTCAAAAGTGATGAACATAGAAAGTTTGCAAGGTGGCAAGCAGACAAGTTTGCGAGGTAGATACAGTTGCAAACTTGCTTGCTTGTATGCTTTACCGGTTCCTTTTCGCGTTAAAGATGCGCACGTAGCGGCGCGGCTCCTTACCGTAACTGTGGGAAACGAGGTTGGCCTGCCGGGCCATCTGATGCTGGTAGCGGCGAATGGCCGACCCTACCGGGCTTAGATTAACGCCGGGTGTGCCGGTCGCTACCTGCTGAATAGCCTGCTCGGCCTCAGCGATAGCCGTCTCAAAAGGGTCGTTCGGCGACGCCTCCAGGTTCATCGCCTGCGCCAGGAAGTTTTCCATTTGGGTAACGGTGTTAGCCCGCAGCACATAAATAGGCGTGCGCCGCCGCTCGGCGTCGCTGATGAGCTGCCGCCGCTTGCGATAGTAGCTTTTTAATGTCACCAAAACGTCAGCGTCGGATAATTGATCCACAATGTCAATTCTAACCCGCAGACGCTTGGCCGCTTGTTTCAGCCGGTTGCGGGCAACGCCATAAGCGTAAACGCTGAGTGAATTGGCAGCGGGTTGTCCCGGTTCAGTCGAAACATCGTTACCCTGAATACGGCCGTTCCTCTCGCCGGCCTGTTTCTTACCCCCATTTTCACGCAAACGAGAACGGCCGTTGCGCGATCGATCATCCGAACGCCCATCCCGTCCGCCGCCGTTCCGCCGCCCTGTCACCGCCGACGACGTAACCAGCATCGTTTGTTCCTCCACCTGGATTTTTCCGTCATCGCCCCGCGTCCGCATCTCCACCTTAAATGGCTGGCCGCGCAGCATTGCATCCACCGACGTCGTCACATCCCGGTGCGCCAACAACTGCTGCCGATCCTGAATCTCCACCAGCACATCAAACGTGGGTGGGGCGCGCCGTTCCAGCACCGTCTTTTGCGTGCCGCGCCGCCGCGCCTCCTCATCAGAAAGCGTCACACTTTCAATACCGCCCACCAGGTCGGACAGCGTCGGGTTCATCAGCAGATTTTCCAGCGTGTTACCATGCGCCGTGCCAATCAACTGCACCCCGCGCTCGTTAATCGTGCGGGCGGCGGCCGTTTCCTGCTCCCGGCCAATCTCATCAATAATAATCACTTCTGGGTTGTGATTTTCAACTGCCTCAATCATTGTTTCGTGCTGGTGAGAGGGGCGCGGAACTTGCATCCGCCGCGCCCGCCCTACCGCCGGGTGGGGAATATCGCCGTCGCCGCCAATCTCATTGGAGGTGTCCACAATGACAACCCGCTTCTTCTCCGCCAGAACCCGCGCCATTTCGCGCAGCATCGTCGTCTTGCCCACACCGGGACGGCCCAGCAGCAAAATGCTGTGCCCTTCTTCCACGATGTCGGCAATGATGTCAATCGTTCCGTACACGGCCCGGCCCACGCGGCACGTCAATCCTACAACTTGCCCGCGCCGGTTACGGATTCCGGCAATGCGGTGCAGCGTGCGGGCAATGCCGGCCCGGTTGTCATCGTCAAAATCGCCGATGCCGTTAACCACGGCGTCAATTTCTGCCAAGCTGATTTCATCGGCATGCAGTGTTCGCTCGCCGTCCACGTACCGCGCCGTCGGCGGGCGGCCCAAATCCATAACGATTTCTAGAAGTTCGGTTTCGTTGCCTTGTCGTTCAATACTTTGATGCACGCGTTCCGGCAGCAGATCGAGTAATGCTTGTAAATCTTCTCTGGCTTGTTTTTCCATATAGTGAAAATCAATAATTGATGATTGATGATTGATGATTGGTAACCGTTCGGCCGCCAACAGACTTTTGAAGTTTTGCAGTCGAGTACACAACCACACAGAGCGTCAAAACTTCAAAAGTCTCCAGGGGGGAGTGAACGCTTACTCTTCAATTATTAATCACAAATTTTCCTTCTGCTTGTACTGGCGCACCATGGGCGCTGAAGCCGGAATGTGTTGGGGGTCTAAGACGGCCGTTAATTCCGGCATAGGCTTGGTTGAATAGTGTACCGTATGTTTAACCATCACAGCCTGGCTGCCCCAGGCGACAAAACCGGCTCGTTCCATCGGCCCTTGCAGCCAGCTTTGATACCGGCGCACGCAGCAGTAGATGGGTTGGCTGGCCTTGCCATCGGCTACCTGAACCGATGCGGCAATAATATCATCTACCTGCGCGTGGGCATTGGGATGGATAAATAATCGCATCCAGGTTGCCTCTGATCCTTTATGAATGTAGGCGAAGGCGGCTAATTCGCCATTTTCCCGCAGCAGCCAGCCTTCACCACGTTGTAATGGGGGAACCGGCTCTACCAGTTGCACCAGACGGGGGACCATGTTGCCGTACAGCAGTTGAATGTCCCAATCGTCCACGGGGCGGCGGGGGGATAATTCTATAGGTGGCTGCTGTTCACTGGCAACGGCCGTTTCCAGGCGCCAGATATTTTGTCGGGTATAAACAGCAAAACCGGCCCGGCGCAGAACAGGCAGTTCCGGGCCAATTTCGCTTACTTCGGCCACCAGACTGTGAATGCCGCGCCGACCAATTTCGACAACTGCCTGATCCAACAGGGGCAGCCAGACATCCTCGTTGATCTGCGGGGAACGATCATTGGTAGAAACGGCCGTGTCCGAACCCACATACAAGATCCGCGCATGGCGCTCATCCTCCTCCACATTCAATTGGATAAAACCTGCTGCCGATCCTTTTTCCAATTTCCACACAAACGTAGGGAACTCACCACCAACCAAACTAAACAACGCCCCGCGCAAAGGATTCAACTGATTAGTTAATGCCAACTCCGTATGCAGCGAAACACCCTGCTCGCTTAACCGGCGAATCAACGCCAAATCTCGCAAATTAAAAGGTCTGATCATATCATCCAAAGTGTAGCAGTCGCATCCAGGCAAAGCAAGTGAACAATATGACATTAGAGGATAATTCATCTTCCCCCACTAAAAAATTTTCATGAGTAACCACCCATGCCGGTGCGGTTACCCAAAAAACCTGTACTCAAACTTTGTAAGCCTCTGGAAAAACTTAAGCATATCCTTCACCAAAAGTAAAAACGTATGTTATAATTCCCCCCGTACCATCGGTCATGGGGATAGCTCCATTTGTCTATGCTGCCCCAACAACCTAAACCCTGCTCAGTATTAAAGACCTATGGTTTTGGTCGGGGCCTACTTAAACAACAGACATAATTGCCCTAGCCCCCACCACGATTTCCACTCTCACTGAGCCAGAAGAAGAGGAATACATTTATGTCAAGTTTAATGCTTACCTTGCGTGAAAGCGCTCGCTATCGTGGCCGCAGCGGCCACTGGAGTTGGGTAGCGCACCGCCTTTCCGGTCTAGCCATTCTCAGCTTCTTAATCATTCATGTTTGGGACACAGCCAATGCATCCTTTGCCCCCAATGTGTATCGCTGGTCAGTCGAACTGTTTAAACATCCCCTCTTTGGCCTGGGCGAAGTAGGACTGGTTGGGGCTGTCCTGTATCATGCTTTCAATGGTATCCGCATTTCCTTGCTCGATTTCAAACCAGAGTGGTGGAAGCATCAGCAAAGAAGTGCAACAATTAGCTGGGCGCTCTTTCTCATTATTTTTATCCCCATCGCCATCATGATGATTAACAGCATCGTGAATCATTGCAATGATAGCGTGAACTGCTGGGTCTTCCCCCGGCTAAGCGACTTCATAAGCTAACAAGGAAGTGCAAAAATGACAACATTATCTGGCGTAACCCACCGCAAAGTGCAGGTTAGAAGCAATTTTGAACGATTTGCATTTTTGTTCATGCGTCTATCCGGCGTCACTTTGCTCGTTCTGGCTGTAGGCCATGTGCTTATCCAACACGTTCTAAATGATGTCCACAACCTCACATTAGAAGTTGTAGCCGCTACCTGGAATTCCTGGGGCTGGAAGGTTTATGATATGCTGCTGTTAATCTTTGCCTTTTCACATGGCATGAACGGCTTGCGTAACGTGTTAGAAGATTACATCCACAACGCCAAGACAGTCAAAATCGTCAACATTGTCCTGGCTGTTTTTGTCGTTGTGACGATTATATGGGCCGGTATTGCTATTGCCAGTTTTGATGCTGCGCCCTTCATAAATAACTAACAGGATATAAATCATGGCACAAGTAAAAATTCACACATTTGATGCAGTGATTGTTGGCGCCGGCGGGGCGGGCTTGATGGCCGCCCTTTATGCCAGTCGCAGTGCCAACGTAGCTGTTCTTTCTAAACTATATCCCACCCGTTCCCACACTGGCGCGGCGCAAGGCGGCATTGGCGCGGCGCTGGCGAATATGGAAGAAGATAGCTGGGAATGGCATTCTTACGACACGGTAAAAGGGTCTGACTACCTGGCTGACCAGGATGCCGTGGACGTATTGACCAAAGAGGCGATTAACACGGTCGTGGAATTGGAACACATGGGCTTACCCTTTGACCGTTTCCCCAACGGCAAAATTTCGCAGCGCCGTTTTGGCGGCCACATGAGCAAGACGACCGGGCGACCGGTCATGCGCGCCTGCCACGCTGCCGACCGTACCGGCCACATGATTTTACAAACGTTGTACCAGCAGTGTATCAAAAATGAAGTCAACTTCTTTGATGAATTCCATGTGGTAGATTTGATTCGCGTAGACGACACTGTGCGCGGCGTCGTCGCCATTGAAATCGCCACCGGCGAATTCCATATTTTCCACAGCAAAGCGGTGATGTTTGCCACCGGCGGCTGGGGGCGCGTCTGGGAAGTGACTTCCAATGCCCACTCGCTAACCGGCGACGGCCCGGCGATTGCGCTGCGGCGCGGCATTCCGCTGCAAGATATGGAGTTCTTCCAATTCCATCCCACGGGCATTTTCAAGCTGGGCATTCTGATTACGGAGGGCGTGCGCGGCGAGGGCGGCGTCCTCATTAACGGCGAAGGGGAACGGTTTATGGGGGTGCGCGGTTACGCCCCCAATGTGAAGGATTTAGCCAGCCGCGATGTGGTCAGCCGGGCGATTTACCTGGAAATCAAGGCCGGACGCGGCATTAACGGCCAGAAGTATGTCCACCTGGATGTGACGCCGGAGACGGTGAATCGTTATTACGAGGAAGACGGCGAAGATCGGCGGATTGATCGGGCATATATTGAGGCTAAGCTGCCAGATATTGCCGATTTTACGCGCACGTATTTGGGCGTGGACCCGGTGACAGAACCGATGCCGGTGCAGCCGACGGCGCATTATGGCATGGGCGGCATTCCCACGGATGTACACGGCCGTGTCCTCCTTGACGCTCAAAAAAACCCCCTGCCCGGTTTCTACGCCGCCGGGGAAGTGGCCTGTGTTTCCGTACACGGGGCTAACCGGCTGGGAACCAACTCGTTGACCGACTTGGTGGTGTTTGGCAAACTGGCGGGCAAAGATATGGCCAACTACTGCCAGACGGCCGAACTGCTGCCGCTGCCCGACGGAGCCGCCGATGACGTGATGGCCGAGTTTGATCGCATTCGCAATAGCGGCGGCGGCGTTAAAACATACGAGGTTCGCAACAAGATGCAGGTCTCCATGACGGAGAATGTGAGCGTCTTCCGCACCGAGGAGACGATGAAGCAGGCTCTCGAAGATTTGGAGGCGCTACGCGACGAGTACCAGAAGGTGGAAATCCAGGATAAGGGCAAAGTGTTTAACAGCGATATTCTGGAAGCGTGGGAGTTGGGTTGTTTACTGGATACGGCAGAGGTAACGACCGTTTCCGGTTTGGCCCGCACTGAAAGCCGCGGCGCCCACGCCCGCGACGATTATACTGAACGCGATGACGAAAACTGGCTTATGCACACCCTCTATTACAAAGAAGGGGATGGTTACCGCCTGGATTACAAGCCGGTAACGCTGGGTCGTTACGAGCCGAAACCGCGAGTCTACTAATGCCCGTATATCGTAAACCGTCATCCGTGACCCGTAATCCGATCGGTTAACGGAATACGAATTACTGATTACGGATAATGAGGAAATACACATGCAAGCTCAATTACGCATTCGCCGCTACAACCCGGAGAAGGACACATCCGGTTATTGGGGCGAATATACGCTGAATAACATAAATCCCAACGACTCGGTACTAGACTTGCTGCATCGCGTCAAATGGGAAATTGATGGCACGCTGGCGCTGCGCCGCTCCTGTGCGCACGGCGTTTGCGGTTCCGACGCTTTCCGTATCAACGGGACCAATATGCTGGCCTGCAAAACGCTGGTTTCCCGTCTGGGCGCGGGCGAGACAGTCAAAATACAGGTCGAGCCGATTTTGGGATTGAGGGTGATTAAGGATTTGATTGTGGACATGGAACCATTCATGAACCATTACAAGTCGGTTTTGCCTTACTTTATCAATGATGAGGCCGCGCCGGAAAACGGCCGTGAACGCCTGCAATCTCAGGAAGACCGGGCGCGCTTCGACGACACAACCAAGTGTATCTTGTGCGCCGCCTGCACCACCTCCTGCCCCAGCTTCTGGGCCAACGAACGTTACATCGGGCCGGCGGCCATCGTCAACGCCCATCGCTTCATCTTTGACAGCCGCGACCAGGCGCCTGAAAAACGACTGGCCGTGGTTGGCGATACTTTTGGCGTCTGGCGCTGCCGCACCAACTTCAACTGCACCAATGCCTGCCCGCGTGAGATTGAAATCACCAAAGCGATTGCTGAGGTCAAAAAGGTACTGGCAACTGGCGAGATTTAACAGCCGCCTATTTTCCTCAAAACACAAACATCCGATTTCTCGTGGATTCACAGAGTGAGAAATCGGATGTTTTTTAGTAACTATATAGGTGTCATTTCGACCGGAGGGAGAAATCTTTCTTATCGCATGAGGCGGCAAAGATTTCTCCTTGCTCCGCTCGCCGAAATGACAGAGACCTGTACAGTTACGTTTTTTATTATGGATGAAACCGTTTTTTCGTTGGCACACAGATGAAGATGTAGCCTGGGAGGGGGAACGGCCGTTCCCCCATCATGCCCGGCAAAGAAAAACACGACGGCTGGCTATCTGGTTCATCGGCATGCTCGTTGCCGGCACGGCGCTGGTTTACTGGCAGCAAATCCGCCAGATTCAACTTGAGGAGAGACAAATTCAGGCCGATGTGCTGGCCAGCCATCAAACCTGGCAGGAGGCCGTCGGCGGCGCTGATTTTGACCTCTTTGTCTACCTGCTATCCAAACAAGACCCCCTCTGGCAAAACGGGCAAAAGCAGTTATTTACCCAGGGATTGATGCGCGACCGCGCTCCGTTGGGCTTGTATGCTCAGGCAGAACCGGACAATATCGTCGTTGAACTGGCCCCAGATTGGCAGGTGGCAACTGTCACGTTCGAGCAAACATATACGGCCGTTGCCAATGCCGAAACCACTGACATTATCCGCTTGCAGCAAACCAGCCTGTACCAATTGGACGGCTCCCGCTGGCTGCAAATGCCGCCTGACGCCGAATTTTGGGGGGAAACAGCGATCTATGAAGGGAAGTGGCTGACACTGCTTTATCCGGCGCGGGACGCGGAGTGGGCGCTGCGCCTGGCCGCCGATCTGGAGGATGAGTTGGCCGCTATTTGCGCCACCAAACCCTGCCGGAACGGAGTAGATGTACGGCTGGCAACAGAGCCAGGCGCGTTGGCCGGGCTGCGTGATGTGTTAACGCCGGTGTTCGACGGCCGTTTCCACATCCTGCCTACCTTCACCCTCGCCGGGCTGCCGCTGGATGACGCCGGATACCGCGCTTTGTACCAAGGCTATACGCTCCGCATCCTCACCGCCTTTGAAAACAGCCTGGACTCGCCCGTGCCTCTGCCGGAGCAGGCGATTCAAACCATCTGCTTCGCCGACGGCGGCAATACACCCCATCTTTTCCGCTACGATCTGACCAGCGACGCCTGGACAACCGAACTGCCCGACCGCGCCTTCCGCTTTCTCACGCCGAGCTACGACGATAACGGCGTCATCCTCACTGAACTGCCCGCCAGCAGCGAACCCAACCGCTTGCAGTTAAGCCTATGGCAAAACGGGCGGGAAACGCCGCTGGTTGATGATGCCAGTCGCCAGTGGCGCTTCCCACCGCTAGGCTGGAGCGAGCAGGCCCAACCGCCGCGCGCCATGCTCTATGAGTTTGACACGACGACGCAAACACGCACTTTGTATAGCTGGCTGGACATGGAACAGTGTGATGAGGCGGGATGCGCGGTGCAGGACTTACCCGGCTACACGGTTTGGTCGCCGGACGGCCGTTTCACCCTCATCGTGATTGATTCCGAATTATGGCTGGGAGATGAGCAGGGAGAACCGTCACAGGTTGTCGGCCCTGGCACTACTCCTTTTTGGCTGGATAACGAGACCTATGGCTACATCCGCTACCAACCGCAAATGGAATTAGTGGCGGCAACCGTGAATGAGGGATCGGAACGGGTTTTGCTGGATAGTGTGATGGTAACGGCCGTTCTTAATGACTCCGAAACCGGTTTCCCCTCCATCAGTTTCGTCGCCCCTCACTCCACCACCCCCAACCTGCTGTTCCTGACCGGGCCGGAAATTCGAGGGGCGACCGGCAAATACAACATCTTCTCCTTCCAGGTTGCTGACGACTGGTTGAAAACGCCAACCGGCCAGGCCGCCGGGACGCTCATCTTACGCCTGCAATTAGACGAGCCGCCGCTGGGTTACCCTTCCCGGCTGACGCCCAGCGGCGCACCGCCCATCTCTTTTTCGGAAAACGGCCGTTGGCTGGTAACCGCCCAGCTTCCCAATCCGCCCAACGACATCTGGAACATTTCCCTGTACGACATCACCGCCAACCAGACCCAAATCATCAACGTCAGATCGCCCCAATATCAGGCCAACGCTCCCTTCTTCGATTGGTCGCGGGACGGGCAGTGGCTGGTTGTGGTGGATGATGGCTTCTTTCGCCTCATCGCCCCGGCTGTCAACTACGAACGCCTCATTCTCCACGAATTTGAGGAATGTTATTTCACCGCCTGGGTGAACTAAAATCGCAAGGATTTTCCACACGAATGAGCCGTTTTACGTTTGGCATCCGGTTTGTCCCATGTGATAATAACCGGCATAGGAGAAACAAGGAGGCAGCAGTGGTAAAAGCAACCATGACCTTTCCATCCGATTTTCGTTGGGGCACGGCAACGGCCGCTTACCAGGTGGAAGGCAGTAACACAAACAGCGATTGGTGGCTGTGGGAGCAGGCAGAAGGGCACATTCTGGAAAACCAGAAGTCTGGGCTGGCCTCTAATTGGTGGGAAAACGCCGAAGCTGACCTGGACGCCGCGGCCGCGATGGGAACCAACGCGCACCGCCTTTCGCTGGAATGGAGCCGCATCGAGCCGCAGCCCAGCGTCTTCGATAACAAAGCCTTAGACCGTTACCGTCAAATCCTGCAAGCGATGCGCGATCGGGGAATTGAACCGATGGTCACACTGCACCACTTCAGCAATCCCATCTGGCTTACGGAAAAAGGGGATTTCAACACCCGGCTGGTCGTGGATTATTTCCAGCGCTTTACCGCCAAAGTGGTTGATACGCTGGGCGACTTAATTCCCAAATGGGTGACGATCAATGAGCCGATGGTTTACATTATCATGCGTTATCTGAATGGCCGTTTTCCCGAACCGCAGCAAAAGGGATGGGGCGCAGCATTTAAGGCCACGCGCAATCTTTTGCGCTGCCACGCCGCCGCGTACCAAACTATCAAAGAACGCTATCCTCAGGCTGAAGTGGGCATTGCCAAAAACATGACTATTTTGGAGCCGAAGGCGGATCGTTTTTTGAACCGCTGGTGGGCCAGACGCGCTTCCTGGATTTACAATGAGGCGTGGTGGGAGATGTTGGTTGACGGCCGTTTCCACCGGCCGTTTGGTCGCGGTATAGTAGACGGTCTGGCCGATTCCTTCGACTTCATCGGCATCAACTATTACACTCGCGTCTACCTCAAGTTCCCGCCGCGCGGCCGGTTGTGGGAAGAAGAATGGGGGCCAGATGCGGTCGTCAGCGATGGCAATTACGGCGAAGTGTACCCGGCAGGATTGTTCCAGGTCATCAAATCTGTTCTCAAGTATGACAAACCGATTTATATCACTGAAAATGGTTTGCCTGATGTCGAGGATCGGTTACGGCCGTCCTTCCTCATCACCCATCTACGCGAAATCTGGCGGGCGATCAGCTTTTGCTTCCCGGTGATGGGCTACTACCATTGGAGCCTGGTAGACAATTTTGAATGGGATCGCGGCTGGACGCAGCGGTTTGGTCTGATTGAGTTAAACCCGGAAACGCAGGAACGGAAGCTGAGGGAAAGCGGCCGTCTTTACGGCGAAATCTGCCGCAGCGGCAGCGTTAGCAGCGACATGACGGTACAATACGCTCCAGAGTTGATAGACACAATCTTCCCTGGCAAAACGCCCGATCTCCCCAGAAACAAGGCGTAATCTTTATGGTCGGACGACGTACCGCTTCGGCGTCTGGCCAACAGTTAAGGGACAGGAAACGTATGAAACGAACCTACGCATTACGTATTGCCGGAATTTTCCTTATCTTATTTTTTGTCTACCTGCTTATTGCTTACTTCGCGCTTGAACCGGCAGGATACTATGGGACAGTCGAGCAACCGCGTTTTGCCGATCCCTGGATTATCAGAGCCGAGACCCTTCTCAGCGGCGGGAAACTATACAGCGACGTATTCACGGCCTCCCCGCCGCTGATTAATTTTCTCATGATACCGCCCACTGTGGTATCGGGATTGTTTGAACATCGGAACCCCTGGTCAACCTTAAGCTTCATGAGCTACTTTTCACTGTTCAATCTTTTCACAGCTTATGTTTTATTGTTCATAGCCAAAAACCCCAAAGAGGGGTACACATCAGCCTTATACTTCCTCTTGAATCCGCTCACGTTTGGGAATTCGATCTTGCGCCGTCAAGACGAACCGATATTGGTCTTCTTCTTCTCGTTATCGCTGCTGTTCCTGTTTCATGAACGGCGCTGGAAATCTCTCATTGCCATTGGCTTCACCATGCTGATCAAGTTAAGCGGTTCGTTGATGATCCCCGTCGCCTTTTTACGATCCAGGGATTGGAAATATCTGCTCATCCCTCCAGCTATTTTTGCAGCGGTATTTGCCCCATTTATCATATCCGGCGGCCAAACGGCCGTGACCAACGTGACGCAAAAAGGCACCCAGCACCCCTTTAGGTTTCGCGGGATTAGCCTGGGCGCGCTCTGGGAAAAGATACAAGGCGGCGCGCCTCCGTCAAGCGTCGTCATTTACTCGGCAGTTTTAGTGACGCTTGTGGGGCTGATCTTGTTGCTTATCTACCGTAAACCAGCAGGCTTATTTGAAGATATGTCCCTTCTGGCTACCGGCGTATTGCTGTCGGCGCCTAATTTACATAATGGATATTTATTGATACTAGTCCTCATGATGACCCCGCTGGTTCATAAATACCGGCTGCAATGGTTTTACTTTATATTTGGCCTGTCGGCGCTTATCGCCGACATGTACAAGTGGCCGATTGAAAACTTTAAAATCGCCTTTGGCTTAATGGTTATAACCTTTGTCGCCATGATTCTGGCAATGGTCAGGGTGCGACGGCCGTACAAATCAACAGAGGCCGCGCCCATTCAAAATTAAGTTCAAACGACAGCAATTATGAGGCGCGCGCCAGAGCGTAAAAGCGCCCCGCGCAAAAAACCCTTGACTCCGCCGCCGCTGTTATGATAGACTGTCGCTGGTAAAAATAAACTGACAAAGGAGGTACCCGCACATGGCAAACATCTCAATAACTCTTGTCACCCTACGCGAACAGCGTTGTGCGGGACCGTCTGCGCCTCGGTAATTAAACTCGTTTTTTGACGATTATCTTTTCCGGCCACAGGTGTTCCAGCCTGTGGTTTTTTGTTTCTACTCCATCCAACCTTCCCCTCAAAAAGCCGCGAGTCGCAGCGCTGACCCGCGGCTATTTTTGTTCATCCAATCAAATCAACAAACCATTCAAGAGCAGGAACAAAGCTAAAAGCTTGATCAAAAAATGAGTAAATACGACTTTGACGACCTTTATTCCGATTACGATTATGAAGATCGCAGCCGCGCCGCCCGCCGGCAGCGATCGCGGCCTAAAAATAAACGAAAGGGAAACGGCCGTACCTCCCCAATCATGGCCAACATACACAAAATGGACGACAGCCAGGAAAGTTGGGTCCCCAGCTACGCCGCCGCCCTCGACCCGCTCCATCACGAACGCCACTGGGTCATCGCCTCCGTCGCCCCCTTCTACCGCGACAGCCTCATCACCGACGTGACCCGATTGGTAAAGGGCGGCAAAGAAGCCAATGTGTACGCCTGCGCCGCCCATCCCGCTACCGGCATGGCTCTCCTTGCTGCCAAGCTGTACCGTCCGCGCATGTTACGCCATCTCAAAAACGACGCCATCTACAAAGCCGGGCGGCAGCTGCGCGGCGAAGATGGCAAACAGATCAAAGGCCGCCGCGTAAAATTGGCCCTGCGTAAGAAAACCAACTTCGGCAAACACGTAGACATCATGTGGTGGATCAATAACGAGTACAGCGTACAAAAAAAATTGTACGCAGCTGGAGCCGACGTGCCTGAACCCATCGCCCACGCGGGCAACACCATCCTAATGGACTTCATCGGCGACGAATACGGCCCGGCCCCCACACTGAGCGAAATAAGCCTGGAACCGGACGAGACCCAACCGCTTTTCCAGCGCGTGCTGGATAACGTGCAATTAATGCTCAACCATCATTACATTCATGGCGACCTGTCAGCTTACAACATCTTGTACTGGGACGGCGACATCATCCTCATAGATTTTCCACAAATGGTGGAAGCGCGTCACAATCCCCATGCGTTTGAACTGCTGCAACGGGACATCACGCGCGTCTGCGAATACTTCGCGCGGTTTGGCGTTAAAGCTGACCCGGTTGAATTGACACAGGATTTATGGCAGCCATACATGGGAAGAAATTATTAGCATGAAACGTGATGAGACAACTTTCACGTTTTATGCTGGCAGCTGCACCGGTGTCATTTCGACCGGAGGGAGAACTCTTTCTTATCACCTTAGACGACAAAGATTTCTCCTCGCTCCGCTCATCGAAATGACAAAGACCTATCCAGTTACTTACGTTCTATGAGGGACTAAATGTATCAATCTTCAATGACCATGCTCTGGCGGTATTTACGGCCGTTTCGCTCCCGCGTTCTTTTGTTAGCCTTCTTCATCCTGGTGGGGATTGGCCTGCAACTGGCTGCGCCGCAAGCGATTCGGATGCTGTTGGATACCGTCCAATCCGGGGGCGAACTGCGCCCGCTGCTGACGGCGGGGATTCTCTTCTTCATCGCCGTCGTCAGCCAGAAGGCCGTCGCCCTCATTGCCGTTTACCTGGGCGAAGATTTGGGCTGGGCGGCGACCAATCAGCTTCGCGCCGATTTAGTCACCCACTGCATGCGGCTGGACATGGGCTTCCACAAACTATGCACCCCCGGCGAACTGATCGAACGGATAGACGGCGATGTCAGCAAGCTGGCCGAATCCTTCTCAGCCCTGGTCGTACAGATGTTGGGCAACAGCCTGCTCCTCATCGGCGTGCTGGTACTCATCTTCCGCCAGTCGTGGCCGTTTGGCCTCATCGGGCTAGTCTACGCCCTGCTCATGTTCGGCATCCAGGCGGCCATCCGGCCGCAGGTGGTTGCCGCCGCCAACGCGGTGCGCCAGGAGTACGCTGTACAATCTGGCTTCCTGGGCGAGCGGCTGCTGGGGACGGAGGATATCCGCGCCCACGGCGGCGAGGCGTATGTGATGGCCCGGCTTTACCCCATCATGGCCCGCATCATCCACTGGCGTCTGCGCGACGATTGGCTGGGCGGCCTGAGCTTCGCCAGCAGCGCCATGCTCTACGTTTTCGCGCTCGTGGCGACGCTGGGGCTGGCGGCCAATGCCTACCGGCAGGGGCAAATGAGCATCGGCACGGTTTACCTGATGGTCACCTACGTCGGCCTGCTGGAAAGCCCACTCAAATATATCCGCCGCCAAATCTCCAAGCTCCAGCGCGCTTATGCCGGAATTGGCCGGATTAACGAATTTTTCCAGATTGAGGCGAGGGTGCAGGAAACGGCCGTCACTCACCTCCCCGCCACTGCCCCCACTGTCCAGTTTGATGGCGTCCATTTTGCCTACAAAGACCAATTACAACCAATCAGCAACCAATCATCAATCATCAATCATCAATCTCAAACCGTCCTGCAAAACATCACCTTTGAGCTAACTGCTAACCGCACCCTGGGCATCCTGGGGCGCACCGGCAGCGGCAAGACGACGCTGACCCGACTGCTGTTCCGGCTATACGATGTGGATGCGGGGGCGATTCGGCTGGACGGCGTGGATGTGCGTGATGTAAGTTTGTCGGATTTGCGGCGGCATGTGGGGATGGTGACGCAGGAGGTTCAGTTGTTCGCCGCCACCATCCGCGACAACCTGACGCTGTTCGCCAACCACGATCCGCAGCGGCCGCCGGTGGACGATGCCGACATCATCGCCGCCATCGAAGCGCTGGGGCTGGAAAGCTGGTTCCGCGCTCTGCCCGACGGCCTGGACACGATGCTCAAAGCGAGCGGCAAAGGGTTGTCGGCGGGCGAGGCGCAGTTGCTGGCCTTCACCCGCGTCTTCTTGCGCGACCCGCGCCTCGTCGTCCTGGATGAAGCGTCGTCCCGGCTCGACCCGGCAACGGAGCAGTTGTTGGAGCAAGCCATTGATCGGCTGCTGCACGGCCGTACCGCGCTCCTCATCGCTCACCGGCTGGGGACGGTGCAGCGGGCAGATGACATTCTGATTTTGGAAAACGGCCGTATCGCCGAACATGGTCCCCGCGCCCAACTAGCCGCCAATCCCCACAGCCGCTTTTCCCAACTGTTACAAACCGGCATAGAGGCCGCATTAGCATGAAAAAAGCGATCGCAAGGTTGGAGCAGGTGACGATTTGCATTACGCTGAGCTTTGGCAGAGGTAAATCATGGATAAAAACAAATTATCAATCTATCAATCTGAACGTGAAGGACTCCTGGATCAAATCACAAAGAGTTTACAAGAAGATTCCCGCGTTAGCGCTGTTTGGCTGTTTGGTTCTTTGGGTCGTGATGATGCGGATGCGCTGAGCGATATTGACATCTGGGTTGTCATCGCCGATGACCATATTCAAGATGTTGTCAATCACAGGCAGAAATTTGTCGCTCAAATTAGCCAACCCATCTTTTTTGTGGAAGCGTCACAAAACGCGCCGCAAGACGGCGGCTACTTGATGGCTTATTACGATATGTTCATCGGTCCCCATCAGGTAGATTGGTATTGGCAGCCGCAATCACTCGCCTACATTCCCTCAGAAACACATGTCCTGTTTGAGCGCATCGGCTTAACCCGCAATGATCAGTCAATTGAATTTCCTAATCGGGAACCAATTAAAGAATTTGTCGAAAATCCGCTTCATTTCATCAGCTACTTTTGGGCGATGCTGCTTATCACCGCTAAATATGTCCCCCGAAAACCGCCGACCGAGGAAATGAGATTGTTGCCTTACGTGCTCCAGCCATTCCACAAAACGCAACAAATTTTGGGCCAAAATCCAACAACCAATCATATGCTGCAGACCGCACGGCGAGAAAAGTTGACAGTTTTACGCCGCCTGGCTGATGAAATGTGTGTGTTCATGCCTCAAATTGCCGCGCAAGGGTATGTTGTGCCTGACGCAGCGCCAACGGCCGTTTACAAATTCCTCGATTTAATGGAGGAGGTTTACCAGTGACTCAATTGACCCAACTTCCCGTCTGGCGTGGCACTTGGGCGCTCATCCGCTACCGACCCGGCTTTTTCTGGCTTAGCGTGGCGGCGGCGCTGTACGCTTTTGGCGTGCGGGCTGTGCCCGGCTGGCTGCAAAAGTTGTTCTTCGACCAGCTGGCAGGGGAAACGGCCGTTGCCCTCAGCCTGCCCGCCATCCTGGCCCTGATCATCGCCGTGGAAGCGTCGCGGATGGTGGTGGACGTGGGCGGCAACATGGCGGCGGCCAAGGTGCGGCTGGCGGGGCAGGCGCTGCTGCGCAGGAACGTGGTGCAAAACATCCTGCGCAAGCCGGGGGCGCAGCCGCTGCCCGTCTCCATCGGCGACGCCCTCAACCGGCTGGATCATGATCTGGCCGATTACGGCGATTTTCCCACCTGGATTCCGGAAATCGTGGGTCATGGCTCGTTCACGATTTTTGCGCTGATTGTGATGTTTGGAATTGCGCCGGGGATTACGGCCGTTGCCATTTTACCTCTCATTGGCGTCTTTTTTCTCAACCGGTTCGCCTTTGAACGCTTCCTGCGCTATCACAAAGAAAGCCGCGACAGCGATAGCGCCGTCACCGGCTTTCTGGGCGAACTGTTCGGCGCGATTCAGGCGATGAAAGTGGCCGATGCCACAGCGGGGACAATGAGCTATCTGCAAACCCTCAGCGAACGGCGGCGTAAATTCAATGTGCGGCACGGCATCTTTTACGCTCTGTTCCAATCCGTCTCTGACAACATGGGTGATGTAGCAGTGGCGGTGATGGTCATTCTATCTGGCGTGGCCATGGTCAACGGCCGTTTTACCATCGGCGATTTTGCCCTATTCAGCAGCTATTTGTTCTTTGTGGCTCGATTCCCGGCGACGATTGGCAGTTACCTCTCAGAAATCGCCCAGCAACGGGTGGTGTTAGACCGGGCGCAGGCGCTCCAGCCACACGCCGCGCCGGACAGCTTGGTTAAACATGGCCCGATTTATGAAAATGGGGATCAACCGTCGCTGAAACGGCCGTCCAAATCTCCCGCCGACTATCTGCAACGACTAGAAATTAAAGGGCTGACCTACCAACACCCGTTCGCCGTAAACCGTCATCCGTCATCCGACAACGGTTCACGGAATATGGAACACGAAATACGCTCCGGAATCTTCGACATCACCCTCACCCTCCCACGGGCTTCGTTCACCGTCATTACCGGGCGGATTGGCTCCGGCAAGACAACGCTGCTGCGGGTTTTGCTGGGGCTGCTGCCACTGGACGCGGGCGAGATTCGTTGGAATGGCGATTTAGCAGCTGATCCGGCAACGTTTTTTACGCCGCCGCGCTCGGCTTACACGCCGCAGGTTCCGCGCCTGTTTAGCGAAACGCTACGGGATAATATTTTGTTTGGGCTGGCGGAAGATGGGGTGGATTTGATGGGAGCGGTGAAAACGGCCGTTCTCACCCCCGATATCGCCCAATTAGAAAATGGACTAGACACCATTGTTGGCCCGCGTGGTGTGCGCCTCTCCGGCGGCCAAATCCAGCGCGTCGCCGCCGCCCGCATGTTGGTGCGGGATGCGGAACTGCTGGTTTTTGATGATTTATCCAGCGCGCTGGACGTGGAAACGGAGAAGTTGTTCTGGAAGGGGCTTTGTAAGAGAGACTGGAGATTAGAGATTGGAGATTACGAAGCCCAATCTCCAATCTCCAGTCTCCAATCTCCTACCTTTTTGGTAGTTAGCCACCGGCGGGCTGTGCTGCGGTTGGCAGACCAGATTGTGGTGATGGCGGACGGCCGTATTGTTGCCCAGGGCACATTGGACGAATTGTTGGAAATTTCGGAGGAAATGCAAAAGTTATGGCAAAACGAAAACAACAAAAACGTCAATCAGGAATTCCCAAAGCTGCTTTAAGCGCTTCGTTCAATTCTTCGATTTTAGGCTGGGATAAGACGCCGACAAAATTGGTCAGCGCTGATTTTGGCAAACTTACCACCTCGTCACAGTGGATACTGCTGGCATGTTTCAACCCTTCATCAACGCCCACCGTCACTTGCGTGGAAAAACCATGATAGGAAGAATAAACCGGTGCGCAAATAACAGTCGAAAAACTAACAGACATGAGCGCCTGACGGCTGACAATCACAAAAACCCGGTATTTTTTAGGATCGCGTGATGAAGGTCTGGCAACCTTGTACAATTCGCCGCGTCTCATGGGATAACCTGATATTTGAGAACGTCTTCAGCTTCCGCGTTCAGTTCATCGAGATGCTTTTCATAAAGTTCAATGTCTCGCGCCTCTCGTTCGGCGCGAATCATTTGGGCGACGATTTTTTGCAGCATTGTTTCAATGAAGTCTGAGCGGTTTTTGTAATTAACGGCCAGCCTGTCAACGTTTTCCAGTAAATCTTCCGAGAGGGTAATAGATGTCTTTACTTTCATGCTACTAATCATACTACTTTTGAGAGTATGATGTCAACACTTTTACATAATTTTTTAGGGAGGCAATATGACCTATCAATTTGCAGATGTACACGGAACCCAAATTCATTACGAAGAGCGAGGAACGGGAACGGCCCCGACCCTACAGCGACCACGAAGATTTGCACGGATTATTGGCGCATTTGGGGGTGGAAACGGCCGTACTCGTTGGCTGCTCCCACGGCGGCAAAATCGCCCTCGACTTTGCGCTGGTTTACCCGGAAATGGTTGCCGGATTGGTACTGTCCGGCTCCGGCCTCGGCGGGTACGAGTTTACGATGGAAGGCATGGTAGAAAAAGCCGAGGCGATGAGCGCTGCCTACGAGCGCGGCGAGATTGATTTAGCCGCCGAGATATCCACCCAGGTCTGGTACGATGGGTTAACCCGCCGCCCGGAACAGGTTCATGCGTCAGGCCGGGCCAAAATCAGCCAATTGATCGGCCACACCTTTTATCGCTATGAGCGGATTATCGAAGATATTGCGGAATTTTGTGAGCATATCTTTTTATCAACAGGAGACGGAGAAGATCGAAAATGGGCGCTTGAACTTTTACAAGCTAATTTTCAACCCAACGACACGATTGATATTGCTGTCAAGCTTGACAACGGAGAATAACATGGACACTTGGAAATTTTACGACATCACCCACAAAGAACACATCATCTGCAACCCGTCCAGCCTGGAAAAATGCCAGCGGCTCATTGACCTGCTGCGCCTCCCGCCCGACGCCAATATGCTGGAAATTGCCATGGGCAAAGGCGAATTCATCATCCGGCTGGTGGAGCAATACGGCGTTAACGGCGTCGGCGTGGATATTTCGCCCTACGTTGTGCGCGACGCCCGCGCCAAATTAGCCAAACGCGCGCCCCAGGCCGACATCACCTTCCTGGAAATGGGCGGCGCGGATTATCAACCCGACGAACCGGAAAGTTTCGACCTGACAGTTTGTATGGGGGCCAGTTGGATATTCGACGGCCACAAAGGGACGCTGGCCGCGCTCAAGGCGATGACCAAACCGGGCGGGCTGATTGTCGTCGGCGAACCGTACTGGCGGCAAGAACCCGATCCCGACTATCTGAAAACGGCCGGATTTGACCGCGATCTCTTTGGCAGCCATTACCAAAATATCCAGACCGGACAGGCGCTTGGTTTGAAACTACTGTACACGCTCGTTAGCAACCACGACGATTGGGATATGTACGAAGGGCTGCAATGGCACGCCGCCGAAAATTACGCCCTGGCCCATCCCGACGACCCCGATGTGCCGGAACTGCTGGCCCGTATCCGCGCTGCCAAAGAAGAATATCTGCGCTGGGGACGGGATACGTTGGGTTGGGCTATTTATCTGTTTAGAAAGGCAAATTAGATGAACTATCTGGCGCTGATAGACACGGAAACATCAGGATCACGGTATGACGTGACTCCGCTATTTGCCGATTATGCTGCTTTTTCAGCCGTTGTGGACGATCTGGCAGCCCCTTTTGTTGATGTGGGAATTGATTTGGTAGCCGGGATTGATGCGCTGGGTTTTATTTTGGGAACGGCCGTTGCCCTGCGCCTGAAAAAAGGGTTCCTAGCCATCCGCAAAGGGGGCAAGCTCCCGGTCAAGGTCAATCGTGTGGAATTTGTGGATTATACCGGTCAGCAAAAGGCGTTAGAAATACGCGCCAACGCATTAAAAGCGGGCATGGATGTATTGCTGGTTGACGAATGGGTGGAAACGGGGGCGCAGGTAAGGGCAGCTGTTGAATTGGTGGAAATGATGCACGGCCGTGTGGCTGGCATTGCTACAATCAACATGGACGACAACAAAATGACACGGCAACTGCGGCAGCAGTACCAGGTCTTTGCCGCCGCCGACCCAAAGGAGTGAAAAATGATCGATCCGCTGCTAGAAAATAAAGTTATCCTCATCACTGGAGCCAATCATGGCATTGGCGCGGCCACAGCAAAGGCGTTTGCCGGGCAGAGGGCCAAGGTATTCATCAGCTACTTTCGCGGCGATTGTTCGCTCCCAGAGGCGGATTTGGCGGCGGCGAAGGCGGCGGGCGTGGGCGGGTCGGGGTTGTATTGGGCCAATCAGCAGCAGTAGGGCGAGGCGATTGTGCGGGAAATTGTGGCTGGGGGCGGGGCGGTCGTTTCCCGCGAAGCCGACCTATCCGACACAACCAACATCCCCCTACTGTTTGACCAATGCGAAGCCCAACTCGGCCCGGTAGATATCCTCGTCAACAACCACACCCACTGCGTCCTGGAAACCTTTGATCCGGCCCGCGTCACGACGGCCGGCTTTCCCATCCGCTTCGTCAGCGAAGCCGAGATTGACCGCCATTTCGCCATCAACGCCCGCGCCTACGCCTTGATGATGGGTGAATACGTGAGGCGATATTTGGATCGCGGCGCGAATTGGGGCCGCATCATCAACATCAGCACCGACGCCGCTCACGAACACATCGCTAATGTCAACTATGCCGCCAGCAAACACGCCATCGAATCGTACAGCCGTTCCGCCGCCGCTGAACTGGGCCAGTACGGCATCACGGTAAACATCGTCGCTCCCGGCCCCATCCAAACCGGCTACATCACCCCCGAAGCCGAGGCGGAGATCGCGCCCAACACGCCGCTCGGACGTTTGGGCAAACCGGAGGACTTGGCTGATGTTATCGTTTTTATGGCCTCGGAGCAGGCACGCTGGTTGACAGGGCAGCTTCTGTACGTTGGCGGCGGATGGAGGATGGGACAGTGATGCATGACCGCCCAGACCTGCGAGGTTTTCAAAACCTCGCAGGTCTCCCCGATGTTCGCGCTGTTTTGGATAAGTTGTTAACGGCCGTTCCCCCCATCCTTGGCCCACAATTCATCGGACTGTACCTGTACGGCTCGCTGGCCCTGGGCGATTTTAACCCCAACCGGAGCGATATTGATTTTCTCGTCGTCACCGCCGGTGAACTTTCCGATGAGATGGTGAGCGATCTGGCGGCGATGCACGCGCGGATTGCGGCGTCAGATTCACGGTGGGCGCTGGAGTTAGAAGGCGCCTACATCCCGCTTCCCGCCCTGCGCCGCTACGATCCCGCCCAGGCCCGCCATCCGCACATTGACCGGGGCAATGGCGAACAACTGCGTATGGAACAGCATGACAGCGACTGGGTGATTCAGCGGCATGTTTTGCGCGAGCATGGCGTGACGCTGGCCGGGCCGCCCATCAGCACATTGATTGACCCAGTTTCGCCGGATGACCTGCGGCAGGCAACGCTGGACGTTTTACATAACTGGTGGCAGCCGATGCTGACCAATCCAAGTTATCTAGACTCCGGCGGTTACCGGGTTTACGCGGTTCTGACGATGTGCCGGATATTGTACACGCTCCGGTTTGGCGGTGTGGTTTCCAAACTGGCGGCGGCACAGTGGGGGAAAGAGGCTCTGGACTGCCGTTTCACAAGCCTGATTGAACAAGCTGATGTCTGGCAAAATGGACGGCCGTTTGACAAATTGGACGAAACGCGGGGCTTTATCCACTACACGCTGACACAAAGCAAAAAATATGAACCTCCCAATTCGATTGGCATATCCTGAACGGATACTTGACATAGTTGTAGTTTTGTTGTATCTTTACAACAAATGCAATTGTTGTAATATCCCGCATTGTGCAGTTTTGTCTGGATTTCATGAGTAAAATAGACTTATTAGAGAATTATGCAGGAGTCGCCGAGGTGAGTAAGCGATTGAACATTCACCCCGAATCGGTACGCCGGCTCATTCGCCAGAGAAAATTACCGGCGATCAAATTTGGCAACAAGTGGCTGGTCGAAAAAGCCACTTTGGAACAGTATGCCAGCCGGTATGACCCCCGCCCAGGGAATAAGGCAACACTTCTGTAATGATGAATGCAAAATGATAAATGATGAATGTCTCCAACTTCATCATTCATCATTCCTAATTCATAATTTTGATGAGGGTAAAGAGATGCAAAGAGCGCCAGAGTTAGAAAACATTGCTTGCATTCGGGTCGTTGGCGTTGGCGGCGGCGGCTGCAATGCAGTTAACCGCATGATTGCCGAGAATGTCAGCGGCGTTGATTTCATTGCCATCAATACAGATAACCAGGCATTGTTGTTATCCGATGCGTCCATCCGTGTCCGCATTGGCGAAAAACTAACACGCGGTTTGGGCGCCGGTGGCAATCCGGAGTTCGGTGAAAAAGCAGCCACCGAATCAATGGAAGATTTATACGAAGTCCTGGAAGGCGCGGATATGGTATTTATCACGGCCGGGATGGGCGGTGGAACCGGAACCGGCGGCGCGCCGGTTGTGGCCAAAGTGGCCCGCGAACAAGGCGCCCTAACAATTGGGGTGGTAACACGACCGTTTCTCTTCGAGGGCAGCCAACGCACCAAAGCCGCTGACGAAGGCATCGAAAAACTAAAAGAACAAGTAGACACCCTCATCGTCATTCCTAATGATCGCTTACTGGAATTGACCGACCGGCGCGTCTCATTGACTGAATCATTCAGCATGGCAGATGATGTACTGCGCCAGGGCATCCAGGGAATCAGTGAACTGATCACTATTCCCGGCCTAATCAATTTGGACTTTGCCGATGTGAAAACCATCATGTCCGAAGGCGGCGCGGCGCTCATGGCTGTGGGGCATGGCGAAGGCGATGACCGCGCCCGCCTGGCCGCCGAACAGGCTATTAGTTCCCGGTTGTTGGATGTAACGATTGACGGCGCACACGGCATCCTCTTTAATATAACCGGCGGGCCAAGCATGAGCTTATACGAAGTAAATCAGGCCGCGGCCATCATCCGCGAAACGGCGCACCCGGATGCGAATCTTATTTTTGGCGCTGTCATTGATGAAGATATGGGTGACGAGATGCGAATTACGGTCGTGGCGACAGGTTTTGAACGGACGCCCACCCGTCGCCAGATGTTACAACAGCGCAGCGAACGCACTTCATCGCCGCCGCATCAGGCTCCCCGCCAAAGCCAATCTGTTGATGCGCCGCAGGGCGCACCGGTGCGAGAACGCGAAACGGTACAGCCGAAGTTTTCGCCGAACAATTTAGATATACCAGCTTTTTTACGACGCCGCTAACACCTCTTTTTTAGTTTGTTGTGGGTGATTTTCGGCCCACGACATACATCCCCTCTGCCCACTCCCCCTGTTCCATGAGAACAGGGGGAGTATTTCTTATCAAAGGTGACAGTCACTTTGGAAAGTGACTGTCACCTGGACAGTTACCCTCGTTTTACGTTTTGCGTTGCACGCTTTATACTTGATGGTATGTCTCGCGTATTGAAACAGCACAAGATGGCTTATACGACAGAGGTGGCGAAAACGGCCGCTTCCGACATCATCCAATTCCTGGAATCCTGGAAAGGGTCGGTTGCCGTGCATAATGTTGAGGCGGATTCCCGGTTCCAGCAATATGATGTGGATTTGCTGTGGACGGTAGCAGATGGCAGCGGCCGTCTCCGCACCATTCCCATTGAAATCAAAGGGGACAGCTACCACAAAACCGGCAATTTCTTTTTTGAGACGGTGAGCAACGAGGCCAAAGGGACGCCGGGCTGTTTTTTGTACACGGGGGCGAAATGGTTGTTTTATTATTTTGTGGGCAACGGCCGTCTCTACTGCTTGCCCATGGACATCACACGTCCCTGGTTTCACGAAAACATAGATCGTTTTGCGGAGTGCCGCACCAGCACGCCGGTGGGGAATGGGGAATATTATGTGACGGTCGGCCGTCTGGTTCCCATCGCCACTGTTCTGGATGAAGTAGCCGGGGTCCTCCAGTTTGCCAAACAAAATGATAGTTGGGACCAAATCTACGGCCGCCAAACATCAATTTGAACAAAGCCGGTATTGGCCGCAGCCAGTAGATCGGTATCGCCGTCCACGTTAGAGACAATGAGGGACCAGACGCCGCCCCCGCCATTAGCGACAACGAAGGAGGAGGGTGTGAGCCACTGCATCACAGCCGTTCCCCCCACCACTCCAAATCTCGTTGGCGGCGCCCCCACCTGGCCGACGGCGTAATAGCCGCTGCCCGCATACAGGAAATGGATTTCGTCAGGATGCCAGTCGTGAAAGGCGATCTGCTCGCCGCTGTCATACGCTGTGGGGTTCAGGCCGTCGCCATCGCGGATATTCAAAACCGGCGGGCTGGAACCGTCGGGAACCTGGAAGATGTGGGCCAACCGGCGGCCATTGGGCGACCAGACGACCGGGTTAAACAGGATACTGCCCGGTAACGTTTCTAATGCCTCGGCCGCGCCGTTGGCCGGGATGCGCCACAACGCCGCATCAGCCTCCGGCCCCCAGGGGGCGGCGCTGGGAATGGCAACAAAAGCCTGGGTCGCGTCAGATGTCCATTGTGCCTGCGGATAGTAGACGTACTCGCTGGCGGTGTTGATGAAGTCGAAGGAAACGGCCGTTTCCGCCCGCGACCCACCCAAATTCGCCCGCACAATCCCTTCATCCTGACCAAAAATAACCTGATCATTCCGCGAAATGGCAAAGGAGCCGCCGCCCAGGCCCGCATCCAGCGGATTGGTCAGCGTCCCATCCAACCCAATCGTCCATAAATCTTCCCGGCTGGCCTGGCCGGGGCCAACGAGATTGACCATTTGGGTGTTGAAGGCCAACCCCTGGCTGTCACTGAGCCATTGGACTTGATCGATGAGAACGGCCGTATCCGTCTCCACAATCACCACCAAATCAGTCGAGCTAAACAAGATGCGGTCATCGCTGCCGTCAATATTAATCATGTGAATCGCGTTCGACTCCGGCGTGCTGGTTATGTAAGCGATTTTACGGCCGTCCGGCGCAATCAGCGGCATTGCCACAGTCGGGCCGGCCGCCAGCAGAACCGGACCGCTGCCGGCCGGTGGATTCTGGCTCACATCCAGCGTAATCAACCAAAGACCGGCATCATCTGTAAAAGCCAACAGCGCATTGCCACTGACGCTCGTAGCCGAATCAAGCCCGTTAGACGGAGTGGGCGATGGTTTCGGCGTAGGCGTAGGCGGAACGGCCGCTACCGGCGCCCCTTCCCCGTTCGTCACCTTCGTATACTACGCCCCGCCCGAAACCCAACATTCCGGCCCATCCGAGCGACCAGGACAGGCGATTTTCCACCACCCGCTGACCGGATCATGCCCCAACACCGCCGCCGTCTCCCCGGCAAACAAAAACCCATCCCGGCCATAAATCACCCCTGGCCCGGTGCGGACATTGACATCAATCAGCGCTTCCAACAGTGGGTTCCCCGCCGCATCCACCAAAGGCACATCCGTGATCGCGCCGGGCAGCGTGGCCGTAGGCGCCAATCCTATCTCCCCATCAGACAGTGACGCCGCATCCGTTTCCGTTACGGGAGGCGGCGGCAGCGTCAATCCCGGTTCCGGCGCGCCGGCAAAGGCATTGCAGGCCAAAGATGATAAAATGAGTAAACTGATGGCAAACCAGAGGATACGTTGACGGGGCATCTGCTGTCTCCTGAAAAATGATAAGGGTTGTGTCAAGGCTATTTTATTGAATTGATCGTAAAATAAGCTGGGCGTATCAAGCCTACAGTAATAAGCATAAGCATAAGCATCCAGGACAATTTTCGCGGGACGGAATTTGATCGCCGTTCCTACGTTACGCCTCCGTTTGCTGACAATTATAATCCGAAATATACCTACTTGCCCTCCCGGAAGTTACTTGGGCGGCGTTCGTCATTAACTTAGCGCTTTGGTTATCCGTATTCCGTTATCCGTTATCCGCATCGTGACGGAACACGGAACACAGGTTACGAAGACCGGGAAGTTACTCCTGAAGGCTTCCTTAATACGCCAAAATCGAGAATCTTATGAGCTTTCGACGATTTATTGAACAAGCGGCTAACAGCGACAATTTAGTAACAATTGATAAAGAAGTAGATACTACATTTGAACTGGCGAATGTCGCCCATGCGCTGGAAGGACGGCCGGTTCTATTCAACCACATCCACGAATACCCCGGTTGGCGGATTTGCGCCGGGCCATGTTCAGACCGCCGTTATTTTGGTATGGATTTGGGCGTGCCCGTGGGGCAGTTAACCCAACATCTGGCCCAGGCGTTGGCGAATCCCCAACTGCCGCCGCTGGTTGAAAATGCGCCCTGCCAGGAGATGGTTGTCGCCGATGTTGATCTGAACGCCCTGCCCATTTTACTCCATTTACCCCAGGACGCCGGTCATTACATTGCCAGCGCGGTGGTGATTACGCAGGATCGGGAATACGGCCGTAACATGTGCTACCATCGTCTCCTGCGGCTGGACAGAACCCATTTTGCCGCCCGCATCATCGAACGGCGCGGCACCTACAACGCCATGCAAAAAGAAGCGGGCGACCTACCCATCGCCATCTGCATCGGCGTTTCCCTGGCAACCCATCTGGCCGCGTCCATGTCGCCGCCGCCGGACGTAGACGAACTATCCGTCGCCCACGCGCTGGCCCCCACCCCGCTGGTCAAATGTCTGACCAACGACCTGGAAGTGCCCGCTGAAGCTGAAATCGTTCTGGAAGGGCGCATCACCCGACGCACGACCAGCGAAGGCCCCTTCATGGATTTGACCGAGACAATGGACATCATCCGCGACCAGCCGGTCATCGAAATTGACCTGATGACCCATCGCCGCAACCCGATTTTTCACGCGCTGCTGCCGGGCGGCCTGGAACATAAACTGCTCATGGGGATGCCCCGCGAACCGACTATTTTCGCCGAGGTCAACAAGGTCGCCCGCTGCACGGGGGCTATTATCACCCCCGGCGGGGCGTCCTGGCTCCATGCCGTGGTACAGATTGACAAGCAGGGGGAGGAAGACGGCCGTTTAGCCATCGCCGCCGCTTTTCGTGGACACGGCTCCCTCAAACACGTCTGGGTCGTAGACACCGACGTAAACATCCACAATCCGGCCCAGGTTGAGTGGGCCTTTGCCACCCGTTTCCAGGCCGACAAAGACCTCATCATCATAGAAAATAGGCCCGGCAGTTCCCTCGATCCTTCCGGCGTCCACATCCCCGGCCAAAAAAGCCGCACCGCCAAAGCCGGCTTCGACTGCACCATCCCCTGGGGAGCCGACAAAAGTAAATTTCAAAAAGGGCGGTATGGGAATGTGAATCTGGACAACTACTTATCATCATAAAACATCCGGCATGATTCTGGCCTTCAATTTCATGCCCGGATGAGGAGTGTTTCGTTTATGGAACAAATCAACCTGTTTGCTCAAGAAGCAGCCGGTATCATTCAGTTAGAACTCGGTTTTGTTACGCTTCTTTCAATTGCCGCCCTCGTGGCGATCATTATCCGGCGTGTCCGGCTGCCCTACACCGTCGCCCTGGTAGTCGTCGGCCTGATTTTATCATTCTTTCCCAACTTTCTAAATTTCAGTGTGAGCAGTGATTTGATTTTAGCCATCCTGGTACCGCCGCTCCTCTTTGAAGCGACCTTGCACTTAAAATGGGACAAACTAAGAAATGATTTATTCCCCATTCTGCTGCTGGCCATTGTGGGAACACTGGCTGGAACCTTCATTGTCGGCGGCATTGTGATGCAGGTTCTGGGTATTCCGTTAACAGCCGCTATTGCTTTTGGCGCGCTCATCTCCGCCACCGATCCGGTCGCTGTCATTGCCTTTTTCCGCACACTTGGCGTCAGCAAACGTTTATCTATCCTGGTAGAAGGCGAGAGTTTATTTAATGAGGGCGTCGCCATTGTCCTGTTCAGCCTGGCTGTCGGCGCTGCCGCCGGCAGCGGCGGGCAAGAAGCCACCCTAAGCCTGAGTGGAACTGTGGTTACTTTCATCGAAGTCGCCTTTGGCGGCCTGGGAATTGGTCTGGCCCTGGGGTATGTGGTCTCCTACGTCATTTTGAAAAACGTGGATGATCATCTCATTGAGACGGCGACAACGGTTGCGTTGGCCTTTGGCGCCTATGTTGTCGCTGAGGAATTTCAATTGAGCGGCATTTTAGCGGTGGTGGCCGCCGGGATCATGGTGGGCAACATCGGTATGCATAATACATCGCCAACGACACAGTTAACTCTGGAGAATTTTTGGGAGTTTATGGCTTTCGCCGTGAATTCGCTGGTGTTCCTGGTGTTAGGGTTGGAAATTGATATAGCCCAACTGCTGCCGAACATTGTGGCTATTTTAGTAGCGGTGCTGGCGATATTGTTAAGCCGGACCATTATTGTTTACGCGCTAACGTGGCTGCACGGCCGTCTTGATAAACAACGCGCTATTCCTCTATCCTATCGGCATGTCATGTACTGGGGCGGCTTGCGCGGCGCGATCAGTCTGGCCCTGGCGCTAACCCTGTCCGGCTCCGTATTTGGCCTGCAAATTGCTCAGGAATTACGGGTGATGACATTTGGCGTGGTGTTGTTCACCTTGCTGGTACAGGGAACAACCATTGAAAAACTCATTCGCCGGCTGCGTTTGTCAGAAAAACTACCGCAGGAACTGGAACAGCAGCGAAAACAGGCGTCGCTGTATGCCAAATTAAGCGGAAAAAAGGAACTGGATCGTATGCGTTCTGAAGGTATCCTGTTTCGAGATGTCTCCGAGGCGATGGAAGGGGTCTATGAAGCAGAAATCGCCCAGCATAAATCGGCGCTGCGCCGGCATTTGCAAACTTATCCAGAACTGGAACGGGAGATGTATTTGCAAGCCAGAGCCGATGTCATTAAGGCCGAACGGAATGCGATTAGCGACGCCGCCCGGCGCGGCTTCATCTCGGAAGGTGTGCATCATGAATTGATTGAAGAAGCGGATAAACGGCTGGCCGCATTAGAATTGATCCGCGAAAATCGGCGTTCGCTGACAGGGGACGAGGAGACGGAGGTCAGAAAATAGCATGAATAGTATTGTTTGCGCAACACGCGGGGGCGAGGGCAGTCGGGCCGTCCAACTGGCCGCGATTGACCGGGCCAAGCAGATGGGCAAGAAATTGGTGTTCCTCTTTGTAGCTGATTCGCACGTTGTGGAACGGGTGGACGAGTCGCTGCAAACGGCCGTTCGCGGTGAATTGATCTGGATGGGCAACGTCATGCTGCAAATCGCCAAGCTGCGCGCCGGCGCCCGGCACACACAAGTGCAGTTGGTCGTCCGGGTTGGCGATTTCGAAGAGGACATTTGTCGTTTCTTGCATGAATCCAAAGCTGATTTGCTTCTTTTGGGCGCGCCGCGGGGCACGTCGGCAACAGTCTTTGGGGATGATGCTATTGAGAAATTTGCCCAATCAATTCAGGCGGCAACTAATGTAAACGTTGAAGTTATTCGGCCTGAAGCTGTCAAACATCTGACAACGGCCCCGGCCCCAATAAATCATCATGATTGAACTTATCCGCAGCTTATTGCAAAGTTACCTGGACATGAAACCGGATACCCAAATCAAACTACTGAACACCCTCCTCATTATCCTGGCGTTAACAATCTTGCGGCTGGTTCTTTTGCGGCTGGTAAACAGCCGCTTCCGTCAGGATACACGGGCGCTTTATTCCTGGCGTAAGTCCATTGAGTACATTATCGTCATCCTGGGCGTTTTTCTGATCGGCCGTCTTTGGTTGGAAGGTATCCAATCGCTGGCGACATACCTCGGTCTAGTTTCAGCCGGTATTGCCATTGCCTTGCAAGATTTGATTGTGAATCTGGCCGGTTGGGGGTTTCTTATATGGCGACGGCCGTTTTCCGTAGGCGACCGTATCGAAATCGGCGGTCACGCTGGCGATGTCATTGACGTGCGTCTTTTCTCATTCAGCCTGCTGGAAATTGGCGGCCGCATCGAAGCGGAACAAAGCACCGGCCGCGTTATTCACATCCCCAACGGCGCTGTTTTCCGAGAGGCGCAAGCCAACTTTAGCCAGGGGCTGCCCTATATTTGGAATGAAATCCCTGTTCTGGTCACTTTTGAGAGTGATTGGGAGAAAGCAAAAGCGATTCTGACTCGTGTGGTAAACCAGCACGCGCCCAAAGTGGGGGAAGAGGCGAAAGCATACGGCCGTAAACCGGGTAAACGCTTCGTCATCTCCTACGGCAACGTCACGCCCGCCGTCTATACAAAAGCAGCCTCAAGCGGCGTCCTGCTAACGCTGCGCTACCTGATCGCCCCGCGGCGGCGGCGCGACAGCGAAGAGAAAATCTGGGAGGCCATCTTACGCGCCTTTGCCAATCACGCCGACATTGACTTTGCCTACGAAACCACCCGCGAGTTTAACCATTGGCGGGAGGGCAAACCGGCGGTGATGGCCCGCCAAAAACAGCAGACCCAGGCAGAAGCCGTGCCGCGTGAATCATAATATCCATGACCAACCTCTGGGAAGTTCCCTGTGTTCATGAGACCAGTGATGAAACCTCCCAGAAGTTTATTATTGAAGGAGCGCCAATGATCATTCCGTTAAATGCAGAACAACAAGCGATGTTAGACGGCCGTTACGGCCTTGCCAAACAAATGGGGATGCGGCTTTTGCTAGACATGGCCGCCGCTGCCGGGGCGACAGAACTCATCCCCATCCAAAGCGCCCACCTTTCCGGCGTCTCCCCGCTCACCGGCGGGCTGGGCCTGCGCCAATTCCTGGCCAAGCTAACTGACGATCCCCAAGCGCAGGTGGCTGTCCCCACCACCCTCAATGCCGCCGGTTGCGATGAGGCCCAGTTTGACGCCATGCGTATCGTCGTCCCCCATTTCAAGGAACACAACCACGAAATAGTGGACCTGTACACCCGTATGGGCGTGCGCCCTATCCAATCCTGCACGCCGTATGAGTGGGAAGGGGTGGTGACGGAAGGGGCGGCCGCCTGGGCTGAATCAAACGCCATCGCTTTCGGCAATGCTTACTGCGATCTGAAAACGAACCGGGAATCAGGGTTATCGGCGCTGGCCTGCGCGCTCACCGGTTACACGCCGAAGTATGGCTTGCTGGATGAGGAAAATCGGCGGCCTAATTTATGGGTGCGGGTAACGGCCGTTCTCGACGACCCTACCGATTTTTCTATCCTGGGCGACTGGATTGGCAAACAGCGCCAGGCTAGTTGGCAAATGCCGCTTGGCCCCATTCCCCTCATCACTGGCCTGCCCGCCGACCTGGACCACGAACAGAAAAAAGCGCTCACCGCCGCCGCTGCCAACTATGGCTGTGCTCTGCTCTACATTGAGGGGCAGGGCAAAGTTCCCCCCAGCGATTTCCAGGCAGATATCCTTTTTGATGAAGCGGCGTTAGCTCAGCGGTATGCGGCATTGCGGCCACAAACGGCTGTTTCCCTTATTACCATTGGCTGCCCCCAGGCTTCCATCGGCGAACTGCGGGCGACAGCGGCCCTGCTCAAGAACAAAACCCTGTCCCAGGACGCGCCGCCGCTGTGGCTCTTTACCTCTGCTCAAAATAAAGCTATCGCTGAAAAAACTGGCCTGGCTGCCATCATCCGCGCCAGCGGCGCGCTCCTGTTAGAAAATACCTGCCCCGAAGTCGTCCCCTACGACCAAACCTGGGTCAAACACGTTCTCACCAACTCTATGAAGGCCGAACATTACATCAAGTCCGGTCTTAACGGCATCCCCACCTCAGTGATGAAGCTGGCCGACTGCGTGGCGACGGCAATGGGGGAAATCGCTGATTTTGGGGAGCAGGGGAGTAGAGGAGCAGGGGGGCAGGGGAGGATAAATCGCCCCCCCACGCCCCCGCGCCCCCGCGCCGCCGCCCCCCATCAAACTGGGGCGTTTACTGCCACCGGGCACGGCCTTCCCTCCCAGGAAGATTTTACCATCACTGGCGAGGCGTTTGTGACGGATACACCGATTACCTTATTGGGGTTTGTGAACCGGGAGACGGCCGTTATTGAAGAACCGGGTCATCCGGCCAACGGGCAAAGCATGGCCGGCAAAATCGCTATCTTCCCCAAAGGGAGCGGTTCTACCGTCGCCCCCTACGTGTTGCTGGAACTTTTCTACCGGGGTAAAGCGCCCCTCGCCATCGTTAACACCGCTATTGATCAGCAAAGCGCGCCAGCTTGCTCGCTGGAAGGAATTCCTTACGCCTACGGCTTTGATGGCGACGTGATTGGTCAGATCAACCCCGGCGACACGGTGATGGTCAAACGCGCCGCCGGGCAGGTGACAATCCAGGTAACTAAGCGGGCAGGTTAATAGATGGCTTTCTTCGCGCAGAACCAAGACCTGACACGAATTTCACGAATGGCACGAATTTAGGAACCTGTTATTCGTGCCATTTGTGTCATTCGTGTCGAAAATCTTAATTTGTTCAAACACTTCACAACTCGCCCGCCACTTTCGCCAACCGCGCCACAGCCCGCTCCAGCTCGCTCATCGCCGTCGCAATGGAGAAACGCACGTGCCCTTCGCCGCTTTGCCCAAAAGCAATACCCGGCGTTCCGGCGATGCCCGCTTTGTCCAGCAGGGTTTCGGCCAGTTCCAGGCTGTTCTTGTCGCTGTGAGGGAAGCGGGGGAAGAGGTAGAACGCACCCTCGACGGAACGGACTTCCACGCCGTCAATCTCATTCATCGCCTTCACCATAAAATCGCGTCGCGCCTGGTAGGAATCGCACATCTCAGCGATGATGTCCTGGGGGCCGTTCAGCGCGGCGACGGCGGCGTGCATGGTGAAGTTGGCCGCCGAGGAGACGGTCTGGCTGTTCATACGGGTGGCGATTTTAAGGATGGGCGTGGGGCCGGCCAGCCAGCCCAGCCGCCAGCCGGTCATGGCGTAGGCTTTGGACATGCCGTTGACGGTGAGGGTACGTTCAGCCATGTCGGGGGCGGCGGCGATGGAGAGGTGGGAACGGCCGTCAAACACCAGCTTCTCATAAATCTCATCCGAAATGACATATAAGTCGGCCTCCGTCGCCACTTCCACAATGGCATCCAACTCTTCCTGCGTCACAACGCGCCCGGTGGGATTGGAGGGATTGGTGACCATGAGGGCTTTGGTTTGGGGAGTAATTTGGGCGCGGAGCAAATCGGCCGTGATGCGGAAATTATCCTCGCTGGGCAAACTCACCGGCACGGGTTTACCGCCCGCCAGTTTAATCATCGGCGGATAACTGACCCAAACCGGTTCGAGATAGAGCGCTTCATCACCAGGGTTGAGCACAGCCGCCAACGCCAGAAACAGCGCCCACTTACCGCCCGGCGTCACCACCACATCCGTTTTCGGATTGATGCGGACGTTATTATCGCGGGCCATTTTTTCGGCAATTGCTTCCAGCAGGCTGGGAATCCCTTTCATCGGCGCCGGGTAATGGGTTGCCCCATTTTCGATAGCCGCCAGCGCCGCCGCCGTAATGTGGGCCGGGGTGGCAAAATCGGGGTCGCCGCCAGCCAGGGCGATAACATCATGCCCGGCTGCTTGCAGCGCTTTGGCTTTATCATTCACCGCCAGAGTGACGGATGCGGGGATACTGCTGACAAGTTGGGAAAGTTCTTTCATAGTCGCTCCTTCGCAAGTAACCTCCCGGAGGTTCCAACCACGACGTTGGGCTATCCTGAAAACCTCCGGGAGGTTGGTTTTCATTCATGGCGGCGTGCCGCAGCCCGCGTCGTCTCCTCTCAGGAAATATTAAACGTGTATTCTAACAAAGGATTTATCGTTGTCTACAAGCAAATTAACCAAATGCGGGCTGGAGAAGTTGCCTGGATTGCCCAAATAGCGTCATAAACCGACGAGATTGTCAGTAAATTCACGATCTTGAATGAGCGACAAAGCATGTTACACTGGATACCATATGAGAACACTAAAGGATTTACAGGTTAACCCTGTGGTCAAACGTGATGGTTACGATGCTGAATGGCAGGCTAAACGCGAGAGCGTGGCGATTGAGGGGCAGGAAACGTTGTTTGTGCAGTTGATTGAGAAGTTGGCGTCCCCCCTCCCATCCTCCCCCCAACACTTCAACCATACCATGCGTAAATTTGCCAAACAGGGTCTCCCCTTCCTCTCCAAAAGTCAGGTTCTGGATGTGTACCAACGGCTCTGCAACCAGGGCTGGCTGGATTTTGACCCCGACCTACGCACTCTGCTGCAAACCAAGCCCGTGCGCAGCCAGGCCGGCGTCACCGTCGTCACCGTCCTGACCAAGCCCTACCCCTGCCCCGGCAAGTGCGTCTTCTGCCCCACCGATGTGCGGATGCCTAAAAGCTACCTGCACGACGAGCCAGGCGCGCAGCGGGCCGAGCGGTACGCCTTCGATCCCTATGACCAGACGGTGGGCCGCATCCAGGCGTTAGAGCAGATCGGCCATCCGGTGGACAAAATCGAACTGCTCATACTAGGCGGAACCTGGTCCAGCTACCGGCGTGATTATCAAGAATGGTTCATCAAGCGCTGTTTCGACGCCATGAACGGCGTGGATTCTGAGACGCTGCTTGAGGCCCAGGCGTTCAATGCGGCGGCCGACCGGCGCAACGTCGGCCTGGTTGTCGAGACGCGGCAGGATCACATCACGCCGGACGAACTGCGCTGGTTCCGCCAACTAGGTGTCACCAAAGTGCAGGTGGGCATTCAGAGTTTGGATGATCGCGTGCTGGCCTTGAACAAACGCGGGCATGATGTCCAGGCAACGCGGGATGCGTTCCGGCTGCTGCGGCTGGCCGGTTACAAAATTCACGGCCATTGGATGCCGAATTTGCTGGGAGCAACGCCGGAAAGTGATGTGGCTGATTACGGCCGTCTCTGGTCAGACCCTGCCATCCGCCCCGACGAACTCAAAATCTACCCCACCATGCTGCTGCAAAACGCCGAATTGTACGACTACTGGCAGCGCGGCGAATACCGGCCCTACACCGAAGAACAGGTGACCGAAGCGCTGGTGCAGTGTAAGGTACAAACGCCTCGTTATGTGCGCTTGACGCGCATCATCCGCGACATTCCCACCAACAACGTGGTGGAAGGGTTCACCAAGGCCAACTTGCGCCAGATCGCCCAGCGGGAGATGAAAAAGCGCGGCTTGCAATGTCACTGTATCCGCTGCCGGGAAGTGCGGCGGCAGAAAGTCGAGATTGATGATTTAAGATTAAAGATTGACTCTTATGAAACAGATGCGACGCGGGAGCATTTTCTCAGCTTTGTGACGGAGGCGGATCGCCTCGCCGGGTTCCTGCGCCTGTCGCTGCCCGCTCCCCGCTGCCCGCTCCCCATTCCCGAACTGGCCGGGCACGCGATGATCCGCGAGGTACACGTTTACGGCCCGGCGCTGGCCATCGGCGACGACAGCGACGGCGAGGCGCAGCACATCGGCCTGGGGACGCGGTTGGTGGAGAGGGCGAAGGCGATGTCCAGGGAGGCGGGTTACGGCCGTATCGCCGTCATCAGCGCCGTTGGAACCCGCAACTATTACCGCAAATTGGGCTTTGAACTGGACATAGACGATCTCTACATGACAACCATCTTGTGAAAGGCGGCCACAAATGACCAACCCCAATCCAAACAAACCCGCTCCCAAGCGACATCCACCAGACCCAAATTACACATGTCCATAAACGATCAGGAAACGCCCGATATTGCTGCCCTGCACCGCACTCTCATTGATAAATTAATAATGAACCGATGCCTGGAAACAGAACGTGTCGAGGCGGCTTTCCGCACTGTGCCGCGCCACCTGTTTCTGCCGGATGTCGCTTTGGAGCGAGTTTACAGCGACCAGGCTATCCCGACTAAGTTTGAAAACGGCCGTGCCATCAGTTCTTCCTCCCAACCGGCGATCATGGCAATTATGCTGGAGCAGTTGAATTTGCAGCCCGACCAGCATGTGTTGGAAATCGGCGCGGGAACGGGCTTTAATGCCGCGCTCATGGCGCGCCTCGTCGGCGAGCAGGGCCAGGTGACAACGGTTGACCTGGATGAGGATACGGCCGCTGCCGCCAGGCAAAATCTGGCCGCCGCCGGGTTTGAGCGGGTCAACGTCATCTGCGGCGATGGCATAGCCGGGTATACCGCCAATGCCCCGTATGACCGTATCATCCTGACCGTTGGCGGCTGGGATATTGCCCCGGATTGGTTGGAGCAGTTAAAGCCGGACGGCCGTATCCTGCTCCCCCTGTCCATCAACGGCCCCCAACTTTCGGTGGCGTTTGACCGGCGCAACAACCATCTGACCAGCGCTTCTATCAAACCATGCGGCTTCATGCGCCTGCGCGGCGATTTGGCCGAACCGAGCCACGAGCTTCATTTAGAGGGTGATTCTGATTGGGGATTAGCAGCCATCTACGATCCAGACCCGGTTGATTCGGAGATGATTTATCAATGGCTCACCGGCCCGCGCGAAGATCGATCAACCACCGTCAAAACCACGCCTCGTCAACTCTTTAGAAGTTTGTCGCTTTGGTTAGCCCTGCACGAAACCCGCCATTGCTCCCTTTATGCGCGGGGTGAAAGCGTGGATAGAGGGCTTATTCCCCCTCTTTTCAGCAGTTCAGGCAAAAGCAAGTGGCAGATAACACTGGCCATTTTGACGGAAACGGGCATAGGCGCACTCATGCGCCCACCTGATATGCCATTTCCACCACCAGTTCCGCCAGAAGGCAAACCGCCACCGCCGTTTACGCTGCATGTGCGCGGCTTTGGCCCAGATGACGGCGCGGCCCAGCAATTGGTAAACCAGGTGCAAGCCTGGGATGAGGCCGGACGACCAGGATTAAATGGGCTGCGAATTCGCGCCCTTCCACTGACAATACTATATAGCGGGGATGTGGTTGTAAAAAAACGGTGGCATCAGTTTGTGATAGATTACCCGGACAATTTATCTGAGGAATAGGCATGAAAGACAAATTTGCTTGGCTTGTAGGCGAAGATGAATATGAAGAAACTGTGCCGGTACGCGCGGAATCGGCCCGTTGGTTAACCGGCTCGCTCTGGTTTTTGATTGTAGCCATCACACTCACCGGGGCGCTTCTCGGCAGTTGGCAGGCTGGCCGTAACCGGATTGAACGCTCAGAAAACGAGGTGAAAACGGCCGTTCAATCTATTCTTGACCTGGAACATGGCGCTTTTTTACGCGGCGACGGCGATTTATACTTCTCCTTGTATTCCCGTGATTCGGCCTGGATACCGGCCCAACTCCTGCCGGTAAACAGGTCGGCTGCCCGCGCCGGATTCCAGGTAACACGGGCCGAACCGCGCGATGATTTTATCTGGGCCAATCTCTCCTGGACGGCCGATGATCAGACTTACCAACGCATCGCCTTTTTCCAATGGCAGGGCGACCGGCTGGTACATACGCCGACAGCGCCTGGTTACTGGGGCAATTGGACAAGCGCCAAGCAGGAGTGGGGCGATCTCATCTACACGGAAATTGACGAGGTATGGGCGGCGGCAGTGGCGATATTTGTGGAGGATCAGGTGGCGGCAATATGTCCGCGCGGCTGCCAGGACGACCGTCTCCCCCTCACTTTGCACCTGTCTAATGATTTCAGCGAAACGGCCGTTCCCGGCCAAATTCGCGTTCCCTCCCCCCGTCTCATCGCCCTGGACGAAAATGGGCAGCCCGCCCCCCTCTTCTGGCAAATGCTGCGCCAGCGCCTGGAAACCGCCCTTGCCCCTGCCGTCATCCGCTTTGCCGTGCCGCCGCCCAGCTTCTACAACGATCAAAACATCATGGACTTTGACCAGGCGGCAGCGCGTTTCATGGCCGACCATCCCGATATCACCATCGAAATAGTCAAATTGGCAGAACTACCAGATGATTGGACTACCTTGGCGACAGAGTTTGACGGAGCGGCCGTTACCCCCACCGAAGCGATGCTGGCTGCCGGATTGGTGCGCGATCTGACTGATTACGTAGACACTGATCCTGATTTTGACGCGGTTGATTTCTTCCCTCAAATTTGGCGGGGAACGGAATGGTACGGCCGTACCTGGATGCTGCCGCTGGCCGCCAACATGCGCCTGCTTTATTATGACAAAGGCGCCTACCAACGGGCCAATCTGCCCGAACCCTCCTTGCGTTGGACATGGGAAGAGATGGCGCAAAATATGGATGCGCTGGTTCCCGGCCAACTAGAATCATCAGAGTTAACCTGGCGTTTCCTGGATACCGGTCTGGATTCACTCTACTCCTATGCCTACAATTTGAACAACCCCTGTTTAGAAGCGACCGTCCTTTGCCAGAGCCAACTGCAAGCGCAAAACGTCGCAGCGGCATTGGCCTGGTATCGTGACATGGCCGACCAGCCGGGCCAAATGCCCGACCTGAGCGGACAATTGGCTGATTTATTGGAAGCCGCTCATATCTCTTCGTTGGCCGGACAGATGGAAATCAACCAGCGCCAGCAGTTCTTGCTGTGGAATTTTCAAACATCGCGCCGCAAGGCGATCATCTGGGTAGATTTGCCGGTGGATTATGAGCGCCAACTGCTCATGGCCAACCTGGGAGCCGTTCCGTTTCCCGGATCAGATCGGTTTGATGGGATTACGCCGCTGTGGGTGTATGGGAGTTTTATCAGCCAGGGGAGTGAACGGCCGTTAGCCGTCTGGCAATGGCTCAAATTCCTCAGCTACCAGCGACCCACTCCGCGCATGATTCCGGCCCGCCCCTCTGTCGCTAACGGGATGGGCTACTGGGCCTATCTGCCCCGGCCGTTGGGCGACGCCATGCGCACTGCATTCCCCTTCGCCCGCCCCGTATTGATTGAAGAACAAATGGCAATTACCTGGGAACAGGTAACGGCCGTGCTTTCCGGCCAATCCACCCCCCTTGAAGCCGCCCAAAAACAGCCCGTCATTCGCTGGTTCGTCGGTGGCCATAGTTTTTCGCAATGACAACAACAGCTAAAGAAAATACGTCTAACAAATCATTCAACGCCGCCGCCTATGGCGGTGAAGGCTGGTCGCCCCGCCTCCAATCGTTATCAGAAGAATTAGGCAGCGTCTGGGGCGCCTGCGGCCTCTCCACCGAATGGTCGCGCCTCAAAACCGTTCTGCTCCATCGCCCCGGCCCGGAACTAACCGGCTCAACCAACCCCGACGCCGTGCAAATGCTGGAACCGCTAAACCTCTCCCGCGCCCAGGCCCAGCATGACGCCATCGCCCAAGCTTACCGCGGCGCTGGCGTGACCGTCCATTATGTGGACCCGGCCGGCCCACCCGCGCCTAACCAGATGTTCGTTGCCGATCTGATGTTCATGACCCCTGAAGGCGTGATTTTGGCCCGGCCTGCCTCCACCGTCCGCGCCGGGGAAGAGCGGCAAGTCGCCCGTCGTCTGGCCGATTTGGGCGTTCCCATCATCCGCAGCATGCGCGAACGGGGTACATTTGAAGGGGCTGACGCGATGTGGCTTGACCCGCAGACCGCCATCATCGGACGCGGCTTACGCACCAACGACGAGGGAACGGCGCAGGTAACTCACGCCTTAAACGAAATGGGCGTCACCGTTATCCAGGTGGATTTGCCCTACGGTTCCATGCACTTGATGGGGATGCTGCGAATTGTTGACCGCGACCTGGCCATTGGCTGGCCCACGCGGCTGGTTCATCGCGGGGTAGAAGCGCTCAAACAATGCGGGTTCCAGGTCGTGTTCATCCCCGATGAGAAGGAAGCGTTACAGGGGATGGCACTCAACTTCGTCACCCTCGGCCCGCGCGAACTTTTGATGCCGGCCGGCAATTCGATGACACAGGCATTTTTAGAAAACCTGGGCGTCATCTGTCACACGGTGAACGTGGGTGAGTTACGCAAAGCAGCCGGGGCAATTGGCTGTTTAACGGGGATTGTTGAACGGGAATTGGCTTAAAAAGAGATTGGAGACTGGAGACTGGTTAATCTCCAATCTCTAGTCTCCAGTCTCTTTATCAGGAACACATTTCCAGACAATCACTCAGCCCAGCCACCGCTTACGCCGCTTGTAATGTTTTACATCGCGGTAACTTTTACGTTCGCCAACCTGGGTAAGCCCCAGATAAAATTCTTTGATGTCGGCGTTTTGACGGAGTTGTTCTGCCGAACCGTCGAGGACAATACGGCCGTTTTCCATCACATAAGCATAATCGGCCGTTTGCAGCGCCACATTGGCGTTCTGCTCCACCAGCAGGATAGACACACCTGATTCCTCGTTAATGCGCCGGATTACCCCAAAAATGCTTTGCACCAACAAGGGGGCCAACCCTAACGACGGTTCATCCAAGAGCATCAGCTTGGGCCGCGCCATCAGCGCCCGGCCGATCACCACCATCTGCTGTTCGCCGCCGGACAGATAGCCGCTGGTGCGCTTTCGCAACTCCTTGAGCAGCGGGAAGAAATGGTAAACTTGTTCAACGTCTTGTTTGATCACCTTGCTATTCAACCCATACGGCCGGAACAAAGAGCCGGTTTGCAAGTTTTCTTCCACCGTCAGATGTTCGAATAACGGCCGTCCCTCCAACACCTGCACAATCCCCAGCCGCACAATCTCATCTGGAGAGAGTCTGTCAATCCGATGACCGTCAAACTCGATATTACCCCGCGTTACGGCTCCTTCCTGGGCATGGAGCAGGCCAGACATCGCCTTCAGCGTCGTAGACTTACCCGCGCCATTGGCCCCCAGCAGCGAAACAATCTGCCCCTTCTCCACCGCCAGCGTCACTCCGCGCAAAACTAGAATGACATCGTTGTAAACGACTTCAATGTTATTAACTTTCAGCATAATGGTGTGATGTTATCCGTTATCCGTATTCCGTTATCCGTAAACGGAACACGGAATACGAAATACGGATAACGGGATACGGAATACGGAACCTAATTACTGACTATGGAGCCGACGGCCGCGTATCCGGCAGTTCAAAGAAATCTTGCACCGTCACAAACTGAATGGCGCCATCCACCATCTGCGCCTGACGAATCTGCGCCTCACGCGGCGCCCGGTTGCCATCACGAACGTCCAGTTCGTAGAAACCAAACGCGCTGACTGTGCCCAAATCCTTCATGGCATCAAAGAAAGTCGCCCCGCTCAGGTTCTCGAACCCATCCCGGTTGATAGCGTGCTCAATGATCTGGGACACGGCATATACTGAGCCGTAGCTCAACATATAGCCGACGCCCTTGTCACTTTCAGGATAACCGCCAGCCTCAAAGGAAGCGATCATATCCTGAACATTGGGATCATCCGTGTCATTCCACCATAGGGACGGGAACACGCCGTAATAACCCTCGGCCAAAGCTGAATTTTCACCCAGGATATTGATCACATCCTGATTCATGCCCCAGTTGACGCTGCCCACAACCATTGAGTCCCAGGCGCCCAACGCCCGCACCGTGCCGATGACTTGGGCCGGGCCAAAGGAAAGGGATTGAATCCAGAGGACATTAGCGCCGTTTACCAGCAGATTTTGTAACTGTCCAGTCACATCGGCTGTGGGCGAAATCTCCTGTTCTTCCAAGGGCAAAACAGTAACACCCAGGCTTTCAGCGTAAGCCAGGGCTTCAGGAGTGGTGGCGCCAGCGCCAAAGGAGTTGGCCCAGCCAATCACACCCACCACGATATCATCGCCCGCGCCTTCCGGTTTGATGTCCGCCCAATTATCGCTAACCCATTGCACGAATCCGGCAAATTGATCGGAGTAAATCGGGGCCACGCCTACCGTCCAGCCATCGGCCGGGTTGTAGAACGCTTCGGCGCTCAAACCGGCGGCGATATTGACGATTTCATCTTCAACGACGCGATCCTTGAGGATGAGCGAAGCGCCGCTGGCATAGGTCAAAACAAACATCGGTTTGGGGTCTTCGGCGCGATAGGTTTCATAGACGGCCAATTCCTGCTCCGGCACATATTGCGTATCTTCCCAACGGACCTCGATAGTTGCCCCGCAAATACCGCCAGCGGCATTGATCTGAGCGACGGCGTCGTTGTTGCCGTTGATGAAGCCCGGCCCCAAAATGGAGGCCAACGCGCCAGTAAGGCCGGCTTGCTGGTAGATGGTGATGGTTTCACCTTCATACCCAATTTCACAATTGGATACCGGTTCTGGCGTCGGTTCCGGCGTTGGTTCCTCAGCCGGCGCTTCGGCCGGCGCGGCAGTCTCGGCAGCCGCGGCCGCAGATTGGGCATCGGCCAGCGCAGATTGGGCATCGGCCAGGGCAACTTCGGCGTCGGCCAAAGCGGATTCGGCTGCATCAGCGCGGGCTTCGGCGTCGGCCAGGGCAGATTCGGCCGCATCGGCGCGGGCTTCGGCGCCCGCTAAATCTTCTTCGGTAATGGCGCTGCCGCCGCAGGCTGCCAGCAGCAGGGCCAGGATTACTAATAATATAGCTAGACGGGAAAATCTCTTCATTTCTTTACCTCCGTTGTTCCTTCTAACAATCTGAGAGAGTTGATGCTTATGAATGTCCAGTTTCTTCCAATTTCACCTCCTCCATTTTCACACACTTACATACAGGGTGGGGTTGCTAACGGGAGAACGGCCGTAACCGCCACGCCGACTTGATTATTTGCCAACGATAAGCCAATCCTCGCGGCTCAAAAATTAAAAATAACATCAAAATCGCCCCAAAGAAAATCGGTCGGAACGAAGTCAACACGCGGGCCGCCTGGTCGGGAAAAAGCGCCGCAACCTGGCCGCCAGTCAAATTTGCCAGGTCTTCCAGCAAAACGATCGTGATGGCCCCCAAAAACGGGCCAATGTTTGTACCCAGGCCGCCAATCACCAGCATTCCCAGGAAAATGATCGATTCGGGCAAGCCATAACCAAACTCCGTGCCCACGCCGCGCTGGCTGTGCGCCTTCAGTGCGCCGGCCACCCCGGCCAGCATCGCCGCGATGAAAAAAGCACGCAATTTGTAGCCAAACAGATTCACCCCCAACAATTCCGCCGCCAGGTCATTATCCCGCACGGCCACGAACGCCCGTCCCAACCGTGTGCGTGAGATATTCAGCGTCAAAATCGTTGTAATCACCAGCACCGTCAGCGAAATGTAGAGAAAATGACGCACTTCCAAAAAAGCAAAATCGCCTATTGTGGGCACAGGCACATCAATCCGGCCTGAAGTGCCGCCCAAATAATCCTTAAAGGTTTGGCGGCTCATCCAGGGGATGATGAACTGTGCCGCCAGGGTGGCCATCGCCAGATAAAACCCTTTAACCCGCAGTGAAGGTAGGCCGAAGATCAGGCCAAACAAACCGGTTCCCAGGGCCGCCAACGGCAGGGCCAAAAACATGGAAATGCCCAAATGAATAGTCATCAGCGCCGAAAGGTAGCCGCCGACGAGCATGAATGCCGCCTGTCCTAACGAAATTTGACCGGTATACCCGGTGAGTATGTTTAATCCTTGCAGGGCGATAATGGTGTAGGCAAGCTGATTGGCCGTACTGACAACATAAGCGCTGCCCCACATGGGAGCGGTGTAAGCGCCAATCAATACCAGCCCCAGCAATACCCATTGGTATTTTTGCCGGATAACAGACATATCTTGCTTGTAACTGCGATCAAAATCGCCTGCGGGTCGAAGGACAGCCATAATTTTTTAATCCTTGCTGTGTTTCGTGTTTCGTAATCCGTGTTCCGTGTTCCGTGTTCCGTCACGGATAACGGATTACGGATTACAGCCAACGGGCCAACGCTTAAATTCGTTCAATCCGCTTTTGGCCAAATAAGCCTTCTGGCCGGAGAACGAGTACGATGAGCAGTAAAATGTATGGCGCAATTTCAGTGGAATTACGCACTGCAATCAAGCTGGAGGCTTGCACCAACGCCTGTGTCAGGCCAACGAGTAATCCGCCGACAATAGCGCCGGGGAAGGAATCCAGTCCGCCGAGGAGGATAGCCGGGAAAGCGATGAGGACGACGGTGGACAGGTTGAGGCTGACGCCGGTGAGGGTGGCGAGTAGGACGCCGCCCAGGGTGGCAATGATGCCGGCGATGGCCCAGGAGAGACCAAATACGCGGGGTACGCGGATGCCGACGCTGCGGGCCAGTTCGTGGTTTTCGGAAGTAGCGCGCATGGAGAGGCCGGTTTTGGTGAGTTGGAAGAAGAGGATGAAGATAACTGCCGCCAGCATGGCCACCACAAAAGTCACGGCCAATGTTTTCTTGAGAATAATGGTGTCGTTGAACGCGCCGGGGAAGGGAAGCATGAATACGTCGCCGGGGGAGAAGGGGGCCGGGAAGTTGCCTTTGGGATCAATGCCAAAGGCAATACTGGCTGCGCCTTCCATGAGTTGAGCCAACCCCAAGGTCATCAATATGATAGAGAGGAGCGGCTGACCGGCCATGGGGCGGAGGGCCAGTCGTTCGATAAGCAGGCCGATGATGACGGCCGTGATCACTGCCATGATCACCGCCGCCCATAAAGGTAAATTGAATAGCTCATTCCCATTCTCGGTGGCTCCGGCAAACCACCAGGTCAAAAACGCGCCCATCATCACCATGTGACCGTGAGCGAAGTTAAAGACCTCGGACGACTTAAAAATAAGCACCACGCCCAGGGCGATGAGGGCGATAGTTCCTCCATTCAAGATGCCGGTGATCAATTGTTGTGGTACGAGTTGCCAGTTCATATTTTAGTTTTCAGTATCCAGTAAACGCTAATGGGATTTTTACTTACGTTGCCTCCCAGGTGGCGAGGTTGGGATTTCAGCTGCAACCTGAAATCATCATTCATAGGTCGGATCAGGTACCGTCCGGCCTAAAGTATTTCTTAAGTACTGCACTACACCAGGCGAATGTGTGTTGGGGGTACGGGAGTCCATAGATTGACCGACAGTGATAATACTGTTAATAAAAGCAAAATGAAGTTGGCTGATGCTAACAGATGACCAGCCCATTAAGTATCCGCTTTGTGAAACATAGTATCCGTTTACAGAAAAAATGTTTTGATATTTATCTTTATAACTTCCATAACGTTCATCATGTACCCATCCGGCGTTTTCCAATTCTGTTAAACAGTTTGTTGTATCTATCAAGTCTCTATCCAGTGCAAGCCATATTCCATTTCTATCAATAACGAAAATGTAGTAATGTCCTACAGTAAGACGGATATCGTTTCTTTGGCACTGTACAGCCCAGTTCCCTCCTGTTTGAAGGTTAGCCTCAACAATTGAATCGACAAGCATTGATAAAACAGCCCTGTGGTTGTTTGTATCAACTATGGATTCCATTACTTGTTTAACCTCATTTTCAGTATAAAGGTAAGTCATAATTTACCCCCAACCATATATTTTTTGATACCTTTCCGTCGCCTTCACATTCACCGCATCAAGTTGCGCCCTATCCAAACAAATCAGCGTGGGAACCTGTTCTAACCAAGACCAACTCATCTTCCGTCAATTCATAAATGAGCAGCCAATCCGGTTCAATGTGACACTCGCGCGATCCTTTGTAGCCGCCAACAAGCGCGTGATCACGATATTTTGCCGCTAACGGCTCTCCAAGATCTAGCAAATCTATGACCCGCTTAAAATCGCTAAACTGTTTACCGCGTTTCTTGGCGCGTTTTACATCTTTCTTGAATTTTGCTGTCTGCTCAATGATGCGCATCAGATGCCTAAATCTTCAAAGAGACTCTCCGTATCATTGAAACTTGTCAGATTGTAGCGAGCTTTGGCTTCAGCTAAGGCTTGCTGTGTTTCTTCGTTGGGCAGTTTAACCGCAAAAGGTAATCCGCGTTGCAGCGCCACTTGTTTGTAAAAGAGCGTAATTGCTTGTGTTGTCGTCAAGCCAAGTTCCTGAAAAATCTGTTCTGTGTTTTGCTTTAGTCCTGGGTCAATTCTTGCTGAAATAACGGCCGTTTTCGTCATCTCTACCTCCAATTACCAAATCTGTGTAGTTAACGTATATTCATTGTACAGCAAGTGGAGACGTCTGTATACTTTTCACCGCAGCGACGCGATCTTCACCGACGTCTCGATTACCCCTTCACGGCCGTCTTGATACTTCACCGACGCGCTGACGCGCACCTTTTCTTGTCCGCTGTACAACGCCGTAATAATGTCCTGGTATCGTTCGTACAAAAAGCCGCGGCGCAGTTTTCGGGAGCGGGTCATCTCGGCTTCATCGGCGTCGAACTCTTTGTGAAAGAGAATAAAATGGCGCACCCGGCCAGTCGGGGGTAAATTTTGGTTCACTTCGTCTACGGCTTCTTTGATGAGCGCGTACACCTCTTCTTTTTGTGATAAGTCTACGAAAGTGGTGTAGCCCAGCCCTTGTTTTTCGGCCCAATGACCCACATTCTCAAAATCAATGATGATGAGCGCGGTCACAAACTCCCAAGTTTCGCCGCCAACGGCCATGACATCCCGAATGTAGGGACTGAATTTGAGGCGGCCCTCAATAAATTGGGGTGAAAATTGCTCGCCATTCGCCAACCGGATCATGTCCTTCACCCGATCCAGGTAGATGAGATGCCCGTCTTCATCCACATGACCGGCGTCTCCGGTTCGGAACCAGCGACGGCCGTCTTCGTCCACTTCAAAAGCCTGCACCGTCGCTTCCGCATTTTTATAATAGCCTTGAAAAACAGTCGGGCCTGAAATTTGAATCTCGTCCGTTGGCGATGTACGCACAGCCACGCCGGGAATAGGTTGGCCTACACTGGCAAATTTGACGTCATTTTCTCGATGAATGGTAGCCCCGCCGCTAACTTCTGTGGAACCATAAATCTGTTTGAGGTTGATACCCAGGGCATGGAAAAAGCGCATCGCATCCGGACTCAGCGCTGCTCCGGCCGTATAAGCAGAGCGCACGCGAGAGAGTCCTAGTTGACTACGCAAAGGAGCAAAAACTATCTGATTTCCCAGCGCGTAAGCCAGCTTCAGGATGAGACCCGGCTTTTCTTTGGCAAACTTCTTATTGGCAACCGCGTAGCCTACGGGCAAAAACAAATCATACAACTTACGATTGATCCAGGTAGCATCCTTGATCCGCACCTGGACGGTAGCCACCAAAGCGTCCCACAAACGCGATGTGTAAAAAATACTCTCTGGCGCGATTTCGCGCACATTCTGGCGCACGGTTTCCGGTTCCTCGGGAAAATTCATCACCATACCTGAGTACACATGAGCAGCAATGCCTAGAACCGGCTCGGCGATCCAGCCCATGGGCATGAAACTGACATGATTGTCGGTGTCATAGCGAGGATCAATTTCCAGATATGCGTTGCCTGAATATAGTAGATTGGCATGACTCAACATCACGCCTTTGGGTAAACCAGTTGTACCAGATGTGTAACATAATGTGGCCAGGTCATCGCCCTGGCCCAGGGCCACTTCTGTTTCAAAGCGATCTGGTTCTTTTTCGGCTAATTGTTTCCCCAAAGCCAGAACTTCTTCAAAGGAGATAAGCCAATCGTCATCGTAATTCCAAAGCCCCTGCGCGTCCCAATAAATAACTTTTTTGACAAGCGGTATTTTTCCCCGAATTTCCAGTAGTTTGTCACATTGTTCCTGATCTTTAGCCAGCGCAAAAGCAGCATCGCCGTGTTCGATAATGTACGCCATTTCACTGGGGATGGCATCGGTGTACATGCCAATAACGGTCGCGGAAGCGGCTTGCAGGCCCAGGTAAGCCCATAAGTACTGCCGGTCGTTATCGCCAACGGTGCAAACGTGGTCATTGCGCTGTAAACCCAGCGCGATCATACCCAGGCAAAAGTCGCGGACATACTCGTAGGAATCTTGCCAGGTATATTCCTGCCAGATACCAAACTCTTTTTGGCGGAGAGCGACCTTGTTACGGCCGTATCGCTGCACCTGATATAAAAAATATTGTGGGATGGTTTGTGGTTCGCTCATTGTTCGGAGACCAAAGACTAGAGACTGGAACAAGTATAAGTCTCCAGTCTCTAGTTATGCCTGCCCTAGATATGCCTGAATAACTTTTTTATCATTCTTGATGTCATCTGGCGTGCCATCGCCAATTTTTACGCCAAAATCCAACACAACAACCCGGTCGGAAATATCCATCACCAGGCCCATGTCATGTTCGATTAGCACCACCGTCACACCGCGTCGCTCGTGAATATCCAGAATGAAACGCGCCATGTCTTCTTTTTCTTCCACATTCATCCCGGCCATCGGCTCATCCAGCAGAAGTAATTTTGGCTCCAGCGCCAATGCCCGACCTAACTCGACCCGCTTACGCAGGCCATAGGGCAAAGCGCCCACAATGGCTTTGCGAATGTGGGCGATCTCCAGAAAGTCGATGATCTCTTCGACGATGGCGCGATGGGCAATCTCTTCACGCTGCGCCGGTCCCCAGTATAACATACTGGCGGCGCTGTTTTGTTTCATGTGAATATGCCGGGCCGCCATCAGATTGTCTAGAATACTCAGCCCGGTGTAGAGGGCGATATTTTGGAAGGTGCGGGCAATGCCCAGAGAGGCGATTTTGTGGCTGGCTACTTTGGTGAGGTCTTGGCCTTTGTAGCAAATTTGCCCGTACTGCGGCCGGTAAAAACCGCTGATGCAGTTGAGCATGGAGGTTTTGCCGGCGCCGTTGGGTCCGATGATGGCGCGAATTTCACCCTGGCGAACCTGGAACCCGACGTTGGACAAAGCGGCCGTTCCCCCAAAATTGAGAGTAACGTCTTCAACAGTGAGTAAAAAGGAGTCTAAACTCATGCCACCTCGGTTGAAAAAAGGGGATTATTATGTACACCAATGCGTCACTGATTCCCAGTGTAGTCATATGTGACAGGTATAGCGTTGGCGGTAAAAAATGGACGGTTCCTCTACCGTTTATCAAAGTTATCATAAGCGACGAATCCAGGCAACAAATTGGCGGCAAGTGGTAGGGCGATTGCATACTCCCATTTGTGCTTGTCGGCGACGGCTGAAAACCGTCGCCTGTCATAGAAAGTACGCTAAAGCGCACTGAAATGGTCATTCTTCAACCTGCTGAAGCAGGTTTCTTATCTCAGCCAATGAATTCCATTCATCGGCGATCAGAGTATGCAATTGCCCTAAGCAAAGTGGCCGGGTTGCCCGGTGTCAGGCGGTTTGCTGTTTCTTAGGATGTGCCGCACAAACTTGCTTACTTGGGCATGAATGGGCACAATCCATTGTGATGTCCAGAACAACACGAATTGTACGCTTGCGGCAGCGGCGTCCGGCTAAACGAAACGGGAAAATACTTTTCGGCCTATATTGGGCGGGCGGCGCGCTGCTGGTTGTTTTGCTGGGTGTGGTCGGGGCGCTGCTGGTTGGCTGGGGGGTGGGAACGGCCGTTTACACTTCCCTCACCGCCGACTTGCCCCCATACGATCAACTGGCCCAAATCCCACCAACTGGCGTGATGCCCACCCAAATCCTGGCCTGGACTGACGCCAGCCAAACCAAAACCATCGTCATTGATGAAATCACCCCGCCGCTCAACGGCGAACGGCGTTGGCTGGCATTGGCCGACATCCCTCAGGCCATGATCGACGCTACAATTGCCAGCGAACAACCTAACTTTTGGGCGACCAATTTCAGTCTGCTGCGCGCCGCCCCCCAGGCCATTGTCCAGCAAGCTGTCCGCGTCTATTTGGGGACGCCGATGAACGCCGATGAACATAGATTAGGAAATGAAGAATCAGCATTAATCAACGTTTATCAGCGTCCGGATCGATTAAAAGAACATTTATTGGCTCATCGCGCTGCCAACAGTTACAGCAAGAAACAGATTTTGACATGGTATCTCAACACCCGCTACTATGGCAGCCTGGCTTTTGGCGTGGAAGCGGCGGCCCGCGTTTATTTCGACAAGCCGCTGTCCGACCTGACGCTGGCCGAGGCAGCGATGCTGGCGGCATCATCGGCGCAAATCAACCCGATTGATACGCCGGAGCAAGCTAAAGTGGAACAAGAAACTGTGCTGGCGGCGATGGTTGAGGCCGGGTTTATTGATCAGGCGCAGATGGCAGCAGCCACGGCCGTTCCCCTACCAAATCCCCCCGCCCCGGCCAATCAATTAGAAATCATCGCCCCCCATTTTGCCCGGTATGCGCGGCAGGAGTTGGGGCGATTGTTCAGCCCGGAAGCGCAAGCGGCGGGCGGGCTGCGTGTCTTCACCTCGCTTAACCTGGAACTGCAAGGGCAGGCCGAATGTGTGGCGCGGGCGCACGTAAACCGGTTGTCGGGGCAGATTGGCCCGCCTTTACCAGCCGATGAATTGGCCGGTTGTGATGCGCTGGCTTTCTTGCCGCCGCTGGATACGGCCGTTCTCGGTCTCAACCAGCAGGTCAACAATACGGCCGTCATTGTCCTGGACGCCCAAACAGCCGAAATCCGGGCAATGGTGGGCAGCGTTAATTACTGGGATAAAACGGTAGATGGCACATTCAATATGACCGTAGACGGCCGTCGCCAGCCAGGGACAGCCTTCACCCCCTTCACCTATCTCACCGCTCTGAGCCAGGGTTACACGGCGGCGACGATGGCGCTGGATGTGGCCACGGATTTTGGCCTAGACGGGACGCCCTATGTGCCGCAAAATGGAGACGGCCGTTTCCACGGCCCTATGCGTCTGCGCGAAGCCCTGGGCAACGATTACCACGTTCCCGCCGTCCAGGTCGCCAGTTGGGTAGGGATGGATAAAGTGATAACGACGGCGCGCAATTTAGGACTCATGACCCTCGCGCCAGGCAATAATGATCTTTCCCTTAATCTGGGCGGCGGGGAAGCGGCATTGTTGGACATGACCTATGCTTATGCGGTTTTGGCCAACATGGGTGTGATGATGGGGCAGCCGGGGGGAAACGGCCGTCCGCTCGACCCCGCGGCCATCGTGCGCGTAGAAGACCAATCGGGCGCGATTTTGTATGACTACTACGCACAAATTCAACAGCGCGACATCCTCTCGCCACAATTGGCCTACCTGATGAATGATATGCTGGCCGACCGCAGCGCCCGCTGCGCCGCCTTCGGCTGTCCCAACGTGATGGAACTGCCCGCCAACCGCCCCGCTGCTGTCAAAACAGGCACGACCAATGATTTCCGCGACGCCTGGACGATTGGCTACACGCCCCAACTGGTTGCGGGCGTTTGGGTGGGCAACAGCGATAACCAGGCGATGGCCGGCGTAACCGGCGTTGACGGCGCGGCGCCCATCTGGCAGGCGGTGATGGCCTGGGCGCTACAAGGCGAGCCGGTTTCCCTGTGGTCACAACCGCCAGGATTGGTGGAAACGACCGTTTGCGACATTTCCGGCCTGCTGGCGACCGACGTTTGCCCCACTGTTGCCGAGCTGTTCATCCAGGGAACTCAGCCCACCGTCCCCGACACAATTTACCAGGCATTTGCCGTTAATCGGGAAACGGGCCGGCTGGCAACCATCTACACACCACCGGAATTGGTAGAGAACCGCATTTATAAAGTGTACCCGGATGCCACAGCCGCAGCGTGGGCGCTGGATGCTGGTATCGAAATTCCTCCAACTGATTATGATACGGTTGCTGTGATCAGCGCAGCCAGCGAGGATACGGCCGTTACCTTCCCTCAACCCTTCGCGGCCATCAGCGGCACGGTCACCATTCGCGGCGCTGCCCGCGGCGCCGAGTTTGATCACTACCGGCTGGCTTATTTCCCCGGCCTCATTCCCTCTAACTTGCAAATTATTGCCGACAATGTCACCGAAGCCCAATACGACGCCGTCCTGGGACAATGGGACACGAACCAGCTAAGTGGATTATACACGCTGCTGCTAACAGTCGTGCAGCAAGGCGGCCGTTTTGAAGAAGTCAGCATCCCTGTCACGATAGAGAAATAAGGGATGAGTTAGCGTCTATTTCACTCATCCCTCGTTCCATTCCTTCTTTTCCCCCTTCACGCACCCTTCACGTTGATTTTACGGCTCGCATACGGACGTTCACACGCGGCTGGCGTATGCTACAAATAATTGAAATTTATCTACCCCTTGAATGATCCTGGAAGAAGAGGGAACAGCCACATGGTAAAGCTGAAAACCAGTACCCCCCTGCAATTTTATGATCACCTTTGGCAAAGCCTGGCTGAGGGGTTTCTCGTTTTGGATCCGCAGGGTGATGTTGTTGCCGCCAATGAATCAGCAGTCATGATTTTGGGGGTTGAACCAGGCGAATTGACAGGCTGTTCCTATCGTCAGTTTTGGCCGGATACTGTGCCGTCCCCATTGGGAATAGAGCTAATGAAGGGCAGTTCATATAATGGGGATGTTTGCCGTCCAGACGGCCGTTTCACACCCGTCAATCTGGCTATTTTCCCTTTGGGCGCGAATGGAGACAGCCATAAATTAGTTGTTTTCAGCAACCCTGATCAGGTTCAACACGTCAATGACGCACTTTCACATACCCAGCGCTTAGCTGGCATCGGCACCCTCATGGCCGGCGTCGCTCACGAACTGGTAACGCCAATCAGCGTGATCACGAACACATGCAGCAATGTGCTGGCTGAGATCGAGGATAATGAACTCCGCACAGAGGATTTGGTGCGCTATATCCAGATGATCGAACAAAGCGTCTGGCGCTGCACTCGAATCGTAGGTGTGCTGCGTCACTATTCATTCAATGAAGCCCAACATGTGGCTGTAACAAATTTGAATATGATTGTGGAAGATGCGCTAACCCTGGTGCAGCGTCAATTCCGGGGCGAATTTAAGGTTGAGATTGAGGTAAATCGGGACGCCAACTTAAAGTCTATCGTTTGCGATCACAACCGTATGACGCAGGTATTGGTCAATTTGTTGATTAACGCCCGTGACGCGATGCAGCCGATGGGCGGTACGATTCGGATCAAAACATGGGCGCTGCCACCCATGGTAAACCTGCCGCCGTCGGAAGAGAACGCATTTTCAAACGGGAAAACGGCCGTTACCAAGTACGCTTTCTCTGTACAAGATTCCGGGTGCGGGATTGACCCAGCCATCATGGACAAGATTTTCAATCCCTTCTTCACCACCAAACCCAGTGGCAAAGGAACCGGCCTGGGCCTGTTCCTGGCCCATCAAATTGTGGAACAGCATAACGGCCGTATCTGGGCCGAAAACAACCCCGACGACGGCGCAACCTTTACAGTGATCATTCCCCGGCATCAATAAATGATTGATGATTAATGATTAGGCAGTCTCCCATCATCAATCTTCAATCATCAATCTTTACTTCCCTCACCAGGCTTAAAAAATATCTATGAAACCGGTCATCCCCAGTTAGTTCCGGGTGGAAGGAAGTAACCAGCCATTTGCCTTGTTGAGCGGCAACGGCCGTACCATCTGCCAGCCGCACAATAACTTCAGCATCCCCTTTCGCTTCCACCAACTTAGGCGCGCGAATAAAAACGGCCGGAAATGGTGCGGATTGCCCATTTTCAAACACGGCAACATCCAGCCCCGTCTCAAAACTTTCCACTTGACGGCCAAACGCATTCCGCGCTACCACAATGTCCATAATCCCCAGTAAAGGCTGATTTGCGCCCACATCTTGGGCCATGAAAATCATCCCAGCACACGTTCCCCAAACAGCTTTTTCAGCCGCAAACCGGCGCAGCGGTTCCATCAAATCATACATCACCGCCAGCTTACCAATTGTCGTGCTTTCGCCGCCGGGGATGATCAGGCCGTCTAATCCGGCTAACTGTTCTGGCAGCCGGACCTCGATGGCCTCAACACCCATCCCTTCCAACATCTTGATATGCTCAATGAAGGCTCCTTGCAAAGCCAATACGCCAATTTTCATGCCTGCTCCAGTGTAAAATGAAAGGGTGAACGGGAGCAAGGACGAACAATCGCTCACCCCATCACCTGTTCACCCTTTCACCCCGGCAAAGCTTACCAGCCGCGCGTTGCCAGATGCTCGCTTTCCGGCAGGCTGCTGACGTTAATGCCCACCATCGGCTCGCCTAAGTTTTCACTAACTTCGGCCAGGATTTTGGGGTTATTGTAATGCGTCGTTGCCTTCACAATCGCCAGCGCCCGCTCGGTCGGATTACCGCTCTTGAAGATGCCGGAGCCGACAAAAACGCCGTCCACACCAATTTGCATCATCAACGCCGCATCGGCCGGAGTGGCAATACCGCCGGCGGCAAAGTTGACCACCGGGAGCCGTCCCAGATCCTTCGTTTCCTTAACCAGGGCATAGGGCGCGCCGATATTTTTGGCGTAAGCCATCAACTCTTCATTGGGCATAAGCTGTAAGCGGCGGATTTCACCCAGAACGGTGCGCGCATGGCGCACTGCTTCCACCACATCGCCTGTCCCTGCTTCCCCTTTGGTGCGGATCATGGCCGCGCCCTCGCCAATGCGGCGCAGCGCTTCGCCCAGGTTGCGACAACCGCAAACGAAGGGGATTTTAAAATCGTGTTTATGAATATGATGTTCTTCGTCGGCCGGGGTCAATACTTCGCTCTCGTCCACGTAATCTACGCCCAGCGCTTCCAAAATTTGTGCTTCCACAAAGTGACCGATGCGGGCTTTGGCCATCACCGGGATAGAAACTGAGGCAATAATTTCCTTAATCATGCCCGGATCGGACATGCGGGCCACGCCGCCATCGGCGCGAATGTCGGCCGGAACCCGTTCTAGCGCCATGACGGCCACCGCGCCCGCTTCTTCAGCGATGACGGCTTGTTCGGCATTCACCACGTCCATGATGACGCCGCCTTTGAGCATTTGGGCCAGACCTACTTTGACGCGGAAGCTACCGGTTTGGGCACGGCCGTTTCCCTGAATGTTACCGTTGTCACTCATGATCCACTCTCCTTCAACAAATTAAGATTTTCGAGTATCTTCTCAATATTTCGGGATGATCCTCCGGGAGGTTTCGATATTCACACCGGATGTTGCGACAAGCCTCTCGGAGGTTCCCCTGGTTATGTGAAACGTCAAATTAAAATTTTCGGCACGAATGACACGAAAAATAAGTTCTTAATTCGTGAAATTGGTGCAATTCGTGGCAGATTTTGGATCTACTAAGATCAGATTGTAATCTGGGGGCAGAGGATTTACAAGCAAATTGGCCTTGATGATATTGGTTAATTCTTGTTTGTTATAAGGCCAATCAGACGAATGTGAAGTGTGAAGCGTGAAAGTTCTTTGGTCACGCTTGGCCTGGCGTTTCTTTACCCTGTATCTGAAGCGATCGCAGGCAGGAACACCTGCGGCCAGTAGGCAGGGTTTTGGGTGCGGGTCTGCAAGGCCCAGGTGCGCAAATCGTCGGCTAAAATGCGCCGGTTCATCGGCCCGTCCGAGGCCGATGCGGCGCCGGTGGTATGGACAAAGCTGTAGATGGCGTCGTAAATGTGGTTGCCTTCGGCGGTAAGAGGGATGGAGCGGTAAATGTTACGGCCGGTTTCGGCGGCATACGTCAACAGCGCATCATAAACAGCTACAATCCCATTAAATGTGCGGTCAGTATCGTTGTTGGACGAGCCAAACTCAAACTCGTGGGCGAGCCAACGGCAAGGAGTCAGCGGATCTGTTGGCCCTTCCGGGTGTACGTGGGCGGCAAACAGTTTGTTGTCCGCGTCGGCGGCGGCGATACAGTCGCCATGAGAGTGGTTGTCGCCCAGGCTGTGCAGATAAATCCCCAACGCTTGCAGACTGCCTGGCTGGATGCTGCCGGTGTCAATCGTCGCCGTGCGGCTGACAAAGCAGTCGGATGAATTGTAGATGTTGACCGCTGCCTGGTAAAAGGATTGGGCGGTGCTGCTGTAGGCGTATATCACTGTGCCCGTCAGCGCCGGCGTCCGGCCGTATGCCCAATCGCGGGTGGCGTACAACTCGGCGCTGCTGGCGTGGGGAAAGTGAAACATGACGCCATACGGCCCAAAGCGGGAGGTGAAACAACCCGGACATTCCATCTGGTCTTTGGCCACGTCGTAATTGCCCATGGTCACAAAATCGGCCGTTGTGCCCGGCGAGGGACAGTAGGGCGTGGCCGTCACCTCGGCGATGGCTGGGGGGACGGGATAGTTGGCCGGGTCGGCGTCGAAAGTGTAGACAGGATTTGACGCCGGTAAATTACCGGCGTCAGTGGCTTGTGAATATGCTTGAATGACGGCCGCATCCGTTATGGAAAAACCGGCAGCAATCGCCAACGCGCCTACCATGTCAAAATGGATGGTACTTACAGAGGGACTGATGGTGACGCGAGTTGTGATGGGGGTTGTGTCCAACGGGTCGAAGTATTGGATGTCTTCTTCATCCCAGGCGCGGGCGTCGGGCAGAACGCCCAAAATCCCTATAACCATAACGACGCCCACCAGACTGATTGCTAACAGGGTAAACCAGCGCTGTTTCATTGGCATATTCATCACCCTTTTGTAACGGCTAACCACGAGAACACAAGATTCCTCTAATTATTGACGGACATAATCTATAAAAATCAGAGTTGTCTGTCAATAGGCGGTTGGTAAGAGTGGCTGTTATTGAACAGGCGTCTAAATTGGTGAGGGAAATCTTGCTCGTGAGCCGTGGATCACGGCCGTTTCTTCATCACTAACAGATGGGAGATACCGAGGACGGCAAATGGGGTTTTTTCAGCCAGGTAAAGTGCGTTTTTGATGAAGCGACCCAATCGAGGATACCGGTTCTCGATATTGTCATAGCCGCCAAAGATACGGCCGTGATGGACCACATCAACCGGTAAATCACGAAACAACCCTATTACACCCCGCTTCGTGTAAGCCCGCACATGGGGCGCCAGCCGGTTACGCAGCGGATTGGGCAAATAGTTGACCAGGGGGATATTGCCGAATTTGTACCGGCCGCGCCAGAAAATGCCGTGCTGCTCCACCGGATACCAGCGGTTGGGACAAAAGATGAGGATACGGCCGTTCGGCTTCACCACGCGCGCCATCTCCGCCGCATAAACCTGGTCATCCTGCACATGCTCAATCACTTCATTACTAAAGACAAAATCAAAGCTGTTATCGGCAAAGGGGAGATGCTCGCCCACTCCTTGGGCGATGCCAGCGGCTGTTGGGACAGCTTTGACGGCCCGATCAGGCTCAATTTCCAGGCCAAAACGTTGGTCGCTAAACGGGGCGAAATGTTCCAGATATTGGCCAAGACCACAGCCGTTGTCCAGAATAACCGCGCCGTCTAAATCCATCCACTGCCGGATCATCGCCAGCCGCCGCTCCTGCCCCGAACGCCAAACGTCACCCGGTTCGCCGCGTAACGCCGCTTTGTCAGAATACATCATACGTTTGCCGCCACACCGATATTTTGCAGGACGACCGACAACGCAAACAAGAGGACGACCAGCCCTAGTACTTGAAAGAAAAGGCGCTTCAAACTGGCGCGTTCCAAACCGATACCGGTCACAGCGCCGGCCAGGCTCAATTCAACCGTCTGCCCAACAAACCAGCCAAACAACAAAGTGGGTGGCGCTGTAGAAATGGAGTAAAGACCCAGAACAAGCGCCCCCCAGGCCAAACCGCCTAACTGTGCGCCAAAGATCGCCCCTGGCCGCCATCCTTTCAGTTCCAATTTATGCATCAGCCAGACAAGCAAAACTGCCAGCAAAAGGAAAGAGACGTACCCAACCGGAATTAAAGCGAAAGAACGCTCAGGCGACAGGAGGAAAGGGCCAGGTTGGGTATACAGCGGCGCCAGAATGCCGGCGTGTAGAAAGAGATCAAACCCGACCATCGAGAACCAGGCTAATAGGGTGAGTTTCACCAAGAATGTACGTGAACCTGGGGCCGATGTCTGTTCCATCGCGTTGTTATCCTCCCGCCAGTTCATCGAATTTGCGGCGCACTTCCTGAATGTCTTTCCAGGTAAGCGATTTTGGGCTGCCGGGTTGGCGGCTGGGATTTCTCAAGAGGTAGGCAGGGTGGAAGATGGGCATGACGTGACGGCCGTTCCAATCAAACCATTGGCCGCGCAGCTTCGTAATCCCCGTCTGGCCCAAAAGCGATTGCGTCGCCACGTTCCCTGTCAGCAGCATAACTGCCGGGTCCACCAGGCGGATGATCTCCAGCAGGTACGGCTTGTAATACTCAATTTCGTCGTTGGTTGGTTTGCGAAACGTCTTACCCCCTTCCCCCGGCGGCATACGGAAAACGGAATTGCTGATAAAGACGTCTTCGTCCGGATCGAGATTCACTGCGCCCAAAATTTGGTCCAGCAACTTTCCCGAACGGCCGACAAACGGCTTACCCAACTCATTTTCACGCGGGCCAGGCGCCTCGCCGATGATCATCAGCTTCGCTTCCGGGTTGCCGCGGCAGATAACCATGTTGGTTCCCGCCGGATACAACAGATCATCAGTCATGTTCATCATGACATCAATGAGTTCATCTAAGGAAGCGTAATAGTGGGGTTTATCTTCAAATAAGCCGAATTGCATGTTCTCATCTCCTTACGGGTGGCGTTGATTGTACCGTAAATCAAAAAGGGAAGGCAATGAGCGCCGGCTATTTTCATTCTGTTTGCTGCCAATTCATCACAATGCTATAATTTCTCTCGCTTTTGGGCGTGTAGCTCAGCTGGTTAGAGCGCACGGTTCACATCCGTGAGGTCCCGGGTTCGAGTCCCAGCACGCCCATTAAAACCACAAAGCAATCGAATAACTTCGATTGCTTTTTTATTATCCAAAGCCTATCACCTTTCATAGACGGTTCTAACGAATTTCCGACAGTCAGGGATATCTTCCCAATCTTCATCATCACTCGCCAACCATCCAAAACATCAGTACGATAAACTCAATGAAAAACGTCCCAGCCGTGACCGACCTCGATGCTCTGAAAGCACACCTGGACAGCGTGACCCTCGACGACCTGACAAAGCAGATACGCGCTAAAGGGATCACCCAAAAAGCATTTTGTGAGCGTATTGGCATGAATCCGCGGCATTTAACGGCCGTGAAATCCAGCGAATTGCGCAACCGCCGTTTTCATGAATTAGGCGCGACGAAACTGGCTGTGTTGTGGGTATTAGAACATGTCTCATTCTAACGGTCAGTTTAACATCCTCTTTTTACCCATGAGCCAAAATTAAAGCAGCAGGATCAGCAGCAAAACCGCTGCCAGCAAAATAACGGCCGATAGGATCCCAACTTTCAGGCGAAAACGAATGCTGCGGCGATACGGCCGTTTATAAAACGCATGCAATCCCACCAGCAGCCGATCCGGTTCCCCTGCCGCCGCATCCCGCTTAAAAATGACCGCCTGACTGCCGACGGCAAACGACAGTGGATCCACTTCCTCCGCCCGCCTGAGCGATTTCCCTTCCTGCCAACTGCCCCGGATAGCGCGAATCCGCAGGCCGTCTTCATTCTCGTACACCTCCAGCTCGCCGCCATAACTCGTCCACAGCCGAAAATTACTGTTAAAGCCCCGCTTTGGTCCGTAATAGCCAACCAGCGAAGACCATAAATCCGGCGTATCCTCCGTTTCCAGGCGTTTTTTCAGTGGGCGGGATGCGCCCAACATGCGCCGCATCAACCCCCTGGCCAGCCCGATGGCGATGGAGTTGGCCGCATTGGTGAGGGCAATGACGCCCAATTCCGCCTCAGGGGCCACAAACAACGAAGCGATGAACCCCAACCACAGCCCATCATGGGACACAACGCGGTGTTCATTCCACCTGTCTACCTTGAACCCGTAACCCATCCCTTGCAGCCGTTCGTCCAACTGGTACTGCGGCGTAAACATCAAATCCAGCGTTTCCGGTTTGAGGATAGCGCCATTTTGACCCATGAGTGCAGCCATGTAGCGGCCCATGTCGTTGATAGTGGCGTACATCGCGCCGGCGGCCGTCGTCACCTGCTCCAAATCCCACACCGGCTTGAAATCATTCTTTTTGGCGCGATATTTGTAACCGATGGCCAGCCCGTCGCGGACTCGTTCGCTGCGCCAGAATTCTGATTTGTCCATGCCCAACGGTTCAAAGATGTGTTGGCGGATGTAATCGGGGAAGGGTTGGCCGCTGATGTCGGCGACGAGTTGGCCGACGGTGGCGAAGCCGTTGTTAGCGTAGCGCCATTTTTCGCCGGGGAAACATTCGGCGCGGAGGGTACGGCCGTACAACTTCTGCAACGGCGGCACAGGCGTATCCGACCGCACCACATTAAAATGCGCCTTAGGCCGCAAATAATCAGTCAGCCAGGTAAATTCGCCTAATCCGGCCGTATGCGTCAGTAGGTGGTGAAAGGTGATAGGCGGCGCGTGGCGGCGGCGATGTTTGACCTGGTAACTCGTCAAATAATCATTGATGGGATCGTGCAAATCAAACCGGCCCTGCTCCCACAACTGCATCAGCCCGACGGCGGCAAAGGTCTTGGAAACAGAGGCGATGCGGAAAACGGTGTCCGCCGTGACCGGCCGGTTTTGGGCGATGTCGGCCTGTCCGAACCCTTTAGCGTAAATCATCTCGCCACGATAGACGATGCCCACGCCAATGCCAGGTAAGTGATACTCCTTGAGGACTTTTTCGATGGTGGGATCGGCCGTTTCCAGTACCTTTTGTACGTTTTCAGGCAGCATAGTTTTGTTACCTTAATGTGATTTGTTCTTGCTAGATCGGACTGAATACTTTAGTGTGTAGAGCAACAGTATTCAAGTCGTTACACTTAATGGCAATGATAAACAAAGCGTTTGCAAAAATATTACAAGAATTGCGGCTTAACAAAGGATTGAGCCAGGAAACATTTGCTTTCGAAGTTGGGATTCACAGAACCTATGTGAGCCAACTTGAACGGGGTCTTAAGAGTCCATCCCTCAATACCATTCAAAAAATTGCACAAGCGCTTGATATCAGTCTCTGCGAGTTTATGTATTTAGTCGAAGCCGAAATGAACAAGGAGACATCATCAAGTGTATAGACTAACCAACATCGAAAAACGACGCCTCATTGAGAGCATACAAGCCGCCTATGCTATTCCCTTTATTCATGACATAACAGACTTCATTTGGGAAGCGATGTTCTCCTATGTCAGAGATATACCCATTGTAGACCCCTTACAGAATACTCGGAAAAAATTACTATATGATGTAGTAGATCAGTCGTCAGGTATTGGGTGGTCAGCAAAAGCCATTCAAAAATCACTGAACTTGCCTACCGCCTTTGAAATTGTGATCCAACGCGCTGATATTTTTAAAAAAAGCGCCGATTTAGGATTTGAACCATTAACTATTGATTCGTCACCGCAGATTTTAGGTAAAGCATTACTCAAGCATTGGTACAAAAAAGTACAAGGAGATGCAGACGAACAAGGCGTTACTCAAAAGCGCATCTGCATTTTGCTAAAATCCCTCGATCGCACAAAATACAGCTACTTTGAAGAAAATATCACCGAATACAGTGCCGAAGATTTGCAGTGGCAATGGACAGATAACACACGAACAGGTTTGCAAGGTGTCCGTAAAAAAGATGATTTTGTTGTGTTTCGCTGGTATCCTAACCCAAAACAGCTTTTTGAAAGGTTTCACCTCTCAGGAGATGCTTTTACATTTAGTCTTGAGCCTCGGCGGCTGCCGCCTGATGAACTTGTCCATTTGCTTTTGGCCCGGTTAAACAGGCGATGATATTCGTAGCAAAGAGTTGCATTAATAATGGTGGAACTGCGTTGCCAACTTGATGCGATTTTTCAATATATGTCCCTGTAAATCTAAAATCATCAGAAAACGATTGAATTCTGGCAGCTTCCCGGATTGTTATTGTTCGCGCTTCTCTGGGATGACTAAACCGCCCTGAACCAGGATGAAATACCCATCGGGTAATGGTGGGAGACGCCATTTCAAAATCAAGTCGTCCGTACGCGCCGCTGTAACCAGACTTGGGACGGAGTTCTTCAGGCAACTCTTTTAACCCTTGTCCTGGTTCAATCGAAGAAATACGCGCTAATTGCTTGGGGCGCAGCTTTCGAGTGATGTGGTCATACAAGATTTCGGAATCAAACCGCATCATTTCCTGATAATCGTTCAGGGGCGGCGAATCATACGGCATAGGCTCAAAGCCCTCTCCATTTTGGAGAACAGGCAAATCCGAAATAGCAGACCAGGCAGAACGGTATACTTGCATTGTTCCGAAAAGCGTTCTTGTTTCTTCTTTCGCAAATGTCGGACTGGGGAAAGACGGCGGGACGCCTGTTCGTGATGCGAAAAAGAACGCGCGCTGACGACGTTGCGGTACGCCATAATGGTGCGCCCAAATCACCTTAGCCGCAACTTTATATCCTAATAATTCAAGCGTTTCAACGATTTCATGGCGTACCGCTCCATCGTAGGCGTTATAAATGGGCGCTACGTTTTCCATAAAAATGACTTTCGGACGAAATTCTTGCGCATAATCAAGATAATCTCGGAATAGTGTGTTACGCGGGTCTTCTAAAAATCTATAGGCGGCGGGGACATTTTTTGAGAAACCTTGGCACGGCGGCCCTCCTATGAGACAGTCTAAGTCGCCTTGATGCAAACCTAGCTTGTTCATGACCTCCTGCGGCTTTAATTCAGTTAGATCGGCATTGATTGTTTCAGCGTCGGGATGATTAAGCTTAAAAGTTTTCATCGCGGGTTCCCATTTATCAATACCGGCCAGTGTTTTGAATCCGCGCTTATGTAATCCCCAGGACATCCCGCCGCAACCTGAGAATAGATCGATTACTGTTGGTTGTTCCATGATTTTGCCTTTGTTATAAAAATCCCATCTTGAATACTATAGTATTCTGCTGGTTTACGCAAATTGATATTGAGCATATGCAACATAACAAAGCGGTTATCTACCTGATTTTATAGAATTTGTCCCGTAAGCCCATCGGGACGGCCGTCGCTGAGGCGTGTACGTGTGATGCGGTTAAACAAATCGGCCGGGTCGTTGGTCTGGACGCGGATGTAGTTGTCGGTGTAACCGGCCCAGCGCAGGTCGCCGCCGTTCGCCCCGATTGCCGCTTCCCAGAGGACGGGACGGGTTTGCATTTCGTAGCTTTGGTGAAAGGCAAGGCTTAGTTCCTGCCCTAATTCAATCATACGGTGGCTGCGCTCTTTTTTGACGGCGCTGGGAATCTGGCCGGGCATGACGGCAGCGGCCGTTCCCGGCCGTTGGCTGTAGGTGAACACATGCAGGCGCGTGAAGCCAATCTCGCGCACAAAATCGAGGCTGTCCTGGAAATCGGCCTCCGTCTCGCCGGGGAAGCCGACGATGATGTCGGTGGTCAGGTTGAGGTTGGGGATGTGGGCGCGAGCGGCGGCGGCTAATTCACGGAAGCTGGTCCGGTTGGTGCGGCGGGCCATGCGCCGCAAAATTGTGTCGCTGCCCGATTGCAACGGCATATGCAAATGGGGCAGCAGACGCGGATTTTGCCACAGGCTGAAGAAGCCGTCCGGGATTTCCCAGGGTTCCAGCGAGGAGAGGCGCAGGCGGGGGATGGCCGTGTGTTCCAGGATGGCGGCGACGAGATGGCGTAAATCGGTGTTGTTGTCCAGGTCACGGCCGTAACTGCCTAAATGCACCCCCGTCAACACCGCTTCCCGGTAGCCGGCCGCCGCCAGCGCCTGAATTTCGGCGACCACATCGCCCAAATGACGGCTTTGCCCTGCGCCCCGCGCCACGGTGGTGATGCAGAAGGTACATTTATTGTCGCAGCCATCTTGGACTTTGACGAAGGCGCGGGTGTTGGCGACATGACCGCTGCTTGCCAAAAACTCGCGCATAATTGGCTCTTGATCGAATACCGGCCGCGCCTGGGGATCAATCATCTGCACAAGTTGGCTTTTGTCTTGATTAGCAACAATACGGCTCGCGCCCTCTACCCGGCCCAATTCTTCGGGCGCGATAGTGGCGTAACAGCCGGTGAGGATAATTTCGGTTTCCTGGTTGCTGCGGTGGATACGGCGGGTGAGGGAACGGCCGTCGCGCGCCGCTTCCGCCGTGACTGCACAAGTATTGATAATGACCTTATCGGCCTGAGCCGCGTCAGCCACAATCTCGTGTCCGGCCGCCAATAGTTGCCGGGCCATCGTCTCAATCTCGCTCTGGTTTAGGCGGCAGCCAATCGTGTGCAAATAAACCTTCATGCGCCCATTGTAGCCTGCAAGAGGGCAAAGTGGCAAAGTGGCCGAGTGACTTTGCCTCCTTGCCCCCTGCATCTTTGCTAACAAATTGCAGGCGCTCTGCATAACTTATGCAGATTTGCGGCGTAGAATTTGGTTGATTGGAAGTCTGTAACGCGATTCGGTAAATCGCGCGTCGAAACCTCCGGGAGGCTTCTCCAACGAACCTCCCGGAGGTTTATTCACATAGAGATAAAACCGTTAGGAGTTGAGCATATGCAGCAAGATAAGAAGCGGAAACGAATTTATTGGATAGTCGGCGGCGTGATGGCGCTGGCGATTGCGGCGGGCTTGATTATGAACGGCCGTTCCACCCAGGCCCGGGCCGCCGCCCAAGACAGCGAAATCGTCACCGCCTTCATCGGCGATTTAGCCGCCAGCGCCAGCGCCAGCGGGCAAGTCACCGCCCGCCAATCGGCCGCGCTCTCCGTTAAAACGCCCGGCCGCGTGAAACAGGTTCACGTGCGCGTCGGCGACGCGGTCAAGGCTGGCGATGTGCTGATCCGGCTGGACAGCGACAACCTGACCTGGAACGTGGCCGCAACCGAACAAAACCTGCGCCTGCAAGAAGCCAATCTAGCCAACCTGCTGGAAGAACCCAATGCCGCCGACGTCACTTCAGCCGAAGCGGCCGTTGCCAGCGCCCAGGCCAATTTAGATGACCTGTTAGACGGGCCAGCCGCAGTCGAGTTGGCCGCGTCCGAAGCCAACGTGCGCGCCGCGCAAGCCTCCCTCTCCTCAGCCGCCGCACAGTTAGGAACCGCGCAAGATTCAATCACAGAATCACAAATCGCAGCGGCGGAGGCGGCGCTGCTGGCGACGCAGTTACAGCAAAAGAATGCCCAGGAAGCGAATGATGAACTGGCTGATGAAGCCACCCATACCGCGTTGTTGTCGGCTAACCAGGCGGTAGCTTCGGCGCAGGCCCGGCTCGATGCGCTGCAGGACGGGCCAGACACGACAGCAGCCCAGGGCAGCGTTTCGTCGGCCGCCGCCCGGTTGGATGGCCGCCAGGCAGACTTGAATTTGCAAACGGCCGGTGCAACGGAAGCGCAAATCGCCGCCGCCCAGGCCCAATTGGCCCAGGCGCTGGCAGCCTTGACCGGCCTGGTTGACGGCCCCACGACGGAAGCAGTAGCTATCGCTGAGGCGGAAGTGGAACAGGCCCGCCTGGCGCTGGCCGATGCGGAGGATGCGCTGGCGGCGGCAACGATTACGGCTCCGTTTGCGGGGGTGGTAACGGCCGTTCACGTCAGCGAAGGCGAATTTGCCAGCGGCGCCGTTGTGGAACTGGTCAACACCGCCAACCTGGAAGTCATCCTAGAAGTAGACGAAGTGGATATTGGCAGTTTATTCGCCGGGCAAACGGCCGCCATCACCCTAGAAACCTGGCCGGACGTTGAGATCGCCAGCGAGGTTTTAACCATCGCCCCCAGCGCCACAGCCGGGAACAGCGCCCTGGTTAATTACGACGTTCATCTCAGCCTGGGCGAAACCGATTTACCAGTGCGCGTGGGCATGACGGCCAACGCCAACCTGATCACCGCCCAAAAAACAGATGCGCTGCTGGTTCCCAACCAGGCCATCAACGCCGACCGCGAAAAAGGAACCTACAGCGTCACCCTGGTCAACGGCGACGCCGCGCAAGAAACCCCAGTGACCATTGGCGCCCGCGACGGGCAGTACACCGAAATCACCAGCGGCCTCAACCCCGGCGACAAACTGCTCATCGGCAACAACCTGCCCACGCAATCATTTGGGCCAGGTGAAGACGGCGGACGGCGGCCTCCTTTCGGCGGCGGCAATTAAGATGAAAGACTGCTCATCCTCCCGGAGGTTGCGAACCTCCGGGAGGATGACTTAGTGTGATGAAAGACAAAACGAAAACAGGAATTGAAAATATGGATACGAAGAAAAAACGGACAAAATGGGGTTGGATCGGCAGCGGGATACTTGCCGTTCTGGTCATCATCTTTCTGGGAGTGCGCGCCCTGGGCCAGAACCGCGCCGCCGCCGCTCAGGCGGAAACTGGCGATATTGTGACCACGTTTAAGGGTGATTTAGCCATCAACGCAACGGCCAGCGGGCAGATAGAAGCGGGGCGGGAGGCGCGGTTGATGCTGGGCAGTTCTGGCGAAGTAGCGGCCATCTATGCAGCCGTTGGCGATGCAGTGCAGGCTGGCGACCCGCTTCTCCAGTTGGACACGGCCGAATTAGAGCGCGCCGTCGTCTCCGCTCAACAATCATTAGCCATTCAAGAAGCTAACCTGGCGACATTACTGGCTTCTGCTTCAGTGTCAGATATCGCCGCGGCCGAAGCGAATGTGGCCAGCGCCCAGGCGGCGCTTAATGATTTGCTGGACGACCCCAATGAGGATGAAATCACCGCGGTTGAAGCCAATGTCCGGGCGGCCAATGCGGATATCGTGGCCGCGGCGGCGCGGCTGGACGATTTACAGGCCGACGCCAACGCCGAAGAAATTCAAGCGGCCGTCATTGAACTGGAACTGGCGCAAAAGGAGGCGACGCAGGCGGCGGAACAGCACAGCACGATTTTGGTCATGGAGCCAAACCGATTTATCGGGGAGGGCCGCCTGGCGGATATGGAGTACGCGGCGCGGGTGGGCGCGGTTCAGGCGAATGCCGCTCTAGCGGCGGCGCAAGAAGCGTATGACACTCTGATAGATGGGGATGCGAACAGCATTGCGGCGGCGCAGGCCAGCCTGGCGCTGGCGGCGGCCCAGCGGGACGCCTCTCAAGCCCAGCTTGATTTACTCTTGCGCGGGGCGACGGAGGCGCAAATTGCCGCAGCGAAAGCGACACTGGCCCAGGCGAAAGCCAATCTGGATAAGCTCCAGCGCGGCCCGTCTGATTCCCAAATAACGCAAATGGACGTGGCTGTGGAACAGGCGCGAATCAGTTTGCAGCGGGCAGAAAATAACCTGGCTGAAGCGACGCTGGCGGCGCCGTTTGCGGGGGTGGTCACGGCCGTTCACGTCAACGAAGGCGAACTGGCTAACGGCATTCTGGTGGAAATGGTGGACAGCAGCAGCCTGGAACTGGTTCTGGCAGTGGACGAGGTGGATATCGGCGATATTCGCGTAGGGCAGACGGCCGTTATCACGCTGGAAACCTGGCCGGACGAAGAAATCGCAGGCGAAGTGATGTCCATTGCGCCGCAGGCTAACGCAACGTTCAGCGCCCTGGTGACCTATGATGTGTTCCTGAACTTGGACGAGACGGATTTGCCTATTCGGGTAGGCATGACGGCCGACGCCAGTCTGGCCACGGCCGATTACAGCGATATTCTGCTGGTTCCCAATGCGGCCATCAATGCCGACCGGGAAAAAGGGACGTACAGTGTCAATCTGGTAACGACGGACAGCAGCGGCCGGCAAACGATGACGGAAACGGCCGTCTCCATTGGTCTGCGTGACGGCCGTTACACCCAAATCATTGATGGGTTGGCAGAAGGCGATCAATTATTGGTGGGGAACGCCCTGCCCACCCAATCATTCGGTCCCGGCAGCGACAATGAAGGCCGCCGCCCGCCGTTCGGAGGTTAACACCATGATTGCCATGCAAAACATTACCAAATCCTACGAGATGGGAACCCAGGTTGTCCACGCCCTGCGCGGGCTGGACTTGAACATCCAGGAAGGCGAGTTTGTCGCCATCATGGGGCCGTCCGGTTCAGGCAAGAGCACGTTGATGAACATTATCGGCTGCCTGGATGCGCCCAACAGCGGCACGTATACACTGGATGGGATTGATGTCAGTCATATGACGGATGATGAGCAGGCGCGGATACGTAACCGGCGGGTGGGCTTTGTCTTTCAACAGTTTAATTTGTTGTCGCGCACCTCGGCGCTGAAGCAGGTGGCGCTGCCGTTAATGTATGCGGGATACGGCCGTTCCGAACGCATGAGCCGCGCCGCCGCCGCTCTGGAAGCAGTAGGGCTGGGCGACCGCATGGATCACCGCCCAGACGAACTTTCCGGTGGGCAGCAGCAGCGCGTGGCCATCGCCCGCGCCCTGGCTACTAACCCCAGTATCATCCTGGCCGACGAGCCAACTGGAAACCTGGATACCCAATCCGGCGAAGAGATATTGCAAATCTTCAAGACATTGCATGAAGAAAAAGGCATTACGCTTATTATGATCACGCACGATCCCGAAATCGCCGCAGCAGCGGAACGGACAATCTGGATTCGAGATGGGGTTATCCAAGAGGAACACCAATCATGAACCTTTCAGAGAGCTTTTTAACGGCGCTGGACAGCCTGATAGCGAATAAACTGCGGGCCGCGCTGACGATGTTGGGCGTGATCATTGGCGTTGCGGCCGTCATTGCCCTCATGTCCATCGGCAACGGCTTCAGCGAAACGATCACCGGTGAAATCCAATCCTTTGTAACCAATCTACTGACGATCACCACCGACGGCGAAAACAGCGGCGGCTACCTGACCCTGAGCAATGCCGACATAGCCGCGCTGGCCGACTCGCTCAACACCCCGGCGCTGGCGGATGTGTCGGCAATGGTTACAGGTAATCAGGAAGTTGTGTTCAGCGGCAATTCCAGCCAGACGACAGTGGCTGGGGTAACGGCCAACTACCTGGCAATGAACAACCTGGGCGAATTCCAAAGCGGCGCTGGATTAACGCAGCAAGACCTGGACATAAAGGCGCGGGTTGCTGTGCTTGGCTCAGAAGCGGCGCCGGATTTGTTTGAAACTTCGTACCCGGTCGGCCAATCGGTCAAAATTAACGGCGTGAGCTACGAAGTGATCGGTGTGCTAGAAGAATCGGGCAGCGGGTTTAACAATACCGACGGCAATGTCTTCATCCCCCTGACGACGGCCCAAAGCCGCCTGTATTCTGACCGTACCCGCGACGGCCAAAAAGCAGTCACGATAATAACGGCCCAGGCAGTCAGCGAAGAACAAACGGACGCCGCCATTGAACAAATCACGGAAACGCTGCGCCGCCAGCATGACATTATTTATGCCGCCGATGATGATTTCTCTATCTTTAGCCAATCGGACTTGCTGGAAACGTTTGACACGATCACGACGACGATGACGGCCTTTCTGGGGGCGATTGCCGGGATTTCGCTGGTGGTGGGCGGGATTGGGATTATGAATATCATGCTGGTGAGCGTGACGGAGCGGACGCGGGAAATTGGTATCCGCAAGGCGGTCGGCGCGCTCAAAAGAGATATTTTGGCTCAGTTTTTGTTGGAGTCGGTCTTTTTAAGTGTGCTGGGTGGTATTTTGGGTATTTTGCTGGGTTGGACGATATCGAAGGTAGCCGGACGGCTCATTGACCTGAACACGGTGGTTAGTGTGAGCAATGTACTTTTGGCGACGGGGTTTGCGTCGGCGGTGGGGTTGGTGTTTGGCATCTACCCGGCCTGGCGGGCGGCGGACTTACGGCCGATTGAAGCGCTGCGGTATGAATGATGCTGCCAAGCAACTATCCAGTTATTAGTTACCGGTTATTGGCTTAAAACTCAACCAATAACGAATAACCAATAACCTCAAATCGGGATTTAATTTCTGGACGCTCACTAAGCGCCAGGCATTTGCAAAGTGTCTGGCGCTTTACGTAACCAATTCCCCAAGCAAAAAATCTACCCGGTTCAAATAAACGATGCGGATGTGGTCTGTTTCTAAATCCAGGCGCGAGATGGACACGTTGTTGGTAGCAAACCAGACACCCTTTTCTTCTCCCATAACTATTGTCGGTTCCGAAAGGCCTAATAACGCAGCAAGTAGCGACTGCGTGAAGCCGCCATGCGTGACGATGGCGACTTTGTCTTCGGTACGACCGTGCCAATCCAACAATTGTCGCCAAACGCGCTGTGCCCGCGCCATCCTCTGTTCGGATGGTTCGGCAGGACGGTTCCACCAACCCGCATCATTCAGAGTAGAGGGAAGCAAAAGGGGGGGATATTTGTCGGTAAAGTAAGCGCGATTGGGGCCGGGTAGGCCGATTTTCTCCCCTGTCTCTTCGTCTCTACGAAAGAGGCCGCCCCATTCGTGGATTTCTTCCCAGGCTGTCAGAGGCAAGCCTGTGGCTTGGGCGATGCAGGTTGCGGTCTGGACGGCTCGTTCCATCAAGCTGCAATAAAGATGGGTGAGATTGAAACCGTCCCGATTGTCGCTGTCGCGTCCGGGCGCAGCCAGGAAGGCAGCCAGGATGGAGGCTTGTTGTCGGCCAACGGCCGTTAAACCGGGATCAGGCATACAACCGTTACTCGACCCAGTGCGTTCCCACAACGCATTATTCTCCGATTGAGCATGACGAATGATATACAACTGCATGAAAAATTCTCCGTTTTGGTTGGGGGCGATCCTACAGCGCGTCGAGTAAACTGACAACTTCATGCAACGAATCAAATTGATAACGAGCGCAGGGGAAAACGGCCATTTTCGTCTCGCCATTGGGAATCACAACTGTCACCATCCCGGCCCGGGCCGCCGCCTGGCAGCCGGGAACCGAATCTTCCAGCGCCAGGCAGTTGGCGGATGCAACGCCCAGCCGCTCCGCTGCCAGCAGGTAGATATCGGGAGCCGGCTTGCCCCGCGCCACCTCGTCGCCGCCGGCGATGGCGCGGCAGCTTGTGTCCAACGCTAACTGTGCCAAAATTTCCTGGGCGTGCCGGCGCGGGCTGGAGGTGGCGACGGCCCAGGGCAGGCCGCGCCGGGCAATGGCGGCGTGCAGTTCCCGCAACCCGGGCATAACCGGCACGCCCTGCGTTCGAATCGCGTCGAAAATCGTGCTTTTACGGGCCATCAGATCAGCGCGTGTTAACGGCAAATCGTAGGCGTCCAGCACCATTTGGGCGCTCTCGTCAAAGCGGCGGCCGATCATACGGCCGTACACCGCATCATCCAACACAACCCCAAACAGGCCTACTACCTGCTCCCACGCCCGCCGCGACAGCGGTTCCGTGTCCACCATCAGGCCATCCATGTCGAAAATAACGGCTGAAATGTTCATAAGATTCAGGAATGAGGAATGAGGGATGAGTGGCTCTTCACTTGCCACTTTAGCCACTTTCAACTTTAGTCACTTCTTCCCCTTACTCTTCCTCCTCCGCCGGTTCGCCCAGCCGGAAATGCAGCCGCAGCCGCCCGATTTGAATCTGGTCGCCATCCTGCAGGGGGCGGGGAGCCAGACCGAGCCGTTCGAAATTGAGATGGGTACCGGCGGCGCTGCCTTCATCATAGAGCCAGTAACGGCCGTCCCGCCAGCGAATCCGTGCATGTAACCGGGCGACACCGGGGCCGTCCAGCGCCAGTTGGGCGATTGTTTCATCCCGACCAATGATGATGTTGTCCCCGGTCAGCGGTTGGGATTGAATGCCTTCAATTTCCAGGTAGGCGGGGAGTAAGCCAGTTAAAATCGGCGCTGTCTCCGGCGCGATGGATTCCGGCGCGGGGGCGGCGTCCGGCTCCGGCAGCGTCCGGCTTTGCCGCCAGCGTCGCCACAACAGCAAAATCGCCCCCAGCCCAGCCAGCAAACTTAACCCCAAAGCCAGCCACAGCCGATTGGGGGCAATGGCAGGGGGAGGAGGAACGGCCGTTTCCGGCACAATCGTCGGCGCAGGTGTGGGCGTGGGCGGGTCGGGGCGCTCAATCAGGATCGTCACTGATACCGGCTCGCTTTCGGCCGTGTAACCCAAGCTGTCGGCCACCTGAACAACCAACTGGTAAATCCCTTCCCGCGCCAGTTGAACATCCCAATCCATCTCCAGCCGTCCAGCGGCGTCCGGCTGGATTTCGGTGATGGCGCTGGTTTGCCCGTCGGGGCCGCCAACCAGGAGGGCAACGGCCGTTAGCGGACGCGGAATCCCATCTGGCCAACTGACAACCACCGGCACAGCCGCGTGGGTCGGCTCTAAATCGGCCAGGGACGTGTCGTTCGCCCGCCCCGTCCGGCGAATTTCTGCCGATGGCAGTTGCACTGCCACCTCCGGCGCGGCCAGCGCCAATGCCAGTTCTGTTCTGGCCCGTACGTTGCCCAGGTTGACGGTGATGGGGTAACGGCCGTTTTTCGTTTGCAGTGATTGGTACACCAGCCAGGTCTGGTTCGCCTGCCCCTGCCACGCCAGGTAGATGGGTGTCACGTCGTCGGGCGCGGGCATGTGAACCGCGCCGCCGCCGGTCGGTTCGGTCAGGCGGTTGACGTTGGCCAGCTCATTGGCATCGGCCGTCGCCCCCAAAATGGCGGTGAAGATAGGCAGGTCAATCGCCTGGGCTGCGGTCGCTAAATCGTCAAAGACCAACTGCCGGTTCAACTGCCCGCCGTCGGTGAAGAGGAGGATGGCCTGGTAACGGCCGCTGCCATTTTGCGCCGCCTGCTCAAGCGCCAGGTTCAACATCGCGTTCAACGGCGTTTCGGCCAGCGGTTCCGGCGTGTAGGCGGTGATGGTTTGGGCGATGATGTCGGGATTGGATCTGTTTTGGATGAGGAAACGGCCCCCCCTACCATCTTCCCCCGGCACAATCACCGATACCTGATCATCACCGTTCCGGCTCATAAAGCGTCCGGCAAATTGGACGATGCTTTCTGTTACTTTCTCCGCCCTAGTCAAGCCGCTGTTGTCGTCTACCACTGTAAAATCAGCATTCGTGTCCAGCACAAAGAAGATGTCAAGGCCGGTGGGAACGGCCGTCACCGTCACATCCAGCGGAATCCCATTTTCGCGCAAACTCAGCCGAGAGAGGTCATTGATAGGCGCGCCCAGGGAATCGGCCGTGTACAGCGGCACCCGCACCGTCGGAAACGCCGCTACATCCGGCTCCCCCAGCCACAGCCGCCCCCCCTCCTGGGCTGCCAAAACTCCTGCCCCGCCCAAAACCAAACCAACCACCGCCAAAATCTGCCAACACTTTCCCACTTTAGTCACTTCCCACTTACAGTTTACCGCGCCATGAGAATTACCCGTGTCATCTTCTTGACGATTATCCACCTGGCGAGGCTATCGTCAAAATATCATTTTCACACTGGACAGGTAAAGAGGATAGGCTGTTTATCCTGGACTCCCCTCCAGTTTACCAGTTTACTTCACTGTACTATCATTGGCTCAACTATGAAAAGCGCGCCGAGCCGCCTTGCGCTTTGATAATCTGCTGCTGGGCGGGATGGCCTTCAAAGCGTTGCTAAAATATAAAGGAGGAGATGTTCTGCCGTATCTGGTTGATGCGCTGCCGCACGTCCACATTATGACCCAGGCGATTCCGGCCATTCGCACTTATGCACATGACGCCAATCACCATGTGCGCGAATGGGCCGCCATCACACTCAAAACGCTAGGCGCGCTTTAGGAAAATGCGTAAATTGACAGATGGCGATTAGCTGCGCCCGATCACAAAATCCGGCTCAAATCCAACCCCCGCGCCGTTGCCCGTTCTCTCCCCCATTCGATGATATTGGCCGGCGTCGGCTTCACCTCATCGGCGGGACGGCGTACCAGCAGCAACGCCTCGCTCGAGCAAAAAGGCACACATACGCCGCAGCCCACACAGCGCTGACCATTTACCTCAATTACAAAATCGTCATTCATCGTTAAAGCGTCAAACTGGCAGTATGATAGACAATCCTCACAGCCGATGCACAACGACTCATCCACCTGATTGACAAAAGCGGAACGGGCCACCACGTTGGCAATGCCCAGGTCGGCCATGCCGCGCAAAATGCCGCAAGAACAGGTGCAGCAGTTGCAAATGTAATGCGTCCCTTTCTGGTCATTGCTCACCGAATGCACCAACCCGGCGTCAGCGGCGCGTTTCAGGGTCGCCACTGCTTCATCGTGGGTTAAGGCGCGAATAACCGGATGGCCGTTATACGCCTCCGGCCGTTTATGCAGCATCAGACAGACATCTACCGGGTGGCCGCAGGGATCGCCAATCAGCGCCTTTTGTTTGCGGCAGATGCAGTCAATTACCCCCCAGGATTGCGCCTGATCAACGAGAGCAGTAACACTTTCATAAGGATGTACTTCCATATCCACGCGAACCGTTTCATTCACCGGGATCACCCGATGCACTTGTGGAGCAACGGCAAGCACTTGTCCAAATGCTTGCTGGTAATAATCCTCAAATAAGCGTGCCAACTCAGCATCAATGCGTCCTATTTGCGCCTCGTAAATACCCACGACAAAAGGCATCAAGCCATAGCCCAGACCCTCATCGGTACGGCCGACCCGAATGAGGCCGCGCCGGGCCATGTCTTTAAGTATATTCTTTACCCCTTTGGACTCGCCGCCGGTACGTGCCGCGATTTGGGTCGGCGTTTCCAGCAGAAATTTGAGATGAGCCGTCAATGCCGCCTCTTCAAGGGTAAATATGGCCGCCAGCAGCCGCAGTTCCACGCCATCTCCTGTAGGCGGGAAGCCATTTGGTAAGGCATCCAGCCGTTCTGCCAGTTTTTTATAGGGGTTTTCTTCCATCACTCACCTTCCCATTGTGATAACTACTACTAAGGCATCCTCCTGGAGGTTAACGAGTAGTTGGCTGTTCTCGCTAAGTGAACCTCCGGGAAGGTTAATAAAAAAGCTCGGCTACCGTTATGATAGTCGAGCTTTGATCGTTCAGTCAAGCGTTCTAGAAATCCGATTTCTTCTTACTTACCCAGGCGCTTTTTGAATTCAGCCGTAAGCGCCGGTAATACCTTGAATAAATCAGCCACAATGCCGTAATGAGCCAGTTTGAAGATGGGCGCATCCGGGTCTTTGTTGACGGCGACGATGATTTTGGAGGTGCGCATTCCGGCCTGGTGCTGGATGGCGCCGCTGATGCCGTTGGCAATGTACAAATCAGGGCTGACGGTCTTGCCGGTCTGCCCAACTTGGTGATCGTAGGGAATCCAACCGGCGTCTACGGCCGCCCGCGATGCGCCGACGGCCGCGCCCAGCACGCCGGCCAGTTCACGCACTGGCGCAAATCCTTCCGGGCCGCCCACGCCGCGCCCACCGCTGACGATGATGCTGGCATCGGTCAGGCTGACGCCGTCATCTTTACTGGCAAAGCCGATAACTTTGGTGGGAATCTCATCCTCGGCCACAGCCGGATCAACCCATTCGGCCGTACCTGTCTGGCCGGTGGATTCAGCCTGGGGAAAAGCGCGGCTGCGTAAAGTGACGATCTGCATCCCTTCAGCGACGAAGACGGTGGAGAGCAGTTTGCCGGCATAAACGGGACGGGTTAGTTTGACTTTGCCGTCTTCGACGGTAACGGCCGTTCCATCCGCCGCCAACCCCGCATCCAAATCCGCCGCCACCCAGGCCGCTAAATCGCGTCCGCGCGTAGACGCCCCGGCTAAAAGAACGCTGGGCGATTTTTCCTGCGCCAATTGGGTCACCAACGGGCCATAAGCCTCAACACGAAAATGCGCCAAACTGGCATCGTCGCAGCCCAGAACAGCATCCGCGCCCAAATCAAAGGCGGCGTCGGCTACAGCGTCCACGTTATGTCCCAAGACAAGCGCGGTTAATGGCTGCCCCAGTCCATCGGCAGCAGTACGGGCCGCCCCTATTGCCTCACGACTGATGGCGCTGATGTCGCCGTCACTATTTTCAATCCACACCCATACGCCGCTCATATCACCTTCTCCTCAAATAACTTATCGGCAAGCAGGCGGGCCTGTTCGTCCACACTGTCCGCTTCGATGATTTCGACGGCGCCTTCACGCGGCGGCATGGCGTAGATGTGTGACCAATCCACCTTGCTGCCCACAGCGCCGTCCACATCCAGGTCAGCCGCTGTCCACACGGGAATGTTGGCCCGGTTGGCTTTGCGAATACCCATGAAGGAAGGGTAACGCGGCTCGTTGATCTCTTTCACGGTGCTAATAACAACCGGCAGAGGAGCCGTGACGGTTTCCTTGCCATCATCTGCCAGCCGCTCGACGGTGATACGACCGTCGCTAATTTCTTTGACAGCGGAAACAAAAGTAAGGGGCGTCCAGCCTAATTTACGGGCGGCCTGAACGGCCGTTTGCCCCGTATCCCCATCAATCGCCTGCTTGCCAAAAAGAGCTACCTGCACAGCGCCAATTTTGTTAATGGCGGCGGCCAGAACGCGGGCCGTACCCAACGTATCCGACCCAGCGAACGCCTCATCGGAAACAAGAATCGCCTCTGTACAGCCCATCGCCAGGGCGGTTTTGAGCGCATCTTTACTGTCCTCATCCCCCAGGCTCAAGGCAATCACGTCTGTCGCGCCATGATTTTCTTTAAGAAGGATCCCCTCTTCAATCCCATACTCATCCCAGGGATTCACCACATTGGGCTTGCCGCCGGGATCATCCCAGCTAACGTGGCCGTTGTCATCTACAGTAATAACGGCCGTTGTGCTGGGCGTCTGCTTCGTACAAACAACTACTTTCATGTAAACCTCCGTAATGCGTAATTCCGTATTCCGTATTCCGTATTCCGTATTCCGTGTTCCGTATTCCGTGTTCCGTATTCCGTGTTCCGTTAACGGATTACGGACAACAGATTACGGGCTCCAATATTATAGAACAATGCCTAACCTAATCCTCTTCCTGCCAGAAATCCGGGTCATAGGCCGGTAATTCGCAGCGCAGGGGTTTGTCCTTGCGCCAGCCGAAGGCGTAGCCAGCCTGCATCAATTGGTGAATTTCGCTGGTGCCTTCATAAATGATGGCGCCCCGGCTGTTACGCAAGAAACGCTCAACATCGTATTCATCAGAGTAGCCATAAGCGCCGTGTACCTGGATCGCTTCGTGGGCCGCTTTGAAGGATTGGTCAGTGGCGTACCACTTGGCGATTGAAGTTTCGCGGGTGTTGCGCAGCCCCTGGTTTTTCATCCAACCCGATCTCAAGTAAAGCAGCCGGGCAACATCATACCACTGCTGCATCCAGGCGATTTTTTGCTGGATTAGTTGGTATTGGGCAATGGGCTTGCCGAAAGTGTGCCGCTCCTGAGCATATTTGAGGGAAGCTTCCAGGCTGGCGCGGATGAGGCCGGTTGCACCGGAGGCGACAGTGTAACGGCCGTTATCCAAACAACTCATCGCAATCTTAAACCCTTCCCCTTCTTCCCCAATGCGATTAGCCGCAGGGACGCGCACATCCTGGCAGTTCACCCAGCCGGTCGAACCGGCGCGCACGCCCAACTTGTCATGAATATCGCCGGTTGTAACGCCAGGCATGTCCGTCTCCACCATAAAAGCGGTAATTCCCTTATGCGGCGGATTCGCGTCTGGGTCTGTTTTGGCAAACCAGAGGATGTGATGCGCTTTGGTAGCCAGACTGATCCACATCTTTTCGCCATTGATGATGTAATCATCCCCGTCGCGGCGGGCGGTAGAAGCCATCCCGGCCACATCAGAGCCGACGCCAGGTTCTGTCAGGCCAAACCCGGCGTATTTTTCGCCGCGTGCCTGCGGAGCGAGGAAGCGCTGTTTTTGCTCCTCTGTGCCCCATTGCAGCACGCCCATGCTGTTCAAGCCCATATGGACGGACATGACCACGCGCAGCGTGGAATCCACCCGCTCCAATTCCTCGCACACCAGGCCCAGAGTGACATAATCAAACCCCTGGCCGCCGTAACGCACGGGAATGTTGATGCCCAGAATACCCAGCTCGGCCATGCGCGGCAGGGCATTTGGACTCATTTCTTGTTTGCGGTCATACTCTTTGATGGTGGGATAGATTTCTTTTTCACCAAAATCTTTGACCATCTTGGCTGCGGACAGTTGTTCTTCAGTAAGGGAAAAATCTAGCATTGTGGGAACCCCGTTTTGTAAATTTTGAATGATAGGGATGAAGAATGAATTCATCCCCTTACCCGATTGAATGATCTTGCCAGATTATAACTTTATGAGGAAGGGAAAGCAATTTGGCGCAGTGCGTTATCAATGAAGATTGATGATTAATGATTGATGATTGATGATTGGCCGATGGTAACTAATCTTGAATCTTCAATCATTAATCTTAAACACAAAGACGCCGTCACGGCCGTATGCCATTTCCATTTGCGGGTTACGCGCGAGGACTGCCGGATCGAAGAAGCCGCCGCGTGCGCCAATGAAGATATGGGTGACGCCTTGCGCGCGCAGCCAATCGGCCTGGATCGGGTCGCTCCAATCGGCAACGGCCGTTGCCGTCTCATTAAAATGACGCACAAATTGGAACAAGTCCGAGTTGTAGATGTGGTCAATGGGGGGCGTGGTGGCCGCGCGGCCGGTCAGGGGCACGATCCAGGCGCCGCCGTCGCTGGCGGCCCAGGTTTCGCCCAGCCATTTCCAACTGCTCACGGCGATGACGGCCGTTTCCGGCACATTTCTCGCCGCCCACTCCAAACCGGCGACATCGGCGCGCTGGGCCAACAGCGTTTGCGGGTTGAGGATGCTGATTTGCTGGCGAACGCCGAACAGGAAGACGGCCGTCAACACACCGCCGATGATAATCTGGATCGGCCATTGCAGCCGATGGTTTTGTCGTCGCAGCCAGCGCCAAAATTGATCGCCGGCCACGCCCAGAAAAATCGCCAGCGGTAAAAAGAGGGTTATGTACAGGCTGTTCAAATTGGCCAGCGCCAGGGAGGGCAAGCCCACTCGTTCCCCGGCCAGGAGAATGACCAGACTGGCTCCCCAACCGGTCAAAATCAGCGGCAGCCAGCTCCAAGAACGCCGCCGCAAACCGGCGACCAGCACGGGCAGGAGGGCGATTCCGGCCAACTGCCAGTATTGTTGCTCCCATCCGGTTTGGACGTAATTGATAGGAAAATCGTTGTAATTGGGGATGGGGTTGCCGGTAAGTTGGGTTGGATTGGCAGCAAGCAGAAGCTGCCAAAGGCGCGGCGAGACAAGGATCAGGGCAGCGCCTGACGCCAGGGACAGGTAACGGCCGTTTCGTCCCCAACTCACCAGCCACACAATCGCCACAAACGGCAGGAAAAAGAGAAAAACGCGCAAATGGATAAGAAACAATCCTGCCGCAAGCAGCGCCACCAGCCACCAAGCCCGCCGCCAGGCGAGACTGCCGCGCACCAGCAGCCAAGTTAACGCCAGCAAAATTGGCATCACCAGCATTGCCGTTAACTGGGTCAGCCGCCCCCAGGTGACGTAGTAGCCGGGGAGGAAGAAGGGCAAACCGACCAGGAAGGCAGCCAACAGTCCGGCGCGCTGCCGCCGGGTCATGAGGATGACGGCCGTATACACCGTCAGTGGAATTAAGCCATTGATCAACTGCCCCAGGAACAGCAGCAGCCGGTTCAGCGGCCAGCCGGTCATCAAGGCCAGCCCGGCGGACAGGGTATGAAAACCGTAATGGTAGGGGGCGTCGCTCACCGGCAGGTAGGGTTCGTAACTGCCGGGGAGTTGGCCGCTGTGGGTCATAACGGCCGTTATCAATCCATGACGACTGGCATCCACCCAGGGCGGAAAGCTGAGATCGCGCACAGCCAGGAGGCGGGTGGCGAGGATGAGGAGGAGGAGAAGGAGGAACGGGAGAGCGGAGAAGCGGGAGCGCGGGGGAGCGGCGTTGTCTCTTGCTTTGTCGCTTCGCCACAAAAACAGGATGACCAGCCAGCCCAGGGTGAAGAGCAGCCAGAGCGACCAGCCGCGCCAGCGCCCGCCGAGCAGTGTCAGACCCAGCCAGAGAAGCGGCCAGACGGCCGTTCCCAGCGCCAGCGCCGCGCCCCACCAAACAAGGGGGTTTAACCGGAGATTTTTTACGATTCCTCTGCGTTCTTGGCGTTCTTTGCGGTTGAAATTTTCTGCCGCCAGTAATAACAGCGCACCGGGCATAGGCAAGAAAAACAGCGCCAACAGCATAATGGGGCCGTCTTTCCACAGCATCGTCCCCAGGGAGATAAAGGCGTCGGCCCAGGTTAATTGGGTGCGGGCGACAAGGCGGAGGTCTTGGGCGGTAGTGGCAGGAACGGCCGTTGCCAGCGCCCCGCCATTTACAACCAGTTCGCCCCGCCCAACCACATCCAGGCTGTATCCCCAGACAGAAACGGGGTTATCCGCGCTGCCGCTGAATTGCAGCGTGTAACGGCGTCCGGCAGCGCGGCGTTGGGGAGGGAAACGCAACGTGTAGGTTTGATTGTGGGTCAGAGTCGCCGTCGCCAGTTCCTGCTCGGCGATAAGATTGTCAGCGTCGTCGAAGAGTTTCAGGGTGAAACGGCCCCCCTCATCCTTCTTCTCCCCCGGCCGCGCCAAAACCAGTTCGATTTCACGCAGGCCGTCCCAGCGAGGGACAAAGGTCTGCTGAATGGTCAGGCCGCCTTGCGGCAGAGGCAGGACTGTGTCGGCCCGCTGCTGGTTGAGATCGGTGGCGATGATGGGTTGGGACACGGCCGTGACACTGGACGGCAGCCCCCTTCCCTTCAACAACAGCAACCACCCCAAAAACAACCCCGCTCCCAACAGCAGCGGCGCCCATCGTCCCCTGTACCGATTACCAGTTACCAATTACCAATTACCTCTTTTGATAACAAAAAAGCCGCCCTGACAGCGGCTTTCATCATTTTAGTGGCGCCAACTAGATTCGAACTAGTGACCTAGGGCTTATGAGTCCCTCGCTCTAACCAACTGAGCTATGGCGCCTAAGCGTTCAAAATTATAGCCAACTCACCCCATCCTGCCAAATTTCACGGCAAGATAATTTGGAACGGAACCGGGATAAACACCAGGACAAACAAGATAAGCGCAAAAATAGCGATCAGCCGCCGCTTATCATCCAGAGGAGTCACATCATCCAACGGCTCAGCATGTACCTGGCCAAAGGTCATCAGCAGCAATATCCAGATGACCCACATAAACGTGCCCGTGAAAATCACCAGCAAGCCCAGGCTGACGATGACCGGCCAAAAGATCTGGCGCGCTTTTTGGCCGAACAAAACATAAGCCACGTGGCCGCCATCCAACTGCCCTACCGGGATGAGGTTCAGACCAGTAACCAGCAGCCCCACCCAACCAGCCCAGGCGATTTGATTCAGGCTGACGTCCATACCGCCGGCGGGCAGCATCCGGCCGAAAATGGCGATTTTGGAGAGCGCGTACAAAATTGAGTTGCCTTCTAACAGGTAGCCGCCAGCAGGTAGTGGACCAACGGGCGAGGTTGCCAACCCATACCACAAAATAGGCAAAGCGAAAACCATCCCGGCCAACGGCCCGGCGACGCCTACGTCCAACAGCGCCCGCCGATTTTTAACGGGCGCTTTGAGGCGGATAAACGCGCCCATCGTGCCGATGAGGGAAAATTGGGTGGGCATGGGGATAAAGTAGGGCAGCGACACCGGCACTTTGTGGTAACGGGCGGCAAAGTAATGGCCTAACTCGTGCGCCCCCAGGATGAGCATCAGGCTTAAGCTGAATTCCCAGCCCAACCAGAGATGGCGCAAAGCCACTGCCGGGTCGCCGGTTTCATAAGTCGCCCCCACATAGAGGGTAGAGAGGATAGTGGCGATGAATAGGACGAGGTTGATCCACCATTGTGATGCGGGTGGATCGAAGACAACGGGCATGGCAATGAGGGCGATGCGCTCTTCTTCGTGGCGGATCATGGGGGTGAAGCCCTGCCGCTCGAACCGGGCGCGTAAATCGTCGAAGCAAACGGCCGTATCCTGCAAAAATCGCCCCCGAAAGCGAACGTGTCCGGGATGCGGCTGGTCCAATGTCGTATCAAACACCACGAACAAATCAGAAATGTCATTCCGCAGGGCTTCGATCTTGTCGAGAGGAAGAGACGTTGTTTGGGGAGAATCATCCATAATGGGGTTGGGCCGGGAAAACGGCCGCTTCAACCGTTCACCCGCTCATCGGCCGGCTCGTCTTCATCATCGCCCCAACTCACAATCCAGATGCAAGCCCCGGCGACCAGCGTCGTAATCAGCAGCAGCCAAAACCATTGGCTCCCTTCCAACCCCACATTCCGCGCTTCAATTGCCAGCAGAATATCCATCCCCAGGGCCAAAACAAACCAGGCCGATAAATTGGGATGCTGTTTAACCCAAGATATGATTGCTTTCATTTAATCTCCAGTCTCCAGTCTCTAAGCTCTAATCTCTCGTCTCCAGTCTCATCCTTTCTTCAGGCGCTCATCCCGCAGCACTTTTAGCAGAAAGTGGGTATTCCCCGGCTGAGATTCGGTGATTGCCTCCTGCCAGGCAAGCGGCAAGTCGATCTTATCCATCGCGGCGAACGCCTGCCAGGCAAACATCTGTTGTATCTCATCCGGGGCGTCATCAGGCACAAAGGCAATGATGATTTCACAGATATGGTCGTTAGCCGATTTCTCAATCTCTTCCAGAATCGCCAATCCGGTCGTCGCCGCGGCCGATAAAGGATGGATGAATATCTGGTCAATACGGGCCACCTGGCTGTCAATGTTCCACCCGACAACGGCGCTAACTGCGGCTCCAATCTGGCCGATAAAATAGCCGCGTTCGCTGAGGGCCATCAACAACTCGGCCCGCTTCATTGTAACCGAACCGCCGGTAGCTTTCTGTATGAGCAATAACATGGCGGCCACATCGGAAGGACGCGCTCGCCGTACTTGCAGATTTTCGGGGCGGTCAGTGGGTTTAGGCGTGGCTGGCGCAGCGATGGCGACGGTGATAGGTTTGGCCGGGCGGCGGGATTCTGTCTTAGCGGCTGTCTTGTTCGATCTAGGCGGCAAGGGGGGTAAAATCGCCGTATTCACCACAGCCGGGTCAGGCAGCCGCGTCCAGGCCATCTGGAATTGTTTTTCGGTGTCAATCATGTAGCCGTTGGTATCAATGACGACATCGGCCTGGGCGACTTTTTCTTCCTGGGGGGGCTGGGCTTTGATGCGGGCAACGGCCGTATTCGTCTCCATTCCCCGGCAAATACGCAGCCGATCCAACTGCCGCTGCCGCGAACAGCGCGTCACCCAAATTTGGTGGCACATTTTCACCAAAGGGCCTTCCAATAATTTGATCGCTTCAATAAAGACAATGGGCTGTTCGCTTTCCTGGACGCGCCGGGCCAGTTCGCGCTGCGCCATTGGGTGTACAATTCCTTCCAAATCACGCATTGCCTGGGGATCGTCAAACACGATTTTACCCAGCGCGCGCCGGTCAATACGGCCGTCTTCCCGGCGTACTTCACTACCAAATGCCACCGCAATCGCTGCTTGTAGTTCGGCATCATGGTCCTGTAACTCGTGGACAATCTTATCGGCGTCAATCGTTAGCGCTCCCATGTCAGCCGCCAGACGCATAACCGCCGACTTGCCGGTAGCGATATTCCCCGTCAACCCGACGATTAGTTTACCCGAGAATCTGGTTGCTGCCGGCCGTTCACTCATGTGTCATCTTCTCCCACTGCGCCATTAATTGTTCCAACTGCGTTTCTGCCACAGCATATTCTACGCTTAGGCTTTGAATCTTGTCAAAACTCTGGGCCTGGGTGGCCGTTTGCAAATTTTCGCCCAATCGGGCTAAGCTCATCTCTATTTCACCAATTTCATGTTCTAACTGCGCCAGCGCTTCGGCGCGTTTACGCTGCTCATTTTTACTCAAGCCGGTTGTTCCGTTACTGCCGATAGCCTTTTTGCTGTCGGCCCGCGCCTGGGCCGCGGCCTCTCTGGCCAAGTCACGCGCTTGATCGCGCTGTTCGATGAAGCTTTGGTAACGGCCGTTAAACACCCCCAGACGGCCGTTTTCCAGGTTCCAAATCTGCGTCGCCAGCCGGTTCACCAGATAGCGGTCATGCGAGACCAGCAGAATCGTGCCCTCAAACTGCTCCAACGCCGCTTGCAGCGCCTCCTGCGCCGGGATGTCCAGGTGATTCGTCGGCTCATCCAGCAGCAGGAAATTAGCCCCTTGCAGCGCCAGCGCCGCCAACGCCAGACGACCGCGCTCGCCGCCGCTTAAGTCGCCTACTCGCTTGTACACATCATCTTGCCGGAACAGATAGCGGGCCAGATAATGGCGCGCCTGACTGATATCCATCGGCTCATAGCGCAACAGCTCATCCAACACCGTATTTTCCAGGTTCAAATCATCATGCGCCTGGGACAAATAGCCGATTTGCAAGCTGGCCCCCGGCCGAATTTCCCCGGCTAACGGCGGCAACTGCTCCAGGATCGTCCGCAAAAACGTGGTTTTACCCGTGCCGTTGCCGCCAATCAGGGCAGCGCATTCCAGCCGGTGCAGCTCAATATCTTCGGCCGTAAACAGCAGCTTAGACGGGTAGCCGATTTGCAATCCTTTGGTGCGCAGAACGAGGCGGCCGCTGCGATGGGAAGCGGATAACTTCATGTTCAAGGCAAGCGGCCGGGACGGCCCGCGCAGTCCGCCGATGCGCTGCTGCAATTCGCCAACGGTTGCGGCGGGGCGTTTAAGATCGCAAGCCAGAGAAGCCTTTACCTGTGCCCAGCCCTTGCTTCGCAGTTTGCTTAACATGCCCAGACCGCCCGCCCGCACCGCTTCCACTTCCCGGCTGAGACGGCTGAGTTTGCCTTGCGCCATTTGGGTGCGCTGCCCGGCGATGTTGCGCCGGATGTAATCCATTTCCTTCGCCAGCCGTTCCTGGAAATCAGCGAATTCAGTCTGCATCCGTTCCCAGCGCTCTTGCCGCTGCTGGACGTAGGCGCTGTAATTGCCCCGGTAGTTTTCGATGCCGCCGGGGTGCATTTCCCAGATGCGGTTGACGACTTTATCCAGGAAGTAGCGGTCATGGCTAACGACGAGGATGGCGCCGGGCCAGGTTTTGAGCGCCCCTTCGAGCCATTCGATGGCTTCGACGTCGAGGTGGTTGGTGGGTTCGTCAAGGATGAGGAGATTCGGCCGTTCCAGCAGCAGCCGGGCCAGGAGGGCGCGTGTTTTCTGCCCGCCGCTCAAATGGTCAAGCGGCAATCCCCAATCAGCCTCGGCAAAGCCCAGCCCGGTTAACACTTGTTTGATGCGGATTTCGTAGTCGTAGCCCCCGGCCATCTCAAATTTTTCTTGCAGGGCGCTGTATTGTTCAAATAACTCATCGGAAAAATCGCCGGCGGCCATCTCAGCTTCCATCTGGCGCAGGCGTTCGCCGGCGGCTTGCAAGCTGGCAAACACGGTGCGCATTTCATTGTAAACGGTGTGGGAACGGCCGTTAAACGCGCGCGCCGATTCTTGATGCAAATACCCCAGTCGGGTGCCGCGGGCCAGTTGAAAAGCGCCGTTGGTCGGCTGGCTGAACCCGGCCAACACCCGCAGCAACGATGTTTTGCCAACGCCATTAGGCCCAACAAGTCCCACCTTGCCATCATTAGGAATGCTGACAGAGACGCCGCTGAAAACGTCCACAGCGCCAAATGATTGGCCCAGGTATGATGTCGTCAAAATTGCCATGGCTCAAGTATAAAGGACTGAGGACTGAGTGACGAGCATTTTCACTCAGTCCTCAGTCCTCAGTCCTTGTTACTACGTTTTCGCCAGGAATTGGGCTAGTTGAGGTACTGCCGCAAGTGTCCGGCGAAGTTGGGATGGCGCAGTTTGCGTAACGCTTCTTTTTCTAGCTGGCGGATGCGCTCGCGGGACAGGCCAAACATTTCGCCCACTTCTTTGAGGGTGCGCGATTCGCCGTCTTGCAATCCATAACGCAAGCGCAAGATGCGAGCTTCGCGCGGGGTAAGCTGGTCGAGGATGTCGCCCAATTCTTCGGTGAGCATTTGCTGGGCGACAGCTTCAGCCGGAGGCGGCGCTTCGATATCTTCGATGAAGTCGCCCAGTTCGGCGTCGGATTCATCGCCGACGGGCCGTTCCAGGTGAACGGGCTGGCGGCTGGTGCGCAGCATCCAGCGCACGCGGTCAGCGGGAAGTTCCATGAATTTGGCGATTTCTTCGGCGGTGGGTTGACGGCCGTATTCCTGTTCTAACTCTTGGGCAATCTGGTACAGCTTGCTGATGCGTCCACCCAGGTGGGCCGGGATGCGAATGGTACGGCCGTGATTAGCCAGCGCCCGCGTAACCGCTTGACGAATCCACCAAGTGGCATAGGTGCTGAAGCGGTTGCCACGGCGGTAATCATATTTTTCAACTGCTTTCATCAGACCCACATTGCCTTCCTGAATTAAATCTAGGAATTGCAAGCCGCGTCCGCGATATTTTTTAGCGATGCTGACAACCAAACGGGTGTTGGCCCTGATTAGATGGGCGCGAGCAGCGTCGCCAATTTCTATCACATTAGCCAGACGATCCTGATCGTCCAGCGACAGCGTGTTTTCTGTATCATTCGATTCTATCGTTGCTTCCCGGCCGGCTTCAATTTCCATGGCCAAATTAACTTCTTCTTCGGCCGTGAGTAACCCTTGCTGTCCCATTTCACGGAAATAGAGGCCAACCGAATCATCAATGGGCACACTACTCAGGTCAAAGAGAGGGGCCGTATGGAGGGAATCATCGGCCGGCGCGACAACAATCGGACCGGAGCCAAGCAATTTGGCTTCCCGTATTTTGCTGTCTTCATCGCCCTCAGCCAACATGGCAGTGGCCTCTTCTTCGTTTTCAAAAATGGGGATGCTGGCGGCCTGAGCCTCTTCCATAATCGTTTCTAATAAAGAAAGGTTGTTTTCGATGTCAGGCCAGATCTCTATTACCTGGTCGTAAGTGATGAATCCCTGCTCCATCCCATCGTTCAACAATACGCTAATAGCAACAACATCCATTTCACTACCGAATGGATTCGTTCGTTCGCTCATAGTTCGAATCAAGCTCCGAGTCTCCTAATTTTTTAGCATTTGGGCAAGCGTTTTTAGTGGGGGGATGACATGCCCAGCAAATTTCTCTTCCCGACAAGGGTGCAGTCTAGCATATTCAAAGTGCAAAAGTCAAGAGCCAAATAGCGAAACGATCCGGTTCTTAATTTTATCCTGCGACAGGCTGGAAATAATAGCGGTTTGAGGGGGAGAAAACGGGGACTCGGACTAACCCTCCCGGAGGTTGGCCTGACAAAACCAGCCAACCACTTGTGAACCTCCGGGAGGGCGCCTTAGCCGTTACGATGAAAGGATAAAACTGCATCAACGCCCAGAAGCGGGGTGGTTAGTACGGCCGTTCCCCGGCGCACATCAAGACGGCAGTCTAAAGGCCAGTTGCCGCCAGTTGACGGCCCGATTATCAATGTACCCCGTTCCGTGATCCCCCACCAATCAAGCATTTTCAGGGAAAATCCGGCGCGGCTCAACACCTGCCGACCGGCCACGTTCAGAATGCCTGTGTAATCATTTGCGGCCAGTTCCAGACAGGCCCGGCTTAAGGTATCCACCCAAACAGGGTTGCGATATTGGTTGTTGAATAATGTAACTGGCTGACCGGCTTGTAATGCGCGCGCCATCCAGCTTGTCCCGTGATCCATTTGGCGCAGGCCATAAATGAGGGAGATACGCACGATGACATGATTTTCGTATGTGGCGACGATGGTTTCAGCGGCGGCTTTGGCGCGGCCGTAGGCGTTAACCGGGGAGGGTACGGCCGTTTCATCATACGGCGGCTGTAAGCCATCAAAAATACTGTCGGTGGAAAGGTGGATCAGGCGGGCACCGACCTGTTCGACCGCACGCGCGACGTTCTGGGCGCCCTGGCAGATTACGCCGTCTAAATCATCGCTCCGATTGGAACCAGCGGTATGGATAATGACATGGGGCCGGAATTGGGTGATGAGATGGAAGACGGCCGTTTCCTCGCGCACATCCAAACACCGCCCCGACGGAAGATTCAAGGGATCATTCTGGTAAAACGTGTAACAAACTTCGTGAGATTGGGCTGCTAATGGAACTAAATAGCGGCCTAAATAGCTGCTGCCCCCGGTGATCAGGATGCGTTGACGTAAGGAATCAGACATGTTAAGACCAGTCTCTAGTCTTCAGTCTCTAGCCTTTAGTCTCCATCTCCCACTCCTCACTTTCTGCGCGGGCGAGCGCATTTTGCGCCGCCGCCTGGGCCGCCGTTTGCTTGCTACGGCCGTTTCCCTCACCCCAAACCACGTCCCCAACCCATGCCTGTACTGTAAACACCTTGGCATGGTCTGGGCCAGACGATCCCACCACCAGGTAATGCGGGGTGATGTTATACTGCGCCTGCGCCCAAACCTGGAACGCGCTCTTGGCGTCAATATACAGCGAATCATCCAGGATTTTGACCAGTGTCGGGCCAATTAACGGATTCACTAAAGCGCGTACCGCATCCAAACCCTGATCCAGGTAAATAGCGCCAACCAGGGCTTCAAACGCAGCACAAAGTAGCGGCGTGCGGTTGCGCCCGCCGCTATCTGCCTCGCCCAATCCCAATAATAAAAAACGACCTAGATCCAATGATCGCGTAAAGTCGGCCAATGTCTCTGTTCGCACCAGGGCTGCCCGCAAGCTGGTCAAATCGCCCTCTTTCATTTCCGGAAAACGATGGTACAAATAGGCCGCCACGAGAAAATCAAGGACGGCATCTCCCAAAAACTCCAGCCGCTCATTATCTTCCAGCGCCTGTTCTGGGTGTTCATTCAAAAAAGAGCGATGGGTTAATGCCCGGGACAACAGTGATTTGTCCTTAAATCGGATTGACAGTTTTTCTTCCAGTTCTTGTAATTGGCCCATTGCATATGACGGTGAACTGTAATACGTGAAGTGTGAATGGGTTTACGGCCGTTACAGTTCACGTTCCATATTTCACGCTATTCCTCAAATTCCTTAAAAATCAATACCGCATTATGGCCGCCAAAACCAAAAGCATTGTTCATACAAACCCGCACCCGAGCCGGACGCGCTTCGTTGGGAATGTAATCAAGATCGCAATCTGGGTCAGGGGTATCATAATTGATGGTGGGAGGCATAATTTGGTCCCGAATTGCCAATGAACAAAAAACACTCTCGATAGCGCCGGTGGCTCCCATGATGTGACCGGTCATGGATTTAGTAGAACTGATGGCAACCTTATAAGCGTGTTCGCCCAGAGCGCCTTTAATGGCGGCCGTTTCAGAAGCATCGTTCAATGGTGTTGCCGTCCCGTGGGCGCTGATGTAATCCACAGCCTCTGGTTGTAAACCAGCGTCGGCCAGCGCCTTGCTCATTGCCCGCGCCGCGCCGCGTCCGTTTTTCGCCGGGGCCGTGATGTGATGAGCGTCTGTCGTTTGGGCATAGCCAACCACCTCGGCCAGAATCACCGCGCCGCGCATCTGCGCCTTTTCCAGGCTCTCCAGAACCAACATTCCGCAGCCCTCACCGACAACCAAGCCATCCCGGTTTTTATCGAAAGGCTGGGGAGTATGTTCCGTTTTGGCGGAAGTAGCTCCGGCGCGTTCAAAGCCGCCAACGGCGACTGCGGTCATGATGGTTTCGCTGCCGCCGGTTAATGCCGCATCCAGTTCACCGCGCTGAATTGCTTTGAAAGCGTGTCCGATGGCATCGGAACCGGAGGCGCAGGCAGTGGCGATGGTGGTGCTGGGGCCATGAATGCCATGATCTATGGCCAGCATCCCGGCAGCGCCATTGGGCATAATCATCGTGATGGCAAAAGGGCTGACGCGACGCACGCCTTTTTCTAGCACGATGTGCTCCTGGCTAACCAATGTTTGGATACCGCCGACGCCGGTTCCCATGAAAATGCCAATACGTTCCCGGTTGGCGTCGGTGACGGCCAGGTCAGCTTGACGCATGGCTTCGCTGCCGGCGATGGTGGCAAACTGCTGGAACCTATCGCGGCGGCGCACTTCGCGCCGGGGCAAATGATCGGCAGGGTTAAAATCTTTGACTTCGCACACACTACCGGAAGTGTGGTCGTCTCTAGTCAATTGTATCAACGGACCGAGACCTGATTTTCCGGCCAGGATGGCAGCCCAGGTGTCTGGGGTGTTGTGGCCCAACGGGGTAATAAGCCCGGTTCCGGTGACGACAACACGATGTTGGCGATTGTTATTCATTCACGATCTCCAGAATGATGATTGATGAATGTATGGTTCATCGTTCATGGTTTATGCTTCCGATTTGTTTTTCTATTTGCCAGCGTTGTTCGTATTTGTTGAGAACGGCCGTTAAAGCTGCATCCAGGTCAACATCAACAGCCGTAGCAAGCTGGCAAAGGCTGTACAGGGCGTCGCCCAGCTCAGTGGCTAGGTTTGGGGTAGGGTCAAATGGCCGTTCTCCATACCCTGTCGCCAGCAAAATTTCCTTAGCCACCTCGCCCAGTTCGCTCATCAAGTCTAAAGCATAAACACTGGGCGGGTGGGATAAGTTGTGATTTTGGGCAAAATTTACGGCGCGAGTTTGCCAGTTTTCCATAAAATTGAGATGGGAGATTGAAGATTGATGATTAAGGACGCGCCTAATCATCAATTTTCAATTATTCATTATCTTTTTCTGTGGGCCGGTAATGCCCTTCTACCCAAACGCTTTTATCCGGGCCAACTTCCTTTTTCCATACCGGCACGATTTCCTTGAGCCGGTCAATGCCGTAACGAGCGGCGTCAAATACGCCCTGATCGCGGTGGCCGGAAGCGCAGGCGACAAACGTCGTCGTTTGGCCAACGGCGAGTTTGCCGATGCGCTGAACAATGGCAATGCCTTTGACCTGGGGCCAGCGTTCCCAAATTTCGCGGGCGATTTGGGCCATTTTTAACTCGGCCATTTCGGCATAAGCCTCGTATTCCAGGTGAATGGTTTGCGGCGGCAGGCCGTCGCGCCGGGTTTGGCCGCGCACGGAGCCGGTGAAGCTGACGACAGCGCCGACATCAGGCCGGGTCAGGCGGGATTGGATAGCGTTGAGGTCGAGTTCGGCGGCGGTGATGGCGAAGTAGGTGGGGTGCGGGAAGGCGCCGCTGCCGCCGCTAACCGGGGGGAAAAGGGCAATTTCATCACCGGGTTGGATGGGAGCAGCGAGGGCGGCAAAGGCTTTGTTAACGGAAATGAGGCAGGCAGGCAAGAGGGGAGCCAGAGCGGGGTAAACGGCCGTTACCTCATCCAACATCATCTGCACCGTAGCCGGTTCCGCCAGGCTGATTTGAATCCGGGCGCTGCCGGCGCGATCTTTTAATGTGGCAAAAAGACGAATTTCAAGTTTCATACGTTATTCTTCAACTGTAAATGTGCCGCTTTGGCCGCCAGCTTTGTGAACCACGCGCACATCGCTGAGACGCATACTGCGATCTACGGCTTTGGCCATATCGTAAATAGTCAGTCCGGCGACGGTAACGGCCGTTAATGCTTCCATTTCAACGCCCGTCTTGCCGCGCAGGCGGGCAGAAGCTTCAATATCTACTCGGTTTTCATCCGGGTTAGGCGTACAGGCAACATGAACATGTGTCAGCAGCAGCGGGTGGCAGAGCGGGATCAGATCGCTGGTACGCTTGGCTGCCATGACGCCAGCTAATTGGGCCACGGCCAACACATCCCCTTTTTTTAGATTTCCTTCTATAATTAGCTGTAATGTTTCTGGCCGCATGATGACACTGCCACGAGCCACGGCGACTCGTTCAGTGTCTGGCTTATGACCGACATCTACCATTCTGGCGCGGCCAGATTCATCGAGATGGGTTAATTGCTTAGACATGGGCATGATATTATAGAAGGAAGGGCAAGCGGGCAAGTTTGCAAGCAGGCAAGTGACTTACGAACGCGTAGACTTGCAAACCTACAAACTCTTTTCATGCAATTATATTACGACTCTATTTACTTAGCGCCCCATCTGGATGACGCGGCGCTTTCCTGCGGCGGGCAAATTTTTGCGGCAACGGCCGTTGACCAATCCGTCCTCATTGTCACCATAACGGCTGGCGACCCGCCTCCAGGACGGCTGTCTGATTTTGCCAACAGCCTGCACAAACGATGGGAACTTGTTGCCGATGTTATTGCCGCGCGGCGACGTGAGGATAGAGCGGCCTGCAATATATTGGGAGCCGATTACCAGCATTGGACGATACCTGATTGTATTTACCGGCGTCACCCGGAAACCGGCGAACCATTGTACCCCACCTGGAATGACGTCATCCGCGCCATCCATCCCGCCGAACGGCCTCTGGTGGACCAACTGGCCCGGCAAATCGCCTGCCTGCCTGACCACGCCCGGATGATCGCGCCGCTAGCAGTCGGGAATCATGTTGATCACCAACTGGTACGCCAGGCAGCAGAACAGGCTGTGCCCTCTGGTTTGTTGTATTATGAAGATTATCCTTATGTTCGTGATGCGGATTTATTGGCGGCGGCGATTGCGCCGGGCATCTCTGATTGGCAGGCGCAGGTTGTGCCGTTGCGGACGGCAGATATCGCGGGGAAGGCAGCCGCGGTGGCGGCTTTTGCTTCGCAGGTAAGTACATTTTTTAACGGCCGTTCCGACTTGGAGCAGCAAATCAACAATTATGCCCGGCAGGTAGGCGGGGAACGCCTTTGGACTCGTCAAACAGGCACATAGCTAAAAATTCACGCACTTGATATGGCCTATCCTTGATTATTTAGGCGAGGTGAACTTATAATTAGAGGCAGGAAGGGAAAGGCAACTTAAATTATGGGTCGATTAACAACAAGACAGCTGGCAACCAAACGCAACCGCAAGAAAAAGCTAACACAAAAAGCCAGCCTGCAGCCGGGCGATATGCTTCAGGAACGATACCGGATTGTAGGGACGCTGGGCGTAGGCGGATTCAGTTCCGTTTATCAGGCCCGCGACATGCGGTTTCCCAATGCCACCAAGTTGTGCGCCATCAAAGAGATGGTTATTTCTGCGCCCGATCCCCAAATCCGCGAACTAACGATTAAGTCATTTGAACGTGAAGCCAGTATGCTGGCAATGCTTGATCACCCGGCGATTCCCGACATTTCCGATTATTTTACCGAAAAAGATCGCAGTTACCTGGTCATTGACCTGATTCGAGGTAAAGACCTGGAAGCCTGGCTGGAGGAGCAAACTGATTTTCTAGATCAAGAAACAGCGCTTGAATGGATGCTACAGTTATGCGATGTTCTCAAACATTTACATAATCAAAAGCCACACCCCATTATTTTCCGTGACCTGAAACCTTCTAACATCATGTTGGACCAGTATAACCGCATCCGGATCATTGATTTTGGCATTGCCAAGTTGTTTGAAACGGATCGCAAAGGGACCATGATTGGTACGGAGGGATATTCGCCGCCGGAGCAGTATCGTGGTCAGGCGACCCCGGCCGGCGATGTGTATGCAATGGGGGCGACGTTCCATCACTTATTGACGCGCCAAGACCCGCGCCTGGAACCTCCCTTTACGTTTGCCGAACGCCCCATTCACGCGCTGAATCCTAACATCTCGCCGGCGTTTGAAGCGGTGATCATGCGCTGTCTTTCGTATGATCCTAAAGATCGCTATATTGATGCCGGCGCTTTGAAGGAAGCGCTGCAGGCAGTGGCCCACGGCAGCCAGGCTGTGGGGGAACCTGCTCAGGGGACTCCCCCTGCCGATGGCGTAGTTCAACCGGTAAAAGCGCCTGTAGAAGCGGCGGCAACGAAAACGGCCGTATCGTCGGGCAACCTTATTAAACCGCTGTGGACGTTTAAGTGTGAAGATGAAATTCGTTCTAAAGCGGCCGTTACCAGCAAAATGGTATTGGTGGGCGCTTATGATAACAATCTGTATGCGTTATCTCGTGATCAGGGTGAGTTTATTTGGAAGTTTCCGGCCTCGGATGGCTTTGGGTCTTCGCCTTATATTCATGAAGATTCCGTCCTGATCGGTTCGGTAGACAAGCATCTTTATTCGCTGCAATTGAAAAACGGCCGTGTCAACTGGCGTTTTGCTACCGAGTCGCCCATCTACTCATCGCCAGTCGTGCGCTTCGATCACGTCTTTTTTGGATCTGACGACGGGTATCTTTATGCGTTAAGCGCCCAGGGCCGCCTGGTATGGAAAACAAATGCTTACGGCGCCGTTCGGTCAACCCCCTGTGTTGACGATGAGCAAATCTATTTCGGTACTGAAGGCGGATATATCTACTGTTTAGAACTGTCCAGCGGCAAGGTTAAATGGCAATCTCAGGCAAAACGCGCCGTCACCTCCTCGCCGGCTCTGGCGGAAGATCTTATCATTGTTGGTTCCATGGATGCCACGATTTATGCTTTAGACGCCGGGTCAGGTTGGACAATCTGGCGAACTCGAACCCGGCGTCCAATCGTTTCCTCGCCAACTGTTAATGGCGATACCGTTTACATCGGTTCCTCTGACGGTAATCTATACGCGGTTGACCTGGGTACGGGAAGACAGCTATGGACTTACGAAACAGACGGACAGGTTACTTCATCTCCGGCTGTTTGGGAAGGCGCTGTTTACTTTGGGTCAACAGATGGTAATGTGTATTGTATTGACTTAAAACGGGGCAAGCTGCGTTGGCAGTTCAAGGCTGGTGGCTCTGTTATTTCTCCGCCGACTATTATGGATGGCGTTGTTTATATTGGTTCAGTTGATAATGTGTTGTATGCTTTATCAGCTTAATGAATAGATCGGTTGCATTAAGGAATGAGAATTAATTAACTTATGCAATAGAACTTGTTATTGGTTATTGGTTAAGCAACTAATAACCAATAACTCTTATCTATAAAACGGACACGTTATTTAAGCGCCATTCCTAAATCACGCTCCGACAATCAGCCGCCTTTTGATTGAATATGATGTGTTTAAAATATGAATGAGCCAGTACCTATGACCAATCAAAATGAGTTAAACCAGGAATTATCAACTAAACCGCTTGAAGCTGAAGAGGAGGAAGGGTCTGGAATCATTGCGCTTCCTTCAATGAAGGAAAAGGATGGCGATCCGGCCATGATTAAAACCTCGTCTTCGGCAGCTAAATCAGCCCCAAGATTGGTCGTCGCTTTTCGTTGTGTATTGGGCGCTGTACGACAGCGAAATGAGGATTCGTGTCTTGTTTTCTCTTCGGGCGCCGGCGGTCATTTTGCGATGCTGCCTTTTGGTTTATATATTGTGGCCGATGGCATGGGCGGACATACCGACGGGCATGTGGCAAGCAAGACGGCTTCACGGATTGCAGCGCGTCATATTATTGATAGGATTTATTTACCCTTGCTGCATGAGGAAGCCGGCTTAAATCAAACACCTATTCAAGAGGTAATGGTTCAAGCAGTACAGGCGGCGAATACGGCCGTCTACACCGCCGACATCGAATCAGATAGTGGGACAACGCTAACGGCCGCCCTGGTATTAGGCCGCCGTCTACATATTGCCCATGTGGGCGATAGCCGTCTTTATTTATTAGTTGGCGACAAATTGGAAGCCGTTACCAACGATCACTCCCTGGTACAGCGCCTGCAAGATGTGGGACAACCGGCTGATGATGTAACGATGTCACAAATTCGTCATGTTTTGCTGAGGGCAGTAGGGCAGATCGAGGATGTAGAAGTAGATACCTATATGCGGCTCTTACCCAAGCATGGCAAGTTTCTGCTCTGCTCTGATGGCCTTTGCGGACTTATTTCGGATGAACAAATTCAGCAGATTCTGGCCCAGGATATTTCCCCTGATCAAGCAGCAGACGCGCTTTCGGAAGCAGCAATGAAGGCTGGCGGCTATGACAATATTACAGCTATTGTTGTCGAGTTTGCCTTTTAGTCGGCTCTCATTGGCGTCCTGAATATGACTAATGTCGTTACTATCCAAACAGATTGTGGTTTTAGATGACTGACGATTCTGATTATTACACGATACTTGGCGTATCTCAAGATGCAACAGAAGCGGAAATCCGCGATGCCTTTGCTGGTTTACTCTCCCGGTTCCCGCAAGGGGTTGGCGAACAAGATGATCCTGCTTACGCACAGATTCTTCATGCTTATAAGGTTCTCGACGATCCAGATCGCCGCGCCACTTATGACTCTTTATTGATGGATACGGCCGTTTCCGCATTAAACGTTACCATCCAGGCCAGTAGAGATCAATTCCCGCCTTCCGAAGCAGTTCAACTCATCTATTTACTCGTCGAGATTTTACCGCCGGACGCTAATTCTAAATCGCATATCCCCCTTAATCTGAGTCTGGTTATCGATCGCAGCACCTCCATGAGTGGTGAACGTCTGAATCATGTCAAATCATCCCTGGAATTTCTCATTGAAAGATTGGCCCCCGACGATATCATCTCTATTACCAGCTTTAGCGATCGGGCCGAAGTGGTTGTGCCCTCCCAGGCAGTCAATAACAAAAATGCGTTATTAGCCAAAACACGCGGCATATTTACCTCTGGGGGGACTGAAATTTATCAGGGACTTTCTGCCGGCGTACAACAACTGCGCCAGGTTTCAATCTCACAACATATCAATCATCTTATCCTACTCACAGACGGACACACTTACGGTGACGCTGACCAATGTTTGCAATTAGCGCAACAATCGGCCCGGCAAAACATCGGTTTTAGCGCTTTTGGCATTGGCACCGAATGGAATGATCGTTTCTTGGACAAACTGGTTGCGCCATCAGGCGGGCAATCGCAATATATTGAAACCCCCATCCAAATCATTGAGTACTTGCAAAAACGAATCAAGGGATTGGGCAGCATCTATGCCCGCAACCTGCGCTTATCTCTGGATTTCCCCGAAAGCGCCACTTCCCAATTTGGCTTCAAACTGTCCCCTTTTGCCCAGCCATTAACCCTCAATAAACAGGAGGTTAAACTGGGCAATGTTGAAAGCCGGCTGCCTCTATCCTTCTTGTTAGAAATGCGTATCAAACCGCAAAAGATAGGAAAACGCATCAACATCCCCCTGAACTTTACGGCCGATCTGCCCCAGCAGCAGAACTACACTTTTAAGCGTCAACATCAAATCACGATAGTAAAAAATGCCATACAATCTCCGCCGCCGCCAGACTTGATTAAAGCAGTACGCTTATTGAGCATGTATCGTGTCAATGAAAAAGTGCAAGATGATGTAGATGCCGGGCGTTTAGAGGCGGCCACCAAACGGATGCGTCACCTCACTACCCGGCTGCTAGAAGTAGGCCAGACCAGGCTCGCCCAACAGGCACACGCTGAAGGGGAACGCTTAGCGACAATGGGTGAGCTATCACCGGAGGGACGCAAAAAATTAAAATATGGAACGCGGGCCTTGCTTAGCCAAACGATTGCCACTCTGGATTTAGAGTCAGAATGATTACCTGTCAAGATTGTGGGTCAATACACCCGGAAGGGGCTTTATTTTGCAGTGAATGTGGCTATTACTTGCTGAAAACGGCCGTTCAATCCACTATTGTCCTACCCTTCTCTGATTTCCTGCATCGCCCCCCCCCGCCGCCTCTTTCCGATTTCAAGCCCGAACCCCTGCCCACTCCCCAAATCATCACGTTCATCATTCCCAGCAGCCGCCGCCGTCTGGAAATAGAGATGACCGACCAAATTCGCGTCGGGCGCACCGACGCCCATTCAGACTTTTTTCCCGAACTGGATTTAACCAAAGACAATGGGGCTGAATTGGGTGTTTCTCGAATACACACCGTCATTCAAGCATCCGGTCAAGGCTTGGTCATCGTTGACCTGGGCAGCACCAACGGCACACTCTTAAACAATTCATCCTTGTTACCGCAAACCCCCTATCCCCTAAAAAATGGCGATGAAATTCGCTTTGGAGACATGTTGGTCCACATCTTATTTCAGGATAACAAAAGTTAGAATCTGTGTTAGCGACTACCCTCGCGGAGGTTAGCTTGACAAAACCAGAGGTTCACTCGTGAACCTCCGGGAGGATGCCTTAGTCGTTACAAATCTGACACTTATACAGGAAGGAACAAAAATGGTATCCATAATAGTTCACATAGCTAACGAGGATGCGATCGTTTGCGAAGTTGACGAACTACCCCAACCCACCGATATATTTATTGCCATGCAAAATCCGCGACGGCGTGATGGGAAAGATATTCATTATCTGGACGAAGATGTCACCAGTATGCTCATGCCCTGGCACCGTATAAACTTTGTTCAATTATTACCTTCGGCCGATACTGAAGAAGTTATCGGCTTCGTGCGAGAATAAATGGTCGAGAAAATCCCCCCTTCACTAGAACCAAACGTGCCGCGATTGATTCTCATTGTAGACAATGAGGCGCGGATGAGACGTTTTATCCGTATGAACATGGAGCTGGAAGGCTACCAAGTTCTTGAAGCCGAAAATGGCCTGCAAGCGCTAGACCAGGTCCGCCAGCATACGCCGGAACTGGTCATTATGGATGTGATGATGCCAGAAATGGATGGGTTTGAAGCCCTGTCGCTGCTGCGCGAGATTTCTACTGTGCCGGTGATTCTCCTTACGGTAAAAGGAGATGAAGAAGATAAAATTCATGGTCTGGGACTCGGCGCTGACGACTATATCACGAAACCTTTTAGTCCGCGTGAATTAAGCAGCCGAGTCAGCGCTGTTTTGCGCCGGGCCGAATGGCCGGCGCCGCCGCCGCGCACCGTTTTACGCATTGATGATCGCCTGTCGATTGATTTTAACCGTCACCAAGTTATTGTTGATGGCGAACGCATTGATCTGCGGCCAACGGAGTATCGTTTGCTCAATCATCTCATCCAGAATGCTGGCTGGGTTGTGCCGCATGATACACTGCTGGCTAAGGTTTGGGGGTATGAATATAGAGATGAAACCCATTACCTGCGTCTTTATATCAATTATTTGCGCAAGAAAATTGAGCGCGATCCCGCTAATCCAGCCTATATTTTGACAGAACGGGGCGTGGGTTACCGTTTTATTGACTACCGGAAAAATTGAGTTTCTTATGTCTCTGACCGACTGTTTTGCATATACGGCCGTTCCCCCTCCAACACGTCGGCGGAGGTTTCATTTTTTCTATTTCTCAATTATCATTACAGGCTATGGCGAATCATATAGACCCCGATGGGGCACAGTTTTTTGAACAAACTGACAGCTACCTTAACGCAGATGAGCTTAAACGTGTACAAGAAGCGTTTACACTTGCTCGCCGGGAACACGGAGACCAACGCCGAAAGTCCGGCGAGCTTTTTTTCACCCATCCGTTAGCAGTCGCTTATTACCTGTCTCAATATCATCTGGATGCGGCGGCATTGGCTGCCGCCTTACTACATGACGTAGCCGAAGACACCCATATTTCTGTCGAAGAGATTGAAAAACAATTTGGGCCGGAAGTCGCCCGGTTAGTAAATGGCGTCACCAAGCTAAAAAATGTCTCTTTGGGGGTTGCTGCCGGTCGTGAATTATCCCGAAAAGAAATCGAAGACGCCAGCCTGGCAAAATTATTAGGCGTGATGACGGCCGATGTGCGGGCCGTCATTATCAAGTTGTTTGATCGCCTGCACAATATGCGCACAATCAAAGCAACGCCCCATGATAGGCAAGTGTATAAAGCCAACGAAACATTATCGGTTTATGCGCCATTGGCCAACCGGCTGGGTATCTGGACAATAAAAAGCGAGTTAGAAGCCTTATCTTTGGAAGTAATAAATAATCAAGCCTATCACATCATTAAACAGCGGCGGAAGGAGATTAATCAGGAACACCAACAAGCTTATGATGTGATTAGCGGGCAAATCTTCAATTGTTTGCTGGAAGCCAATCTGGATATTCGAAACGTGGTGTTAGCTCCAGAAAATATCTACACGGTATATCAGGATCAACTTCGCAGCGGCGCATCATTTCGGGATATTGACAAAACAATACGGTTAGTGATCTTGATGGCCGATTGGCCCTCTTGTTACCGGGCGTTGGGCCATTTGCATCAATTATGGAAACCAGTACCCGGCACCTTTGACGATTATATCGCGGTGCCGCGCGATAATTTATACCGTTCTTTGCACACAACAGTGGTACATACCCGTGGACAGCAGCTAAAACTGCGGTTCCGTACCTTGGAAATGGATAAAGTATCGGAAATTGGGGTGCTTGCCCGCTGGTTATATGCGGACACGCCATTTTGGACACAAAATGTAGCTGACCGGGTAGACTCATTTCTAGTAAATATAAGCGACAATATTAATCTGGAGCCACAAAATCCGGCCGCCGGCGTGAAGGGCGTGGTGGAAGATGTATTCAGTCGGCAAATACGGGTGTATACGCCGCGTGGCGACATGATTGAATTAACTCACGGGGCAACGGCCATTGATTTTGCTTATGCCGTTCATACTGGCCTGGGGGATCAATGCCATACAGCTTTTGTAAATGGGGCACTTTACCCTTTGAATAAGCCGTTAAAGAACGGGGATCGGGTACACATCGTGAAAAAACTATGGGCACAGCCGCAGCGTTTTTGGCTGGACGAAGATCTGGGTTATATTGCTACGAATTATGCGCGTTCCCATGCCCGGCGTTGGTTCCGGCGTTTGTCCGCAGCGACGGCCGTTTCCCAGGGCCGCGATCTTCTCCGATCCGAATTAACCATGCTGGGATTTCCCCAACACCCCCATCAGGACATTGCCGCCGCCCTCCAGTACAAGAACACCACCGATCTTTACTACAGTCTTGGCCGCGCCGAACTCTTACCTACCGTCGTCGCCACCCGCATTTTGGAAGACAAATGGAGCCAAGGGCCAGCGCGCACACTTAATCATGTCGTCTATTCAACCCAAGGCGAAAATTTGGTCATTACCAATGCTTACAACCAAAAACTGCGCCTGTGCGGAACCTGCCAGCCGCTTACCCGTGATTCTATCATCGGCTTTGTCCGCGCCGACGGGAGCATCACTGTGCATAAAACAGGGTGCCGTACCTTGCGCCCGGAATTGATGCACGGCCGTACCCTAAAGCTGGGATGGAGTACGGCGCCGGCAACACGTAAAGTACGCTTGATTACCATTCAGGTGGACGTCTATGATCGGCCCGGGTTATTATTTGAAATTACCCATCTCATGCAAGATCAGCAGATTAATATCTCTTATATTTACACGCCGCCCCGTCGTAGAGGGGAAATGCAGATGGTGCTGACCCTGGAAGTCATTAGCCCACGACAGTTGGTTCGTGTACTGCACCAGACCCATGCCCTGGCGAATGTGTATGCTATTCGCTGCCTGCACCAGGGGCCTCCGCCGGTTTATAATGAGTTGCCCGCCTCATTATACCGGCCTGAATAATTAGACAAGTGGTTCTTTTGATGTACAGAACTCCTCGGCAACATTTGCGTCAGCCGCGCAAATAACGATAGGCGGTGATAGTCACTTTAGCCACTTCCCACTTTAGTCACTTCGCACTTGCGGTTTACCGCGTCACAACTATTCCCTGGATTCCTGAAGACCCGAATAAACCCTCATTGGCAATAATTGGAGGCGCTTTACTAGCATTGACAGACGCCCCTCAATGGCTATAATAGCGGTCGTTAAGCCCTGGTGGCGGAATTGGCATACGCGGTAGGTTGAGGGCCTATGCTCTTTGAGCGTGGAGGTTCGAGTCCTCTCCAGGGCACAGCGCCAAGACTGATTTATTGTCTTGGCGTTTTTTATTGCCGGTGTACGGCCGTCTCCTTCAGCATGAGCCGCAACCCTTCCATAAGCGTGGTGTATGGCCGAAATCCCAACAAACGCTGCGCCCGGCTAATATCAGCGGCCAGCCGGGGAACTCCCCCCGGTTTATCCCGATTATAAATGCGGTTCACGCGACGACCAGTTACCTGCTCAATTTGGGTCACAAGTTGATTGATGTCAGTTTCAATGCCGCTGCCAATGTTAATAATCTGGCGGTTGATACGACGGGCCGTGGCCGCGCTGACAAGCGCCGCCACCACATCATCAACGTAAACAAAGTCACGGGTTTGGGAACCATCGCCAAAGATCACGACCGATCCGCCGGTAGCGGCTTGCTGCAGAAAGCGCGGCACGACGGGCGCGTGGGAGGCGGGTAAGGATTGCCGCGGGCCATAAGCATTGAAGATACGCAGGGCAACTGTTTCAATTTGCCACAATTCGCCAATGGTATGGATGTACTGCTCGGCAGACCATTTACTCACCGCGTAGGGAGAATCGGGATGCGGCGTATCATTTTCATGGACGGGGTGCTGCGGTTGACGGCCGTATATCGCCCCCGACGACGTAAAAACCACCCGCTGCACTCCCGTATCCCGCATCGCTTCCATCAAACTCACCGTGCCGCCAACATTCACCCGATTATACTCGCGCGGGTACAAATGCGACTCGGCGACAGAAACTCGCGCCGCCAGATGATACACGCAATCCACATCATGCAAGAGCGACCAAAGCAGCGGAATATCATCTACGTCCCCTTGCGTAAAGGCGATATCCGGGCGCAAATACGCTTGTTTACCGTTGCTCAGATCATCTAGAACCCGAACATCATGCCCATCGGCCGCGAGACGATTCGCCAATGCCGAGCCTAAAAAACCAGCGCCGCCTGTAACCAAAAAGTGCATAAAAACTCCTCAATTAGTCTAACAGGGATAATAACTGATTTTGCAATGAAGGAAAATGGTTAGGGCGGGGTGAGGCTTAGGACAATTTACTTGTATCCCTGTTTTTTCTCAACTATCATCAAGCTATGCGCTGGAGTCGTTTTTTTCGCGGCCTGAAACTTTTGATTTTGGGCGCGGTTTTTATACTTGTCATCACGCCGGAATGGCCTGCTTTTGGGGATGAAGCCTATCAACTCAATGCCCTGGTCGGGCTGCGCCAATTTGATTTCCTTGTTTGGGAAATACAGGCTGTGGCGGCGAAGGCGGAAGCAATACTTACCAGGGAACACGCGTATCTGGACGAGTCCTCTCGCCGGCAAATAACCCAGGATTATCTGTCGCTGGTTCAAGAAGCGCTACAAACCGAGCGGCAGATCGAACAGATTTATGTCGATCCAGGCGTCGCCAACCCGCTTGCCGCTTCAACTGATTTGCAAGCCGAATTGGTCCAAAAGACGCGAGCGTTGGCCCAAATCCAACCATTTGCCGAGGCAATTGTGCAAGATCAGGTAGCAGATGTACTGCGCGATGAGCAGTTTGCCATTTTGGGGCAAACCTGGCCGCCAGTGATGATGCATATGACGCCGCTGCCAACTATTTTAATGGTATCGCCGCGCGACCGGATTGAGCGTATTTATGGGATTCCTCTGGTACATGGGCTGTCTATTCCTGAGCAAGAAGCGTTGGAAACGGCCGTTTTCAACAAGCTAAATCTCTCCGCACTGGTTGTCCCCATTGGCGGGCTGGGCCTTTACCCGTCCATGATCATGGAGACGGGCAACCTGAACTGGCTGGCGCAAGTCACGGCTCATGAATGGACGCATATCTGGATGGGGCCTTACCCCATCAGTCTTGCCTACGCCACCGATCCCCAGGTACGGACGATGAACGAGACGGTCGCCTCCATCGTCGGCAAAGAAGTGGGAAGCAGGGTGATTGAACGATATTATCCCCAATTAGTCCCGCCGCCGCCGGCCAGCGCCCCGGAACCAGCCCCACTTCTACCGCCCCCCTTTGATTTTCGGGCTGAGATGGCCGCCACGCGGGAACAGACCGACCGGCTGCTGGCATCGGGTAAGATCGCAGAAGCCGAAGCTTACATGGAAGCTCGCCGCCTTGTTTTTGTAGCCAATGGGTACAACATCCGCAAGCTGAACCAGGCTTATTTCTCCTTTTTCGGCGCTTATGCCGACGAGCCGGGAGCGACGGGAGCCGATCCGGTGGGGCCGCTGGTGCAAGAGGTGCGCGCCCACAGCCCATCACTGCGGCAGTTTTTGAAGACGATGGCCCCCATTGGCGATTTTGCGGAACTGCAAGAAGTGGCGGCAAAGCAGAAAGCAGGCGAGTGAAAGAGAAGTGGGAAGGGGGGAATGCGGCTGGTTACTCAGCCAACAGTTCGCGCAGCAGCACGGCCGCGCGCGCGGCCTCATCCTGATAGGCTTCCGGGTCGGGCAAAGCCAGGTAAGTATCTAAATCGTCGAGAGCGGCCTGGTAACGGCCGTCTTCTTGAGCCGCTAATGCGCGACAAAACAAGGCTGGCCCATAGCGGGGGTCTTCCGCCAACAACGCGTCAAAATCGGCCAACGCTTCCCCGGCGCGGCCCAATTCCCGCCAGAGCAATACCCCTCGTTCCAAGCGCGCCCGGCGGAAAGTGGGATCGATTTCATAAGCGCGGCTGAAGCAGCGAACGGCCGCTTCATGTTCGCGCCGCAGATGATTTTTGTTGCCAAATAAGCGATGCAGCCCGCCCCAGGTATAAACCAGATAAGCCCAGATAAAGCGTAACATGGGGCCGATAGCAAGCGGCAAGTATTAAACTTGCCGCTTGCTGCTCGTTACTCCCTTTCACTCAGCCATTTTTCGGTCCGCAGCGCAGCGGCCGTGCCCTGCCCAACCGATGTTGCCACTTGCCTATACACAGCATCCTGAATCTCACCGGCGGCAAACACGCCATCCACACTGGTACGCATCATCTCATCGGTGATGATGTACCCGTGTTCATCCATCTCCAACTGACCTTCCAAGAACTTGCTGTTGGGGAAATGGCCGATGAAGATGAATACGCCGTCCGTCTCAAAAGACGATGTTTCACCCGTTTTACGATTGGTTAATTTGACTTTGGTTACGGTAGCATCGCCGACGATTTCATCAACGGCCGTATCCCAGATAAACGAAATCTTCTCGTTGGCAAACGCCCGTTTTTGCAGCGCTTTTCCGGCGCGTAACTCATCACGCCGGTGAATGATAGTCACCGAACTGGCAAACTTAGTCAGAAAAAGAGCCTCTTCGATGGCGCTGTCGCCGCCGCCCACCACAACGATCTTCTTGTTGCGGAAAAAGAAGCCATCACATGTGCCGCAGTAGCTGACGCCCCGGCCAATATATTCCTCTTCTCCCAACACACCCAGACGGCGCGGCGAAGCCCCGGCAGTAACGATAACCGTCTCGGCTTCATATTCCTTACCATACGTCTTGATGGTAAAAGGCGATCCCTTACTGAAATCAACTTCTGTCACTTCGTCAAATTCAATACGTGTGCCAAAATGTTCCACCTGCTTTTGCAATACCTCAACCAGTTCAGGGCCGGTTAGCGTTTGCTCGGCAGAGAAAAACCCAGGGTAATTTTCAATTTCACTAGTGAGGGAAATTTGACCGCCTAGCTGGCTGCCGGCAATGACAACCGGCTTCAAATCAGCGCGCGCGGTGTACAAAGCGGCTGTTAACCCGGCCGGGCCTGAACCAATGATCACAACTTTTTCTTTTTCCATTTTGCTTTTTAACCTTTCTGTCCCCTGATGAGGGGTGATTTATCATTACGTCTTCTTGTACCCTGATTTAGATGCCTGTTCAGGTACAAATCTTACGTTAAGACGCCATCTGAATATGACTTCTACCTTGTTTTAGATGGTGATAGGTGACGATAGTTACATCACAATAAATTTCTGGGTGACTACTAAAAGACCTGCGCGGTTTTTACACACTATTTGACCGCTGCTTCCCTGGTGAGAGCCTCGCAGGTCTGAATCAGTCACAAGTAATTATCCAGCCATTGATAGCGGTAAAAACACCGTAAACGTCGTTCCCTCGCCCACCGTGCTGGTTACTTCAATACGGCCGTTATGCTCCTCAACAATTTTATTAGCAATAGACAAACCCAACCCGCTGCCTTCGGCCCCTTCACTGCCCGGAATACGGTAAAATCGCTCAAAAAGATGCTCCTTATCCGCGGCGGAAATACCCGGCCCAGTATCCGTGACACTCAAACTGAGTTCTTGACCATGAAGGCGGGCAGCGATAGTAATACGGCCGTTCTCCACATTATACTTAATCGCATTACTAACCAGATTCAACAACACCTGCTTCAACCGGTCCGCATCCCCCATCAACCGCAGCGGACTATCTAACGACGGCAAATTTGACGGCAAATCATCTGTAATACGAATCTGCCGCTCACTCGCTTGCGATTGGGCCAGCTTGATCACATCATTCACCACAGCCGCCACCGCCACCGGCTCATTAGCCAGCCGCACACGTCCCGATTCCAACCGGGCAAAATCCAGGAAATCCTTCGTCATATTCGAGAGACGAGTCGTTTCCCCCTGGATCATACCAACTACACTCCGATACTTTTCCACCGGCAGTTCCGGCCGCATCAACAACTCGCTGGCCGCCGAAATAGCCATGAGCGGGGTTTTCAGTTCATGCATAATCTCCGCCAGCAAATCAGATTGGTGGAATAAACGAGCGTTAATAATAGCCACTGCCGATTGAGACGCCAGCGCTTCCAGGAGCGCCACATCTTGCTGTGTGTAAGGAGCGTCATTCGTTTTGTTCAAAACCTCCAACGCGCCAATAGGCCCTTTACTCGTTTTCAATGGCACAGCAAGCATAGAACGAGTCACAAATTCCGTATCTTCATCCACTTCAGCATAAAATCGGCTGTCCCCTTGCACATCGCCCAAAATCAGAGATTTACCGTTTTGTACCACCCAACCAGCAATGCTGTTATCTAACGGAACAACAACACCCGCAGGCACTTCTCCCCCTTTAGAGGCAGTAAAATGCAGTTGACCTGTCTTCTTATCCACAAGTAAAATGGATGCTTTCTGCGAATCCGTTAGCTCAGTTGACACTTCCAAAACCAGGGACAACAGTTCCTCCAGATTCAGTGTCGAACTTAACAGGGTGCTAATCTCCAGCAGCCGTTGAAAACTTTCCGAGCTAATGACATCAGGCGTTGGTGATTGAACCAGACTATCTTCAATTTGCATACGACACTCACTTCATAATCATCACGGTAAAAACGGCCGGGCCAATTGGGGCAGCACATCAACCACATCGGCATGAATCACAACATCAGCCAGGTCATCTAAATGGGTTTCACTCAACGTAACAATAATCAAACGCGCGCCAGACTGTCTGGCCAGTAAGGGCAAATCCCCGGCAGGAGCTACTACCAATGAGGATCCGACCACTAGCATCAAGTCACACTCTCTAGATTGCTGCCTGGCTTTATTCAAAACCATGACCGGCAGCAGCTCGCCAAATAAAATGACATTGGGTTTGAGAACACCCCCACACGCAGGACAAATGGGGACGGTCCCAGTCGCCATGAAATCATCGAAAACTACCGCAGCATCATAAATCTCATAGCAGCGCAAGCAGGTAACTTCACGCATGTGGCCATGTACTTCGTAAATAACTTTCGACCCGGCCTGGGTATGTAGTGTGTCAATATTTTGGGTAATTACCGATTTAAGCGGGCCAAAAGATTCTAATTGCGCCAACGCTTGATGAGCCGCGTTAGGCTTTGCAGTTAATGTACGCTTGAGCAAAGGATGGAGCCAATCGTAAAAATCTTGCGGATTTTGCTTAAAGCCCTGGATAGAAGCCACTTGCATCGGGTCATATTTTGTCCAAAGCCCCGAATCCCGGCTGCGAAAATCCGGGATGCCTGATGGCGTACTAATACCGGCCCCGGTCAAGGCCACTGTATGGTTAGATTGTTTGAGAAGTTTGGTGGCCTGTACAATCAAGCTGTCAATTTCTGTCACCGATAAACCTTTTGTCTGGACAACCTATGTGATTTTCAAATTTGTGTATATTTACACCCTTCTTATTTTTTGACAAGCTGTCTGGCTAACTGGTAAAACTGTTTGGCTGTTTGGCCCTGCGCATAGGTTCCAACAAGTATCGCGCCTTTGTTGACAGCCTGTGTGAGTTCTTTAGGGGAGATGGCAATGACAGCCTGGAGCGAATGCTCTAAATAAGTTTCGACGGCTTTTCGCGGCAAAACCATCTGGCCGCCCACATCGAAGATGATGGCGTTTACTGTGGTGAATGGCGCCAGGTTTTTTCGGTATTGGCTCAGAAGGTGTTTGGCGCCTGATAGAGCAATGCGCTCCGGGGAAAGGCAAACAAGCGCTTGGTCGGCCCGTTCCAAAATCAGACGATGGGCGTCGGATTGTTCGCGGCCCATATCCACCACGACGCTTTGGCCGGATTGTATAAGCGTATCAAGGATGACGGCTGTTTGTGACGCGGAGAGGTGGGGGAAACGGCCGTCTTGATTTGGATGCGCCAATAACAACTGTAAATGCTGGCTTAATTCAACTGCCTGTTGCGGCAGCCATTTACCAATATCCTCGGCGGGAATATCCGCTAATGTATTAATACTGCCGGTAATATGGCGGTTCAAATAGAGAGAGATATGCCCTTGCTGCATATCCATATCTACTAACGTGCAGGGACGGCTCATCCGGGCAATGCTGGCCGCTAAATTGATGGCTGTTAAGGTAGCCCCAGCCCCGCCCCTTACGCCCAACACAGCTATCATGCAGCCTTCCGGCGGCGCAGCTACCTTCGTTACCCCCCCTTTATCAGGCGCAGTATAAAACAATCCCTCCGGAGTCGCCTGACCTTCTGCTTCCGGTTCTTCTTCAGACTCTTTAACTTCGCCCAAGAGTCCTTCGATCCGGGCGATCATTTCATCCGGGTCTGTCGGTTTGGTCAGGTAATCATCCGCCCCGGCGTCAAAGCCAGCCAGTTTTTGATACGGTTCATCCTCGGCCGTAAACATAATGACTGGCATGTTGGCAAGTTTGGGAATAGCGCGCATTCGGCGGCATACTTCCAGGCCATCCATCTCCGGCATATTTACGTCCAGGAGCGCCAGGTCGGGCAATTCATCCTGGGCTAACTGTAATCCTTCAACAGGAGACAACGAACTAACCACTTCGTAGCCATGATGTTGTAATGTCTTCACGACAATATCGAGGGTTTCTGGATGATCATCAACAGCAAGGATTTTATGGGACATGGTTTATAATCCGCTATACAGGGGGCCAGGGATAATGACGCCCCGGCCCAGGCTTAATAAATGTTTGCCTTTGTATTATACGATCTAATCGGTTTTCCAGGCCTAGTAATTCAGTCTTACTCAATAATTCTTGTAGTTCGGGGTAAAGCTGTGACCGCATCTTGGATTGTAAAGCAGCCAAATCGGCCAGCAAATCGGCGGGGATAGCCGTCCCGGCAAATTCCCAGATGACCGTGCGTAGTTTATATTCACTGTGAAAACAAATGCCGTGATCAATGGCCCACAGCCGGTCGGCCTGGGATGCGTTTTCGGCCTCCTGGAGTAAAACATGCCCGCCTTTACGGTCTGCATTGTTGCAGATAATGTCTACCAGGGCAATTTTCTGGAGTGCTCGCCGAAAGGTTTTATTGCCCTCAAAGGTGAAATAATGACATTCGGGATCGTGGGCAATGAACTGTTGTACGGAGCCTATGCCCTGTGGCCCCTGGCGTAAGACGGTGGGCGGAATTAAATCCCAGCCCAGCGCGGCGCTGATCAGAAAGGCGGCCACTTCACGCTGGCATAATGTTCCCTGGGGGAAATCCCATAACGGCCGTTCTCCCTGTCTCGGTTTATAAACGGCAATCATAGCCTGTTCCGGCTGGCCCGCCAATGGGCCGTATACGCGCACCAGGAAGGAGTAATTGGAACTCCAGGGCAGCAATCCCTCTAATTCAATCCTACCTGTTCGCAACAAATTTAGAATGTCGCTTGTACCGGGCCTGCTCATGGTGATAATGTCTAAATCAGTGGCTATGTCCGTTTCGATTCGGGCAAAAATGTCCTTCCGCGTCGATGGGTTGACCGCAGTTGCCACAAATCGGACGGCCGGCGCTGATAACTTCCATCGTATGTTTAATGAGCGCTTGCACCTGGAAACGTGATATCCAAAAGCTAACGACGTTTGGTTCCTCGCCTTCATCCACTAATTCATAAGCTACCAGGACGATCTGATTTGTCTCTTCATTAAAGCCTAACCCGATGTTGCCAATCCGAAACAGCGCCTCGACGGGTTCTCGTAAGCGCATGTCCGTCCACATCGGATCTTCCTGTGCTTCGCGGGTATCCGGCGGGTATTTTTCGGCTAATTCAGTCAGCAACGTCTCGAAACTACCAGCTAATAACCGGGCTTGTTCTTTTTCCATCGTCAATGAGACGATCTGCGTCCCCCGGCTGCCTTGCAAGTAAAAGACCCGTGTTCCAGGGGCGCCAACTGTGCCAATAGTCAGATGGGATACCGGATTTAATTCAATATGGCGAGCCATAGGTGTGATTTTCCTTCATGTGTCATTGTTTCGTCATTCGGCAGATGGTTCGGTAACGGCCGTCTCCCGCCGCTTTTTTGTCCCCTTTTTCTTATCAGTCCTGGCCGGAAACTGCAGCGGGCCATCATCATTCATACGCAAAACGCGCACGCCGCCCGATTGCGCCAGCATGATGACGCTGATAGAAGCCGGGTAAATGGTCAACCGCTGGAAGAGATCAATATGAACACCCAGGTAATAGGCCAGGACAAGTTTAATGAGATCGGCGTGGGAAACAACAACAATCACATCTTCCGGGCGCTGTTGGCTGAGCGCTTCTAATGCCTGGGTGGCTCGCAGTTGAACTTCATGCAGGGCTTCGCCTTCCGGGAATCGAAACCGACTGGGGAAAAACTGTACCGTAAACCAGGGCTTCTTTTTCGCCAGTTTTTTGATTTTTTTACCTTCCCACTTCCCGTAGCGGACTTCGCCGACTGTTTCTAATTGGATGATGTCCAAATTATGCGGTCGGACAATGTAGGCGGCCGTTTCCAGGCAGCGGGTGACGGGACTGCTGTAAACGGCCGTTACCGGCAGTTCGGCCAACCGCTGCGCCGCCGCCTCAGCCTGCTGCTGCCCCTTCTCATTCAAGTGAACGCCCGGAATCCACCCGGCCAGGCGGCCCTTCTTCACCCACTCATTTTCGCCGTGTCGCACCAGAACAATGGTTGTCATGGGAGAATAATATCACAACTGGATCGGTTATCTGTAATCATCATCATGAACAGAGGAGACCTGCGAGGTGTCCAAAACCTCGCAGGTCTGGTATACGAATGTTTCTACATCATTCGACAACAACCTGCCCTTTCTTGATGACCGTTTGTACCAGGTTTGTGCCGTAGCGGTAGCCCAGTTGGCGGTAATCGGCCGTATCCAAAATGAGGATATCCGCCTGCTTGCCCGGTTCCAGGCTGCCAATCTCTGCGCCGCACCCGATGGCGTAGGCCGCGTTCAGCGTGGCCGCCGCTAGCGCCTGCGCCTGCGTCAACTCCATATAGCGGCAGCCCAGGGCAATGACCATCTGCATGGATTCATTCCAGGTTGTGCCCGGGTTGCAATCGGAGGCCAGCGCCAGCGCGCCGCCCGCCGCCAAAATCGCTTTAGCCGGAGTGTATTCGCGCTCTGCCAGGCCGAACGGCGTGCCCGGCAGACCGACGGCTATCGTTTCCCCCTGCCCCAGCGCGGAGATGTCGGCGTCTGGCGTTTTGACCAGGTGATCGGCCGATACCGCCCCCAGTTCAACGGCCAATTTCGTCCCGCCCAATCCTTCAAATTCGTCGGCGTGGACTTTAAGCCGGAAACCCAGTGCGGCGGCGCGGGTCAGAATGCGGCGGGTTTGGGCCACGTCGAAAACCCCGGCCTCGCAAAACACGTCGCAGAACAAGGTGACGCCGTGTTTTTGCATCCACTCGGCCCCGGCGGGGAGCAGTTCGGTGATAACATAATTCACGTAAGCGTCAGTACGGCCGTGCCACTCCGCCGGAACTGCATGAGCCGGTAAAAAGGTGAAGGCCATCTCCACCGGCTGGCGCTGACTGAGTTGCCACATGGCGTCCAACTGCTTGAGTTCGGCCGCTTTTTCCAAACCATAGCCGGTTTTCATTTCCGCGCTGGTTGTGCCGTAGCGCAGCATCCGCGCCAGCCGGGGCAGATTGTCAGCGACCAACTCATCTAGGCTGGCTTGGCGCACGCTGCGCACGGTGGACATGATGCCGCCGCCAGCGGCCATGATTTCCATGTAACTCGCGCCGCCCAGCCGCATCTCAAACTCGTTGGCCCGGTCGCCGTACCAGGGCAGGTGGGTGTGGGGGTCTACAAAACCGGGGGTGAGGGTACGGCCGTTGGCGTCAATCATCGTTTCAGCCTCGTAATCCGCCCGCAGTTCAACCGATTTGCCCACCGCCACAATCCGGCCCTCTTTGACGGCCACCGCGCCATCCTCGACAATGCCCAAATCGCCCAACCGCTCGCCGCGCTGCGGCCCATCATAACCAGGAACCACGCAAACCTGGCTGGCTGAATGAATGAGTAAATCAATTTCTTGCATCGCTTTTTCCTTCTTTCTTTTGCGCTAATATGCCTAAGATTCTAACAGATTTTGCGTTTGGTAGGGTGTGGGATGGCGCGGCATGGCCTTACAAGGAATGAATGGTCATATCTCCGTCCCGTCTCGCCCTGATCAAGCTGTAAGCTTGGGTGAGACGACCGAGAGAAAAGGCCGCCTGTTAATATTCCAAATCCACCCCGGTCGTCCCGCTCCTACGCGCCATCCTCCCTCACCCAACGCGCCATGACCAGGACGGCAATCAACATCATCCCCGCCGAGGTCAACCCGTTGCCAGTTGTGCCAAAGCTTTGGGCCATAAAGGGGCCGACCAGCGTCCCTAGCGTGCGCCCCAGGGCAAAGGAGGCCATGACGACGGACATGACCACGCCGCGGGCGCGGGGGACGATCTCGGTGAGAAGCGGTACGCCGCCGACGATGGTGATCTCAAAGGTGAGGAAGAGGATAAACAGCGTGATGAGGGCGCTGGTGAGGGAGACGGCCGTCACCGGCAAAAGTGCATACACCAGCACATTCACCAGCCCGGACGTGATAATAATCGGCCGTTTGCCAAAGCGATCCACCGCCCAACCGGCAAACAGTTCCCCGATCACTTCCGCCCCGCCAACGATCCCCGTCGTCAACCCCAATCTGGTCAGCGACAGGCCAAAACTGACCTCCATCCAGTCGCCGTAAACGATGAACAGCGATTCGTTCGAGGCCATCGCCAGCATGATGTAAACGCCAGCCGCCCAAATGACAGGGCGCTGCCGGATGACGCCCAACGTTTCCCGCAAATTCGTCGGCTGGCCGTCGCCGCCGGCGCTGTGCGGGATAACGCGCCACAAAGCCAGCGCCGCCAGCAGCCCCAGTCCGGCCAGCCAGGCAAACGGCGCCTGCCAGCCCCAGCGAGCAATGATGAAGCCAATCGCTGGCGCGCCCAACAGCAGTCCGCCTGACCAGGACATCTCGGTGACGGCAATCGCTTTGCCCCGCTGTTGGTAAGGGACGATATCGCCGATGTAGGCTTGCATGGCCGGATCATACGCCACTTTGGTCACGGAAATGGCGATGAGGGTGACGCCCAACGGCCAATACGCGGGCCAGACAGCGACGACGGCCGTTCCCAGGCTAAACGAAATTATCGCCCCAACCATGACCGCGCGCCGGCCGTACCGCTCCGACAGCGGGCCAAACACCGGGCTGAAAAAGCCGGAAAAGTTGCGTATGACGATGAGTTGGTAAACGGCCGCCAACCTCACTCCCAATCCGCGCGCCAACGCCGGGGCAAACGGGTACACCATCCGCAAGCCGGTGTTCAGCAGCAGCCGGGCAAAGGTGATGATGGTCAATTGAACAGCTAATCGGGGTGTCTTGGGTTTACTCACCGCAGGAGTGTAACTGAGCGACCATCGGCAGACAACCAATCAGCTTCGGTAACGCAAGATTTTTGCCATAAATGACACGAAAAGCAGGTTTTTAATTCGTGTCATTCGTGAAATTCGTGGCCGATTTTGGTTCCACTATGTTTACGTTTTTCATGTTCCGCTTTACAATCTAAGCGCCATGTCGAATGAGAATCAATCGAATCCCACACTTTTACGACTGCTCATCGCTTTTTTAGCGCCGCTGGGCGGGGCGATTTTATTGTCTCTTCTGGCCGGCAGCAGGAGAACGGCCGTTTACGACCAATCCGCCGCCGCCATCCTGTTTGCCGGGCTGGGGCTGGTAAGCTGGTTCATTGGCCTGCGCTGGTACGGCCTGTCGGGCATGGGGCTGCGCGGCCATCGGCCGCTGTACGCCGGGATTGGCTTTGCCGCGCTGGGCTGGATCGCCTTTCTGCTCTTGCGTTTCCTCTTCGTGCATATCGTCGGCTTCGGCCCGGCCAACTCCACCCGTAGTTTCATCTTCCTGCTCCTGTTTGAAGCCTTTGCCGTCCAGATTTGGCTCTTTGGCCTGCTGTTCCGGACGTTGGCCGATTGGCGCGGGGCGATGACGGCGGCCATCGGCAGCGGCATCATCTTTGGCGCGGTCGCTTACCTGCTTTTCCAGGAATCGTACACCGGCTCCCTTATCAGCTTTGTCTATTTCATTTTGTGGGGCGTCTTGTACGGCGTCATTCGTTTACGCACGGGCAGTCTCATCGGCGTGGCCGTCATTCAAGCCCTGCACAGCTTTACCGCCTGGGTGGTGATGGTTCCGCAATCGCCGCCGCAGTCCAGCGAACTGCAATCGCTTTACCTGGCCGCCGGCGCCGCCTACCTCATCCTCGTCTGGCGCTTGTGGCCGAAGGTGGAAGGGGATTACCGGATTTGATGATTAAAGATTGAAGATTGAAGATTGAAGATTGCTCGCCAATCTTTAATCTTTAATCATTTTTTACCAGGAGATTGCCATGTCTGAACTAATGGTTGTGATTGATGAACGAGCGCGGTTGGCAACGGCCGTTCTCGCCGCCAGCGATTGGCCCGACAAAGAACAGGGGCAGGCTCCCCACGCCGTCCATCCACACAGCAAACAACTGCGGCAATTTGTACGGCCGTTCGCCGCCCATCCCGCCGTCGCCCAACTCAACGCCGGACTGGATACGGGACGGCCGCTAACCGACTTCTTCACCGCCGCCCTGCGCTGCGCCTGGCCCGATTTTGCCCCTACCGAATCTTTGCCAGAGGGTTTAGCCGGGTGGACGGCCGTTCTACTCGATTTTGCCGCGCAAACAAAGCTGGCCGACTTTTGGGCGGCGCACAGCCAGCCCTGGGAAGAAGCCCGCGCCGGTTTAGAAACGATTTTCGCCCAGAGCCAGATCATGATTTTTTTGGGCAAGCTGCTCGGCCAATCCGCTCCCAAAGATGTGGCCGTCATGCCCACCGTCGCCTACCCTATGCTCAATCCGGTTCTGGCGGAAACGGCCGATACCCTCTTTTTCATCCTGCCCCCCGCCAAAGCATGGGGCGAATCCCCGCCCTGGCCGCATGGCGAAGACCCTGGCTGGGCCATTGCCCAAACCGGCTGGCATCTGGCCGGGCATTTTCTACAGAACACGCTGGCTGAATTAGATGAAGCCGGACGCGCCCTGCTCCGGCACGCCGCCGTCACCCTCTGCCTGGAAGCTGATTTCGACGAGGCGGAAGCGATGGCCTACCTCGTCCGCAGCAAAAAGGAACACAATCTGCCGCGCCTCCCGCTCGGCGTTGAACAATTGCGTGATTATTTGGCCGGAAACGGCCGTTCTTTAGAAGCGGTAATTAGTAATTGGTAAATTCGTAATTGATAGTCGGTTTACCAATTACCAAATTACCAATTACCCGCCACCCACAAAGGAGACTCCCATGACCTACGAATACATCCTCGCCCGCACCGAAGGCCGCGTCGGCATCGTCCAGTTCAACCGCCCCAAAGCGATGAACGCCCTCAACCGGGGGCTGATGAGCGAGACGATGGACGCGCTCGACGCCTTTGACGCCGACGACGCCATCGGCTGCATGGTCGTCGCCGGCAATGAACGCGCTTTTGCCGCCGGGGCCGACATCAAAGAGATGGCCGGCGCCACGCCAGCGCAAATGCTGGATAACCCATTTATTGATTATTGGGATCGGTTACGCAAAATCAGCAAGCCGGTGATCGCGGCCGTATCCGGCTACGCGCTGGGCGGCGGCTGCGAACTGGCGATGGCCTGCGACATGATCGTCGCCAGCGAGACGGCCCGGTTCGGCCAGCCGGAGATTAACTTGGGCATCATCCCCGGCGCGGGCGGCACGCAGCGGATGACGCTGGCGGTAGGTAAGGCGCTGGCGATGGAGATGATATTGAACGGCCGTTTCCTCACCGCCGACGAAGCGTACAAATTCGGCCTGGTCAATCGCGTCTTTCCGGCAGAAGTCCTCCTGGAAGAAGCGGTCAAGCTGGCCGGGGAATTGGCCGCCCGCGCCCCCGTCGCTCTGCGTTTGGCTAAAGAGGCCGTCAACGCCGTCTATGAGATGTCGCTGCAAGCCGGGCTGGCCCACGAACGCCGCCTTTTCTACATGCTTTTCAGCACCGAAGATCAGACTGAGGGGATGGACGCCTTCATCAATAAACGCAAAGCAAACTGGCAGGGGAAATAAGTAGATTCATTCGACACGAATGGCACGAATAACACGAATGACAGGTCCCTAAATTCGTGCCATTCGTGAAATTCGTGTCAGATTCTTGCTCTTCTGCGATTACATCAGGTCACGACGTCTGGCTTTTGGCCCACGTGAATGGCAATTGTGCCAAACATGAACAACTTGTAATGAATGTTGGTGAAGCCGGTCTGGCGCATGATGTTCACCAATGTTTCGGGGTCTTTGAACTGCTGGGTGCTGTCGGGCAGGTAGCGGTAAGCGTCGGATTCGCCGCTGATGAGGCGGCCCAACAGGGGGATGATGGTGTTGAGGTGAAACAGGATGAACGGCCGTAACCAATTCCGTTTCGGCGGGCTGGATTCCAACACCACCACGTAGCCGCCCGGCTTCGTCACCCGGAACTGTTCAGCAAATGCGCCCGGTACATCAATCACGTTGCGCATCAAAAAGCCGGACGTCACCGCATCAAAATAATCATCCGGGAAAGGCAGCGCCAGCGTGTCGGCGGCCGTCCATTGGATAGCCTGTCGTTCCGGGTACAGCTTACCTGCCTGCATCATCTCAATGGTAAAATCGCCGCCGATAGCCTGGATAGTGGGCTGTTGTCGCAACCCCTCGTAAGCGATGTCGCCGGTGCCGGTAGCGATGTCCAGGAGACGGCCGTTTTCCGGCAGCCGCGCCTGTTCAATCACATATTTGCGCCAGCGCACATCCTGTCCGGCCGTCATCAGCCGGTTCATCAAATCATAACGTCCGGCAATGCGGGCGAACATATTTTGCACATATTGGGCGCGTTCAGTTCCTTCTAAATGAGCCATGCGTGATACGCGATACGCGATACGTGATACGTGATAATTTCACATTTCACATTTTACGTCTCACGAAGGATTCTCCTCTTCTGTTTCTTCATTTTCCGGGGGCAGCAAGACCTCACGGGCTTTGCTGGTTCCTGTTGGTGGGCCGATGATGCCCGCTTCTTCCATCGCATCTATCATGCGGGCGGCGCGGGTGTAACCGATGCGGAAACGGCGCTGCAGCAGGGATGTGGACGCTTTGCGCAGCTGGCGCACCAGCGCAATCGCTTGCGGCATTAGCTTGTCATCATATTGGGCCTGCTCTTCCGCTCTTTGCAATTCTTCCCACAACGGCTGCTGTAAAGTAGATGCCGGCTGCTGCACGGTGGCGGCCGGTGGCTGTACTTTCGGCATGGGCCGGGTAGGAGCGTCTTCGGGTAGGGTTCGGCTGGTGGGCGGCGGGGGAGAAACGGCCGTCTCTCCCCCAGCTTTGGTCTGTTTGGTTTGTGCCGGGCGCTTTGGTCTAGTGGGTGGCGGCAACGTCTCCGGGGCCGCATCGGCACGCGGCATCACACTCTCCTCGGCCGAAACCAAGTTAAAGCGGCGCGCTGTCTGCCAATAAGCGATCAATTTACTCAATTCGCCATCGCTGACAAAACAGCCTTGCAAGCGCAGCGGCGCGGCCGCATCCGGGCTTTGGAAAAGCATATCCCCCTGTCCCAGCAGCCGTTCCGCGCCAGTGCTATCCAAAATCACGCGGCTGTCGGTGCTGGAGGCAACGGCAAAAGCGACACGGGCCGGGAAGTTGGCTTTGATAAGACCGGTAACGACATCCACAGACGGCCGTTGCGTGGCAATCACCATATGAATTCCCGTCGCCCGCGCCATCTGCGCCAGTCGGGTCACGCCCCGCTCCGTCTCCTCCGGGCTGAGCATCATCAGATCGGCCAATTCGTCAATGATAATGACGATGTACGGCAGTTTGTCCGCTTTCGCTTTGCGCGCCTTCTTGTTGTAATCGGTGATGTTGCGCGCGCCCAGGTCGGCGAACATTTTGTAGCGGTTATCCATCTCGCGCATCGCCCACTGCAATGTGCCAATCACCCGATCCATCTCCACCACCACCGGCGCGGCCAGGTGGGGGATGCCGTTGTAGCCGGTCAACTCCACCCGCTTGGGGTCCACCATCACCAATTTTAACTCATCGGGCGTGTTTTGCAGCAGCAGTCCGGCGATGATGCCGTTGACGCAAACGGACTTGCCGGAGCCGGTTGTCCCGGCAATGAGCAGATGCGGCATAGCCGCCAGATCGGCGCAAATAGCCTGCCCAGCCACATTTTGCCCCAGGCCAATGCTTAACGGGGTTTTGATTTTGCGGAAAGCGCCCGATTCCATTACATCACGCAGGGAAACAAGCGCTTTTTTAACGTTGGGGACTTCGATGCCTACGTACCCCTTACCGGGCACAGGCGCCTGGATACGGATGGATTGGGCAGCCAGGGCCAGGGTCAAGTCATCGGCGAGGCTGGCGATTTTGCCCACTTTGACTTTGGTTCGTTTGCCGCTGCGCATCTCGATGAACATCGGCTCGACGCCAAATTGGGTGATGGCCGGGCCTTGATTGATTTCGACGACGGTGGCCGGCGCGCCGAAGCTGTCCAGGGTGTGTTCAATGATTTCGACTTGTTCGCGGATGGTAGCGCTGTTCAAATCCTGGTCGGTGCCAGATTCGAGCATGTCGGCGACGTTGGGGAGTTTCCAGTTGTGGCCCCGGCTCATGTTGCCCAAAAAGACAGGTGTGGCGATGGTGGGTTGGTCTTCCGGCAGCGGCGTTTCTTTGGTTTTGCGGGGGGAAGCGCGGCGTTTGCGCTTTGGTTTGGGTTCCGGCGCGTCTTCTGATTCGGGTGATAATTCAGGCGCGAGGGGCGGCTGAACGGCCGTTTCCCTACGCGGCGTTGTTTCTCGTGACGGCCGTCCCGGATTAATGGCAATATCGCGCTCGGCTAATGAATCAGTTTGGGAGCGCCAACGAGCCATGTTAGCCAGGAAATGCCCGAAATCAGCTCGCGTGACGCCGGACAGGAGAATGGTCGCAATCAGGCCAATGATAACCAATGTAAAAATCGCGCCCAGGTTGCCAATCAGCTGGATAAGAACATAGGCCAGCAGGCCGCCCAGGTACCCACCCCCGGTCTGTGCCCCCGCAATTGTCCAGACATCGTAATAACTGTTCTGGCTCAGGAGCATGATCAAGGTGGCAAAAGCCTCGAAGGTGAGGAAGAACAGCCCAAAGCCAAACAGCCGGTAGCCGGGCAGTTTTGGCTCTTGTTCCATCCCCCACAAAACGAAGTAAAGGCCAACCGCGCCGCTGGCGATGGGAACCATAATGCCGCCCCAACCGAATGTGCGCCACATCAAGCCGGACAGGGCGCTGGTCAACTGGCCCTGGGTGGGGGAGAGGAGGCTGAGGACGAGAACGGCCGTGACAAACACAATCCCGATCCCGCCCATTAACGCCTTCTGCTGTAAGTTCAGCCGGATTTGCGGGCTGGGCTTTTTACGCGAGCGCGTTGTACTGCGTTTGCGTGATGTGGAACGCTTGCGCGAACCGGTTCCGCCGCGCGTGGATTTCGGTTTCGTCGTCCGTTTGCGGCTGCTGGTGCGGGCGCCTGTCTTGCGGCTGGCATTTGCTTTACGTGTGCTGCTAGACTGCGATCCGGTTTTCCTGCGCGTAGAAGTTGTTTTCCTCTTGGTCATAGCTCAGATGTTCCTACCAGCGCATTATAACATGGATACAAATAGCGGGCAGGCGTTGATAAAGTTGTCGGGTTGCAGGGTTGTAAAGTTGCGGAATTACTTTGCCACTTTACCGCTTTTCTCTATGATACTGTCATGCGACATAATCAAAAAACAACATTCCTTTTTTTCAATTTGAGAGTCTGCCGGAAAACGGCCGTCTCCAACACGCCATCTTCACCCGGCAGGGCGGGGTCAGTCCGGCCCCGTTCGAGTCACTCAATCTCAGCGTTTCCGTGCCCGATGAGAAGGCGCGGGTGTACGCCAACCGGCAGCGGGCGTATGGGTTGTTTGGACGAGATACGGATACAGTCGTCCACGCTCATTTGGTGCATGATATAAGCGTAGCGGCCGTCACTCAAACTAACAACGGAACCTGGCTCCCTCGCGTAGACGGTCTCATCACCAACGAACCCGGCTGCGCCATCACCATGAACTACGCCGACTGCGGCCCCATCTTCCTGTACGACCCCGTCCATCATGCTATTGGCTTAGGCCACGCTGGTTGGCAAGGCGCCGTCAAAGATCTACCCGGCGCGATGGTGCGGGCCATGCAAGCCCAATTCGGCAGCGACCCGGCTCAACTCATTGCCGGGCTTGGCCCCTCCATCGGCCCTTGCTGCTATGAAGTGGGTGAACCGGTGATTACGGCCGTTCACAATGCCTTCGCCGACCCTGACTCACGCCTCATCCCTCAGTCCTCATCCCTCAAACCTCACTTCGACCTGCCGGAAGCAAACCGCCGCAATCTGGCGCGGGCCGGCGTGCGCCACATCGAGCAGTCCGGCCTCTGCACCGCCTGCCGCACTGATTTGTTCTACTCCCACCGCGCCGAGAAGGGCAAAACCGGACGTTTTGGCGCGATTTTCATCTTGAACGAATAAGACCGCGCAGGTTTGGCAAACCTGCGCGGTCTATATTGCTGCTCATAACTCAACTGCTTTGCTGGCAATCAAATCCGTCGCTCCTGCTAAAAATTCGGCCAGCGGTATTGCGCCCCTGTCCTCATTCTCGCGCGTGCGCACAGCAACAGCGCCGCTCTCTTCTTCTTTATCACCCACCACCAGCATGTAGGGAACCTTCTGCAATTGAGCGTTGCGAATCTTTTTGTTCATGCGTTCGTTGCTGGCGTCAACTTCCACGCGCACCCCGGCAGCCCGCAATTCGGTCGCCACCTTGTTCGCGTAAGCCACGTGCCGGTCGGTGATCGGAATCATGACGACCTGCACTGGCGACAACCACAGTGGAAATGCGCCGTTAAAATGTTCGATCAGGATACCCACGAACCGTTCCATACTGCCGAACGGGGCGCGGTGGATCATGACGGGGCGGTGTTTTTGACCGTCAACGGCCGTATACGCCAGATCAAACCGCTCCGGCAGCAAAAAGTCCACCTGCACCGTCCCCAACTGCCATTCCCGCTTCAGCACATCACGGAAAATAAAGTCCAGCTTGGGGCCGTAAAATGCCGCTTCGCCCTCTTCCACCGTGTAACTCATCCCCGCCTTGTCCGCCGCCTTTCGGATGGCGGCGATCCCTTTCGCCCACATTTCCGGCGCGCCAGCATACTTATCGCTGTTAGGATCATTCGTCCCCAGCCGGGCGCGGAAATCAGAAAAGCCCATCGTCTGGAAAACGTGTTGGATCAGACTCACCACACCAATGAACTCCTCCTCAAGCTGCTCCGGCGCGACGAAAAGATGGGAATCATCCACCGTGAACCCGCGCACGCGCGTCAGGCCATTCAGTTCGCCGCTCTGTTCGTAGCGGTAAACTGTGCCAAACTCGGCCAGGCGCAGCGGCAAATCGCGGTAACTGCGCGGCTGGCTGCGGTAAATTTCGATGTGATGCGGGCAGTTCATTGGCTTGAGCAAAAACTGCTCGTCGTCCACGTCAATCGGCGTGTATTGGCTATCCTTGTAGTAGGGATAATGGCCGCTCGTCTTGTACAAGTCCAATTTGCCAATATGGGGTGTGATGACGGGCAGGTAGCCCCGTTCCACCTGCGCCTGCCGCAAAAACGATTCCAACTCCTCGCGCAAGATGGCGCCTTTGGGCAGCCACAGCGGCAGGCCGGAGCCGACCAACTGGGAGATGTGGAACAGGCCCAACTGCTTGCCCAGGCGGCGGTGATCGCGCGCTTTGGCTTCTCCCAGCAGTTTCAGGTGAGTATCCAGTTCAGCTTTGTTATGCCAGGCTGTGCCGTAGATGCGTTGTAGCTGCGCCCGGTTTTCGTCGCCGCGCCAGTAAGCGCCGCTGGAACGGAGGATTTTAACAGCGTTGGCCTTGACTTGCTTGGTGAAGCCCACATGCGGCCCGCGACAAAGGTCTACAAAGTTGCGGTGCTGGTAAATGCCAACTTCTGTGACGGGTTCGCTGATGGGATTGCCGTTCTCGTCTACTTTGCCAGCGGCCAGTTCTTCGATGAGTTCCAGTTTGTAGGGGGCGTCGGCGAAAAATTCCCGCGCTTCGGCGATGGTTTTGCTGGACTGCTCGAATTTGGCGTTCTTTTTAAGCAGTTTCTTCATGGTGATTTCGATTTTTTCCAGGTCTTCGGGGGAGAAGGTTCTGGGTTTGCCATTCTCGTCTTGGCCCAGGTCGAAATCATAGTAAAAGCCGTCGGCGATGGGCGGGCCGATGGCCAGTTTGGCTTCGGGGAAATGTTCCCGCACGGCCTCGGCCATGACGTGCGCCGCCGAATGGCGGATGCGGTAGAGGTCGGATTGTTCGTAGGGCATATTATCGTTTTCGGACATGGTTATCTCCAAATTTTAGGATTGCAGAATGCTGATTAATGATTAAGGATTGATGCCACAAACAAACTAATCTTTGATCATTAATCTTTAATTGTTGTTAGACGTAAAAACGCCATCACCCATATTGGGGCGATGGCGCTCGCGGTTCCACCCAAATTTCGTTATCCGTATTCCGTATTCCGTGTTCCGTGTTCCGTGTTCCGTGTTCCGTGTTCCGTGTTCCGTGTTCCGTATTCCGTGTACGGATTACTGTTTACCGATAACGCTCGTCACGGCCGTTAACGGGGCCAACCGGATTTTCTTACTCTTCTGGGAAATGAGGCAGACGAATGAGTCTGCCTCTAAGAGGGCAAACTATACAGTCTGCCCTTACATTTTTCAGAAAATCACTCACGGGGGGTTTTCGCCGCTGTCCTGACGATGATGGCTTTCAGCCTGTGACCATCATTCTCTAACGCGGTTTCAGTGGCTACTCATCCCGATCAACGTGTTAAATCATGTAATTATGCTCATTATAAAACAGAGCTTATTCTTGTCAAGGCGCTTGACCAAAACGATTAAGCCTGATACTCTGTCGAATACGTGACATAACAACTCAGGAGGTTGGCGATGAGTGAACAGGGTGAAAGCAAACTTTCCCACGAATGGATGAAATTTTGGGCGCTGGCAGGGATTTTGGTGGGGGCGATTTTGGTGGTGGCGTTGGTACGGCCGTTTATCTTCAATCGCATCGTCCCGGCCGTCATGGGAGAGGGTCGCCTGTCCGCGCCCATCCCGGCCGATACAACCGAGGTTGAACAGCCAGTTCCGGAAACGCCAGTGGCGGAAACGACTCCGCCAGCGCTGGAAGAAGAAGCTAACGTCCCAGCAGTAGAGCAGCTAGAAGGAGAGGATCTGCCAACGGCCGTTACCACCCTCACCCACATCGTCCAGCCCGGCGAAACCCTCACCCAGATCGCCCGTCGCTTCAACATATCTGTCAACGACATCGTCGCCGCTAACAACCTCCCCAACCCCAACCACATCGAAGTCGGCCGTCTCCTGCTGATTCCCCAACCCTAAAAACAATGATTGATGATTGATGAATTCCTCGTTTCTTATTCATTAATCATCAATCCTAATTTCGTTTCCGTTTCAGCTTCACCCTACCCCGGTAACTGGGCGCTTCAATCAAGAAAAACGTACAGCGGCTGCCATCCAGCATCCGCGTTGCCAGGCGCGGGTCCAACTCATCCACCGGCGTGGCCGTCGTAATTACGGTGGGAAGACGGGCGTTGTAGCGATAATTGAACAATTGGTACAACTTCTCCCGTGCCCAGGCCGTTGCGCTTTCTGTCCCCAGGTCATCCAGCACCAACAAAGGCGCTGTCTTCACCTCGTCAAAGCGTTTGTCCAGCCGCATCCCGCTGGCCGGATTAAACGTCGCCCGCAAATGATCCAGCAAATCAGGCACAACAATAAATAAAACCGAATCTCCCTGGTTGGTCACATGATTGGCGATGGCTGCGGCCAAATGCGTTTTGCCATTGCCATAGCCCACACTATTAAACACCAGCCAATCCGTCGGATTTGTCGCAAATTCGCGGGCTGTTTCCAGGGCGCGGCGCAAATTTTCAGCCTGACCTTTGGGCAGTTCCCTTTCGCGTAAATCGAAATTATCCAACGTTTTATCGCCATGCAAACTAAGCGAAGACAGGTCGGATTGGTCCTGATCCACGCCAGCGCGACGAAAATCCGGGGCCAAAATGGTGATAATTTGCACTAGGCCAGGGTCAACCATGCGCGAGCGGATGCGAATCTCAATAGATTCCAAATCCTCATTCGTGGTGATAATGGTAGGCAGGCGGGCGTTGTAACGATAGTTAAAAATCTGATACAGTTTTTCCTGCGCCCACTCGCTGTTACTTTGCGATCCCAGATCATCCAGGATGAGTAAAGGCGCATTGCGTATCTGCTCAAAGCGCTGGTCATAACTGGTCGCGGCATTGGGGCTGAAAGAGGCGCGCAAATGATCCAGCAAATCGGGTGTGCTAACGAATAATGCGGTGTGTCCCATTGCCAGGCGATAGTTAGCAACGGCCGCCGCCAGATGCGTCTTGCCGCAGCCATAACCGCCTTTCAGCACCAACCAGCCTTGCGGATCCTGCGCATACGCCAGAACGCAGTCAAAAGCGAACTTCAAATTATGCTGCTTTTGCGGCGTCATGCCCAGACCTTCGGGCATGAAGGCGTCAAAAGTGCAATTTTGCAATGCGCCCAACTGGCTTAACTTGAGCAAATTGTCCATTCGGGCCATTTCGCGCTCGGCGCGGCGGCAAGAGCAGATAACAGCGCGGCCAAAGCTGGGGTGGGCCGGCGGCACATCAGGCATAACATACCCCAACCCATCACAGAAAGGACAATCTATCTGGCCCAGCCCGTCCGCTTGGGCGCTGTCGGGCGGCAGATTTATGGGCGACGGGTCATCGTTTGATGATGTCTTTGTATTCATCCGGTATTTGTCGGCGAAGCTCTTTTTGAGAATCTCGGCGGCCGATTCCATCTTTCTTTCCTTCTCGTCGCCATCGTTCCAAGATGGCTAAAATATAGCGCCACTTGCGGGCATTGTTTTCTACTGCCAGTTTAATCGCTTCTTCAATCCAGCGCAGCGGGTAGGTTTGTTCCGCATCACGCAGTTCGTCGGCGATGAGCGGGGTGAGGGAGCCGATGTTTTGCTCGTAGAGGATGAAGATATTCGGCCGTTCCACCAGCAGCGTAATCGGTTCGTCCTCATCAGGATTGGGCCGCCATTCCCCTTTGGTAATGCCTTCGACGGCGGCCCGGCCTTTATTTGTGTTGAGAAAGTACAATTCCATTTTGCCGTCGGCGCTTTCTACGTTGACATGGAGGAATGTCCCCCGCGCCACTGCCCGTTCGATGCCATCGAGCAAGGCTTCGGCGGCCAGGGTCGTCGTCGGAGCCAGCCCTTTAACAAACTCGGCGTCATTCAAAAAATCGGCCAGACGCAGGTAGCGCACTTTGCCTTCGCGCTGCGTCAGCGCCCAAAATGCGTAGAGGGTGACTTTGAGTTCGGCCAGGTTGTCAATGATGGGCAGCAAATCGCTGAAGAACAGGTTGGGGACCTGGGTCAGGCGGAGTTTGCCGGCCGGAAAGCCTGGGAAGCCTTTCATGATTGGTAATTGGTAATTGATAATTGGTAATTGGTTATTAGAGATTGATCTCTTGTCTTTGTAAATTCCTGAATGTCGCTAGTTTTCCATGCCAGTACAGGTCAACGGTTCCGGTGGGGCCGTTGCGGTGTTTGGCGATGTTGAGTTCGGCGATGTTGGGCCGTTCGGTGGTGTCGGGGTTGTAATATTCGTCGCGGTAGATAAACATGACGATGTCGGCGTCTTGCTCGATCGAGCCGGAGTCACGCAGGTCGGAGAGCATGGGATGTTTATCCGAACGCTGCTCGACGGCCCGACTCAACTGGGCTGCCGCCACGACCGGCACGTCTAATTCCCGCGCCACCCCTTCAACGAACGGGAGATATCGCTGATTTCCTGCACCCGATTACTCGAGGCTCGTTCCGTTTGCATCAACTGTAAATAATCAATCATGATCATATCCAGTCCATGCTCGGCATAAAGACGGCGGCATTTGGTTCGTAGCTGCATCGGCGTGATGGATGGCGTGTCGTCAATAAAAATGCGCGTTTCCGAAAGGCGGCCAACCGCTTCCATGAAGATGGGCCACTCTTGTTCATGGAGGTCGCCCCGGCGCAGCCGCTGTGAATCAATGCGCGTTTCGGCGGCAATCATGCGCTGCACTAACTGCTCGCCGGACATTTCCAGGTTAAACATGGCGATGCGTTTGCCGTACCGGTTAGCGGCCGTTAACGCCATCGCGTTCTGTAAGGATGTTTTACCCATACCGGGACGTGCGGCCACAATGATAAGATCGGACTTATTCAAACCGCCCAACAGCCGATCCAGATCGGTAAACCCGGTGGGCACGCCAATGACATCATCGCCTCGCGCATGCAGCTCTTCAATTCGTTCCAGGTATTCCCGCGCAATTTGTTTGATGGGGACCAAGTCGCGGGTTGTGCGTTCCTCGCTGATACTAAAGAGCGTTTGTTCCGCCCGATCAATGACAATGTTCACATCTTCCGCTTCGTCAAAAGCCAGGTTGGCAATCGTGCCCGCGGCCGAGATCATCTTGCGCCGCAGGGAGGCGGCTTCAACCAGTTTGCCGTAGTTACGGGCGTTAATGGAGGTAGGAACTGCGTTGATGAGGCCAATGATGTAGCCTTCGCCCCCGACTTCTTCCAGCCGTTCCTGACGGCGCAGCTCTTCTGTCAGCGTGATCAAATCCAGCGGTTCCCGACGATCGCTCAAATCCAGAATTGCTTCAAAAATCCACTTGTTTTGAGTACGGTAAAAAGCATCGGGGCGCAAAAAATTACCGACCTCGAAAATAGCATCCGGGTCAATGAGCAATGAGCCGAGGACCGCTTCTTCGGCTTCGATACTGTGTGGAGGTAGACGTTCAATCGTACTCATCGTATTAAGTAGAATATAAAACGTGAAACGTAATTCAACTACGTTTCACGTTTTCGTTTAATGGATTGGCGCAGAATGCGTATGTGTGGGAAACGAATCACCACTCATTCATCATCAAAGTCTAGATCGAGGGAATCGACAAAATCGGAAAAGGCATCTAAAGAGCCAGGGTCTGGCTCGCCTTCAGTTTGTTCCTGTTCCTGAATGTCTTTCTCTGGCAAAATGCCAGCTTCGTCCATGACATCATCATTGATAAAAATGGGCGCTTTGACGCGCACAGCCAGTGCAATCGCATCTGATGACCGGCAGTCTATTTCGTGGAGTTGTTCGTTGATATCAATGAACAAGCTGGCATAAAAAACGCCATCGTTTAGCGCTTTGATTAAGATGTGGGAAACTTTCCCTCCCATATCAAGGATCACGTTTTTGAGAAGGTCGTGGGTAACTGGGCGGGCTACTTTTACATCTTGTAATTCAATCGTAATGGCATCCGCTTCACAAGGGCCAATCCAGATGGGCAATTGACGATCGTTGTCCATTTCTCTTAGCATCACTATACGATGTTGCGAAACGAGGCTAATTCGGATGCTGTCAATGACCACTTCAACCATAGGTGACCTCACTGCAAAATTTTAGCGCTTATTCTAAAATCTGTTCAAGCTTTACTGCTGGCATTGTAGCATAAAATAAAAATTGATTCACCTAAAATATGTGTGTCATAATAATGAGAATTTGACTCTATCCGTAAATTAGTCATTGAGTGCGTACATCCCCTAAGATTTAACGTTCGCGGAGGTTTTGGTGTGCTTTGTTGCCTGGGGAGCGGTATTTTTAATTGGTCAATACCCACCCCTGCCCATCGAGGGTAAGAGTCAATTTGGTCAGGGTGTTGTTGTGGGCATAGGTTCCCCAAACGACGGCACGGTCACCTGAAAGGTTAATACGCTGCACCTGGTAATCGTTGGCTGTAACCAGATTGACGATGTTTTTATAGCTTAAGGCTAATGGGTCTTGAAAGAGTCCGTCATTGTTGAGGACTCGTTCGACGCTGTCCAGGATGGCGTGAGTGCGGTTGTAGTTACCGGCTTGTAGTTCTTCGCTAGCGGCTTGAAGCATAACTTCCAGGGTGATGTTTGTTTCTGATTCGGGGTGACGGGTCAGGTCGGCGGGGCTGCCATTTTGGCGGACTTCGTTGGGGTAGGGCAGCCAGGCGTTGAGGAAGTAGGCGGTGGGATCGTACAGGCGCTGATAATGACGCATGGTGTTGTATTGGAAGAGCGTGGTTTGAAGGTCGGTAACGGCCGTTTCACGCCGCCCCATCTCATCTAAATAAGCCAACCAGCCGGCTTCCATGTCGGCCAGCGTTTTGTTGTAATAAATTTGCAGGTTTATATCCAGCGCTTCCGCTGGCATAACGTCATCGTCCACAGTCGCCGCGCTGTAAAAATCGCGAAAGCGTGACCAACCATGCGCGTCTATCAGGTAATTAACAAACGAGGCCGCTTCTAAGTATCCAATTTCATGCTGCACCGGATAAAAATCGTTGACAAGCTCCACGAGGGGCACATATAAGCCTGATTCGAGTAAGGCTGCGGCTTGTTGATCGCTATCATCTAGTTTGTAATGACCGCCGCTGGCCCAGACAGCCAATCCTTCTGCCAAAAAACTAATGCGCTGCGGTGCAAATTGCCGATCTATAATGTGTACAGTTTCATGAACAAGTACCTGGTGTAAATCAATGCCGGCATAATCACGATCAAGGTAGGAGACAACAAGTTCGGAACCAGCATATCCGCCCTGACCGATGACACGATCGATGAAGTAGATTTCTATGGGCTGCTGCGGGGATTCGTCTAAACGATCGGCTGCTTGCTGCACGGCCGTTTCCACAGCCGTCAATAATTGCGGTAAATCCCGATAAGCTGCTGTCCCGCTGACTACATGGACACGGCAGCAATCGGTAGCGGCCGTTACCCAAACGACATCCGTCTCAGTTTCAGGCAACAATGCCCGGTCATAAACAATTATGGGCAAGGATATCTGATTGTTACCCGCGTTTTCATCCCCTACCTGGATAGTATCGTTTCTATCCAGGATGACCCGGAGTTGATGTTCTCCAGCCAGGTTGGCAGTGTCCCAGGCCCACTTGAGCAGACCAAAGGCATCTCCTGCCAGATTGGACTCGTTCAAAACCGCTTCGCCTACTGTCTGCCCATCCACAATTACAGTTACAGTCACATCATTGGGGTTGATCTGGCTGGGAACAAACGGCATTATTTGGAAAGTAACTTTATCCCCGGCATAAATTTGGGGCGCCGGATAAAGAAGTAAATTATTCGAGGCGATGGAAAGGTCTGGCGGCACAGGGGAAGGGGTGGCTGTTGGTGTAGACAGCGGCGTAGGCGAGGGCATGATCGCTGTCGGCGTATAAACCGGGGTGGGGAGGGGGGAGAAAACGGCCGTTACCGTCCCAATTGGCACATCTGTTGCCAGGTCACAGCCCGTTACAATCAAACTTAGAATGAGAAGAAAGGCACATCTCGACAAGGTACTCATTACAACTCACATTATGCCCGGCAGCGCCTATTGACGCTGCTAACAATAATGTGTTCAATTATACCGTTCTTTGCCGTCGTCACATTCAGATATTTACCAAATGTAAACAATTTTACATTTCTACACTTGATTCATTTCGCGTTTATAGTATATGCTATTGTAGCGTTTCACGAAGGGATTGGTCGCACAGAACCCAGCAGTAACGGGATTTTGTATGTGCAGTAAGTAGCTGGGCGGCGGTGGAAAACGGCCGTTTGGCAGAGAGGGATGCTATGCTAAATTTCCCGTCATTTCCAGAAACACTCATTACTCGGCAGGTCGAATGTATCTGCTGTCGCGGACTCTTTACCGTCTCTGAAGATTACCCCACCCGTACCGATCAACGCACCCGTCACTGGCGGCTGGTTCCCGATCATTTCATAGATACAATCCTCCGTTACCAACCCAACCGTAATCTACGTACCGTCACCCCTCAAATGCGCGCCTACCCCGGCCTTGATCGCAGCCAGTTTTCCCGCTGGCGCGCCGCCGATCCGCCGCCACTCATTAACTGCCCCCGCTGCGGCGCCGATAACCGGAACTGGATCGCTATCCTGCGCTCGCCAGAAAACTGGTGGCGAAACCCATCGTTTCTTATAGGGATGATTATTACTGCGGCCTTAACGATAGCAGCCTTCATTACGGTGCGAAATATCGTCTCAATCAGGTGGAACATTATCTTGCTGTTGGCCGTTTTTCTGGCCGGATTCATCCCCATCAATTCCAGCGCTCGTCATTGGCGACGGCTGCGGGATCATGAATATACAACGCCCATTGCCAAACACAAATCCTTTTGGCGGCGAATCGCCCCGCCACTGCGAGCCGGGTTAATTACATCAGGCGTCTTCATGTTTATCGTCCCCTTCATTTTAATAATCCTTATCCCCTGGGGATTTGACGCCGCCCTCAGATTTTTTGCCAACGAGCCAGAACAACCTTTGGTGATACAAATTGACGATCTCTTAAAAACATTAACGCTGCTTCCAGGTCAATCAACAGAAACGACCCAAAAAGCGGTCCAAGATGTAACCGACAGCCTGGAAACACTTTTGGTGGAAGCGGGCCTTGCACCCAGCAAATTAGACAATCTCACCTCTGAACAAGAACTCTCCATTATTATTCAAATGCTGCGCAACATGGCCCGCGCGGCGACAGAGGAAGAGGCAAATGTCATTAATATCGCCGTAGATGTGTTGATACAATATGCTGCGGCTGCCGGTTTAGAGATTGATAGCTCAAGTCTGCCCGACTGGTTTCCAGTACCGACGTCCTTTCTCCGAAGTTGGTTACTATATGTGCTGGCAACGAGTATTGCCGGCATCGCCTTTGGTTGGCTGGCCGCTGCCGGCTATGTTCGGACTACCAACCGCCATTTGCCCCGCCCCATTTATCACAGCATCGCCGGCATGACCCGGGTTGTCGTTTGGGAAGCAAAACACGCTTTAGAAATTGGCGATGAAGTAGAGAAAATACAATGGACCGGCGTCCGGCGAAATGATTCGGGCGGCATTGTTCTCGAAGGCCTGCATCGGGAATCTGCCGCCCATGACCAGCCGAATGATTCGCCCACGACTAGAGTTCGCGCTGAACATTGTAAAATTACGTCTGACAAATGGGGCCAAATTGTCGAAGCGCGCATCAAGTCTACTCGTGTGTTAATGCGCCCTCGTCGCCATAAAGAACATTCGCTTGGCGAAGAGCTTTTTGATCATATACAACCCACATCATTGGAAAAGGAACGGCCGTCTCCCGCAAGACGAACCTGATTCATACACCTTTCCCACCTGACATTTGTCATATGTTTTCCCCATCGCGCCCAATTACCGGTATAATCAGGCGTGTTACAATTCATAGACTAATTCCCAACCTTTAGAGGAGATATTTAATATTATGGCGTACTCGAAAATAAATATACCTGCGGGTGAGAAAATTACCTTTGCAGATGGCAAACTAAATGTGCCCGACAACCCCATTGTCGCTTTCATCGAAGGGGATGGCATTGGCGTAGACATCACCCCCGCTTCCCTGCTTGTTTTGGATGCGGCCGTAGAAAAAGCGTATGGCGGCCAGCGCAAAATGGCCTGGATGGAGATTTATGCCGGCGAAAAAGCGGCCGGAATTTATGATGGCAGTTACATGCCCGAAGAAACACTTGATGCCATGCGTGAATATGTGGTCGGCCTTAAGGGGCCGTTGACCACCCCGATTGGCGGCGGCTTTCGCAGCTTGAACGTCGCTTTGCGTCAGAAATTAGATTTATACGCCTGCGTGCGCCCGGTACGCTGGATTTCAGGCACACCCAGCCCAGTCACGCACCCGGAGCGGATGGACATCGTCCTTTACCGCGAGAACACAGAAGATGTGTATTCTGGCATCGAATGGACGGCCGATTCGGATGAGGCCAATGAACTCATTAAGATTATTAGCGAAAAATTAGGCAAACACATCCGGGCGGCGTCAGCTATTGGCATCAAACCGGTCAGCGAATTTGGTACGAAACGGTTAGTCCGTCAGGCAATTCAAGCCGCCATCGACACCAACCGCAAGAGCGTTGCCCTGGTGCATAAGGGCAATATCATGAAGTTCACCGAAGGCGCCTTTAAGAATTGGGGCTACGAACTGGCCCGCGACGAGTTTGGCGCAGAACCGCTGGATGGCGGCCCCTGGCATGTGCTAAAGAACCCCAACAATGGCGAAAAGATCATTATCAAGGATGTGATTGCTGATAATATGTTGCAGCAGCTGCTGACACGCACGTCCGATTATGACATTATCGCCACCTTGAACCTGAATGGCGACTACATGAGTGATGCGGCGGCGGCGCAGGTTGGCGGGCTGGGCATGGCTCCTGGCGCCAATATTGGCGATGGCATCGCCTTATTTGAAGCGACACACGGTACGGCTCCCAAATATGCCGGCCAGGACAAAGTGAATCCCAGCAGCCTGATTTTGAGCGGCGTAATGATGCTGCAATATATAGGCTGGCATGAAGCCGCCGAGATGGTTGTGGAAGCGATGACAAAGACGGTGAAAGCAAAAACAGTAACGTATGACCTGCATCGCCAGATGGAAGGGGCAACGAAGCTGAAGTGCTCCGAGTATGCCCAAGCGATTGTCGCTAATATGTAAGCGCGAAACGCAAAGCAGAAATATGATAGCCGTCGGTTGTTTTAACCGATGGCTATTTTTCTATCAAATGAGTACGCGATCATCAATCATTAATCATCAATCGTCGCCCCCGGTTCAGCCGCCAAAGGTGTTGACAATTGCCGGGTCGGACAGCGGCGGGGCGGCGGGATTGCAGGCAGATTTGCGTACTTTTGCCGCGCTGAAGGTCTATGGCATGAGTGTGGTTACGGCCGTCACCGCCCAAAACAGTATCGCCGTCACATCCGTCCATCCCCTCCCACCCGATTTTGTGGCCCAACAACTGGATGCGGTCTTGTCGGACTATGGGGCAACGGCCGTTAAAACGGGGTTTCTGGGGCGGACGGCCGTCATAGAGACCGTTGCCGCTAAACTACACGAATATGCCCCCGGTTTTCTGGTCATAGACCCGGTGCTGGTTAATCACCAGGGAAAGGCCATGTTCCCGGAAGAGGTAACGGCCGTTTACGCTACCCGGCTGTTCCCTCTGGCCGACCTGGTGACGCCAAATCGGGCCGAAGCGGCCCTGCTGGCGGGGATGGCGGTGAACACCCTGGCTGAAATGGAAAAAGCGGCGCGCCGCATCTCTGCGCTTGGCCCCCAAAACGTCCTTATGAAAGGCGGTCGTGATGAAGGCGACATGGTTGATGTTTTCTACGACGGCGACAACATCATTCATATGCGCTCGCCTTACATTGACACGCAAAACACCCATGGCAGCGGGGACACGCTCTCGGCGGCGGTGTGCGCCTTATTGGCAAGGGGAATGGGGATGGAAACGGCCGTTCGCCAGGCTCATCAATTTACCGTACACGCCATCCAAAAAGCCGCCGGCTGGCAACTGGGCGCGGGACACGGCCCTGTCGCTCAATGGTAAATGCCGGCCTCGCTTGCCGGCTACCCTCTTGCTCTTTATAATCCCTGCATTCAAAACGTTCTGAATGCAGAGGGATAGAATGCACAAAAACTTAGTTGCCGTCAACAGCAGTACTGTGTCCGGAATGGGACGTCTGGCCCGTTTCTTTGGCTTTAGCGAAGTAATGGGACGGTTATATGGGATCGCTCTCCTAAGTCCGGAGGCGATGTCCCTGGATGATTTAGCCAGCGAGTTAAAAATCAGTAAAGGCTCCGTAAGCATGAATATGCGGGCGTTGGAGCGTTGGGGAATGGCTAAAGAAGTCTGGGTGCGCGGGGAGCGCAAAAAGTATTACAAAGCGGAATCAGATATGTGGCAGGTGATTCGCAATGTCCTCGGCAGCCGTGAGCAGCGCGAGGTGCTTCTGGCGCTGCAAGTCTTAGGCGACAGTGTTGAAAAACTACAATTAGCTGAAAGCGAGCTATCCGCCGAAGAACTAAAATTGGCCCAATATTATCTGGAGCGCATCGCTGATTTGCAAAGCTTTTTCAAATTTGCCCAAATCGCCCTAGAAACGATTTTGGGCAGCGCTGAAAGTTTGGATTTTGAAGCGATTACGAAAATTGAAATTCAATAATTGAGGGTAATTGGTAATTGATCAATTACCAATTACCAATTACCAATTACCAATTACCAATTACCAATTACCAATTACCAATTACCAATTACCAATTACCAATTACTGTTAAAAACACCACAAAAAGCGTTTCGATTTTAGAAGGGAATCTCGTCCTCTTCCTGGGCGGGGGCGCTGCCCAGGTCGCCGCCGCCAGCCTGTTCAGAACTGACTTCGCCCCGCGCACTCATGAAACGAACCGCATCGGCCGTTATCTCAAAAGAGGCGCCGACTGTGCCATCCTGTCGCGTCCAGAGTCTTGGCCCACCCGTATTAGGATCAGGCTTGATACGCCCTTCAACTAAAACCTTACTTCCTTTACTTAAGTATTCGTTGGCTGTTTCCGCTTGTTTTCGCCATACGGTAATCCGAAACCAGGTTGTTTCTTCTCTCGGTTCGCCGGTCGCCTTATCGGCCCAACGGCGGCTGGTGGCAATGCTAAAATTGGTAACGGCTGTCCCATCTGGCATATAACGCATCTCCGGATCACGCCCTAGATTTCCCACAACAATGATCTTTTGGTACATACCCATCTCCTTAAAAAAGTAAAGTTTATGGCACAATGCTATAAACGAAACGACACACAAATAGTACCATGTTTACTTAAATGCTCAATGCCTAAATCACACTTTAATTATAGCACAAGCGTTCCATTTTACAATTATTTCTCGTTCGTTAAGATGTCAAAATCCAGGTCCCAGATGCGGATTATTCTATCTCTTTCACCTAATGTAGCCAGTGTTGGTTGTCCGGGGTGGAAGGCCAGTCCGGCAAAGGCAAAGCCGGAGTGGGACTCGGTCAGGATGGCGGCTGGTTCCCACTTATCGCAGCGCCATAGGCACACGCTGCCATCGGCTGATTTAGAAGCCAGGAAACGGCCGTTTGCCGCAAAAGATACTCCTGTCACCATTTTTTCATGCGCGGTCAGAACGGTAATCAGGCTCCAGTCAGCCGCATCCCATACGCGAATGTGGCCGGCATGGTCGGCGGAAGCCAGGAAACGGCCGTGCGGCGACAGCGCCAACGACAAAACCTCATCTTGATGATCGGACAGCGTATGAACCCGCTGCCCGGCGGCCCAATCCCAAATATGGATACACCCATCGCCAGCGCCAGAAAGCGCAAAACGGCCGTCTGGCGTGACGATAACGGTCACAATGCGTCCCGTATGACCCGTCAACACAGCTTGTTCGGTATCCGTCGCCAGGTCCCACACCCTGAGCGTCTGATCATACGCGCCGGAGATAGCATGACGGCCGTCGGGAACAGCGGCAACTGCGTAAATGTAGTCAGAATGTCCACGCAGGGTACGCGGACGTGTCTCCACCGTCAAATCCCATATCTTGAGGCTGTTCTTGGAGGCTGACAGGAGGAAACGACCGTCTGGCGCGATGGCAGCAGCGAATACAGAACCGCTGTACCCATACAACTTACGCAGTTCCTGGCCGTTTTCAGTATCCCAGATGCGAACCGTCTGGTCATAAGAGGCTGAAGCCAGGGTATGGCCGTCTGGCGACCAGGCCAAACGGGTCATATTGCGATTATTCGCTTTGAGCGTGTGCCGAAGTATAAACCCGGCCGGTTTCTTTTCTCTTTGCATACTTCTCAAGTTATAAATACAGGTTATGGGTAAAGTGGATTATCCTAGATTTCAGGCATTCTACAATAAAAAAACGAACCAAAGCGCGACAGACACTACGCCGCCGCCGAATGAGGCCAGCAAATTCACCAGATCGTTGTTAAGCCAGGGCCAGCCGCGTAACGGCCGTGTTTCCTGCCCGCATTTGTGCCGTCGGCGTTCAGTATCTTTCTGGCATACATCACAGTAATAGATGCGCTGCACGGTTGCTCCCAAGAAGCTGTCGAACAGGGAACCGGCCAGCCCGCCGACGGCCCCGACAACGGCCGTTCCCCACCCTAAAAACCCGTTCATCGTCAGCCCTCCAATCAAACCAATGAATAGCCCGCCGGCCAGAGAAACGGCCGTCCCCAACCAGGATACGCCGCCCGATGTACCCACTTCAACGATACGGCCGTTTGTAATCAATCGCGGCGGTTTCTGGCTCAAAGTGCCCAACTCAGTCGCCCAGGTATCGGCCGTTACTGTCGCCATCACCCCCACAAACAGCGGAAACCAGGCCGCTGATGGCGCGATAACGCTCAACACAGCAATCAACGAACCCAGGCCGCCATTCGCCGCCACCTGGCCCATGTCACGCTGATGGCCTTTATCAAACTTCTCCGCCGCCGCCTGTTTTTCTGCTTCCTTAAAATGGGACAATAAACTAGACGAGACAAAAAAAACGCCCAGCATCCCCCCCCACTGCCAGCCACCCAGCCCAAAAATCAGCGTGCCTACAATCATTGCCGTCACGGCGCCAGAGTGGGAAAGAGCGCCGCGCCACAAGGCCAACCCCACAATGACACTGCTAATCAAAAAAGCATAAACGAGATTCATCATCATGATAATGCCGCCGTAAGTTTACCAGAGCGCCCTCCATACGGGTAGAAGGCGGCTATTTTTTGTAACCGTCTAGCGGAGCTTCGCCTAAACCCGTGAATAGGGCACAGATTTTTACAGATGAACACAGATAAAAAACCGTGTTAATCCACGTCCCAAAATCTGCTCTGTTTGTAAAGAATTTTCGCTAACAACTGTTCACTCTCCTAGCAAATCCTCCCGGAGGCTCACGGATTAGTTGGATTTTAGCTCATCGCCGCCTCCAGGAGAGTGAACGATTGCTCTCTTGTTTACGCACACGAGGGAATTCTGTATAATTTAACCAACAAAGCCCCCATTATCATTGTACAAACGATCCAAATTCAATCAATTCCAGATCTGGACATATCTGTCTCAGATCGACGTTTACTAGGAGGTAAGCGATGAGTGAAAATTTAAACCCGTTCTCAATTGCGCAAGCACAGCTTGATGAGGCCGCCGAAATATTACAGCTGGAACCGGCCATGCACGCTTTTCTTCGTAATCCCATGCGGGAATTTCACTTCTTGATCCCTGTCCGTATGGACGATGGACATACCGAAATTTTTAAGGGGTTTCGCGTTCAGTATAACGATGCACGCGGGCCGAATAAAGGCGGTATTCGTTTTCATTTTGATGAGACAATTGATACCGTGCGCGCATTATCCGCCTGGATGACCTGGAAAACGGCCGTTGTAGACATCCCATTGGGCGGTGGCAAAGGCGGCGTCATCTGTGATCCGCGCGAACTCTCCCCAAGAGAGCTAGAACAACTCAGCCGGGGATACATGCGTAATATCGCCCGCTACGTCGGTCTAACCAAAGACGTCCCCGCGCCAGACGTATACACCAATCCGCAAATCATGGCCTGGATGATGGATGAATACGAGATGCTCGTAGGACATCATGAGCCAGGAGTAATCACCGGTAAACCACTGGAATTAGGCGGGTCGGCAGGGCGCGGCGATGCAACAGCCCGCGGCGGCGTTTACGTTGTGCGGGAAGCCGCCAGGGTTTTGGGCATCGATCTCCAGGGCAAGACGGCGGCGGTTCAAGGTTACGGCAATGCGGGCACATTCGCCCACAAACTGGCCGAAGAAATCCTGGGCCTCAAAGTCATAGCTGTCAGCGATTCGCGCGGCGGCATCATCAACGCCAACGGCTTGCCAGCCGCCGAAACCATAGCCCATAAAGCCAACAACGGCTCTGTCGGTGGTTTCCCTGGCGCCGATAGCATTACCAATGAAGAACTTCTGGAATTGGATGTAACCGTGCTTTTCCCCTCGGCGTTGGAAAACGTCATCACAGCCCAAAATGCTGGCCGGATCAAAGCAAAAATTAGCGCCGAGTTGGCCAATGGCCCCACCACGCCGGAAGCCGATGCTATCCTTTATGAAAACGGGGTGTATGTTTTACCCGATTTCCTCTGTAATGCCGGCGGCGTAACTGTCTCCTATTTCGAGATGGCCCAAAATGCGTATCAGTATTATTGGCCTGTGGAGATGGTGCATGAGCGCCTTGACCAAAAGATGACCAAAGCTTTTCAGGCTGTTCATGAGATGGCTGTGGCCAAGCAAGTTAACAACCGCGTCGCTGCGTACCTGGTTGCTGTGGCCCGTGGTGCCCAGGCAGTACGTTTGCGTGGTTGGGTGTAACCGCCCACTCCCCCGATAAATCCCCCCTGGAGACTTTTGAAGTTTTGACGCTCTGTGTGGTTGTGTACTCGACTGCAAAACTTCAAAAGTCTGTTGGCGGCTGAACGGTTACAACGAATTAGGTGGGATTTAGCCTATCTCACCCTCCGGGAAGGTGAACGATTTACTCTGGCAACGTATTATTTGCTAATTTATGCCAAAATCTTTATCATTTACATTCTTGTTAAAGGTTGTTATTCGTTAACATGAATTAAGAGAAGGGACACATTTCCATGTGTCCCTTTATTTTTGTAATATTCACACTATTTGGAGTCTATAAACTAATGAAACAAGAAGAACTGAACCCATTCGCCATTGCCCAAGCGCAGTTGGCTGAAGCTGCAGAAGTTTTACAGTTGGACCCGGCTATGCACACATTTCTCCGTGAACCAATGCGTGAGTTTCACTTTAGCATCCCGGTTCGGATGGATGACGGAACCACCAAAACCTTCAAAGGGTTCCGTGTTCAATACAACGACGCGCGTGGACCGGCAAAAGGCGGCATTCGCTTCCATGCGGACGAGACAATTGATACCGTTCGTGCTTTGGCAGCCTGGATGACCTGGAAAACGGCCGTCGCCGACATCCCCCTCGGCGGCGCCAAAGGCGGCATTATTTGCAACCCCCGCGAGCTATCCCAGGGGGAACTGGAACGGCTAAGCCGGGCCTACATGCGGAACATCGCCCGCTACGTCGGCCTTTACCAAGATGTACCCGCACCCGATGTCAACACCAATCCCCAAATCATGTCCTGGATGCTTGATGAATACGAGATGCTGATGGGCCACCGTGAACCGGGCGTCATCACTGGTAAACCCCTGGCTCTGGGCGGCTCAGCCGGCCGTACCCCGGCCACAGCCCTGGGCGGCATGTTCACCATCCGCGAAGCGGCCAAAACAGTTGGTTTCGCGCTAAAAGGAGCCACAGTCGCCATTCAAGGATTCGGCAATGTCGGCTCCTTCGCCCACAAATTAGCCGAGGAAATGTTCGAGACTAAAGTAGTCGCCGTCAGTGATGAATTTGGCGGCATTTACAATGAAAATGGCATTGCCTATCAAACCGTAGTTGACCACCTGAACAAAACTGGCAAAGTCGTCGAATGTCCTGGAACTGAACCCATCAGCAATAAAGGGCTGCTGGAACTAAACGTTGACATTCTCATACCGGCAGCCATCGAAAACCAATTAACCAGCCAGAATGCCGATCAAATCAAGGCCAAGATCGTGGCCGAGTTAGCCAACGGTCCCACCACTCCCGAAGCGGACAATATCCTTAACGATAAAGGCATTTACATCATTCCTGATTTCTTATGTAATGCTGGCGGTGTGACAGTCTCATATTTTGAGATGGTGCAAAATGGCTACCAATTCTATTGGGACGAGAACATGGTCAACAAGCGGCTGGACATAAAAATGACCAACGCCTTCCGCGCAGTTCACGACATGTCCTTATCAAAACATGTGGACACGCGGGTAGCCGCCTACCTGGTCGCCGTAAGCCGGGTTGCCGAAGCCGTGCGCTTACGCGGTTGGGTGTAGTCCGCGCCAGAATAACAAGGCAACAACCATTCATGAGACAGAGCAGGCACAGGGAGCGTCTGCTCTTTTTTATACCAGTTTACGCAAGCGTCAGAAAATGATACTATATGGGGGAGGATTCCAAGGCCAACGCTTTTCGCTGCTGCGCTCAAAAATGCAATTGTGACCCATTTTAATTTACGTCGTCTAACTGATTGATAATTGTAATAGAATCCTACCTGACAGGGGAAAAGTAATGGAAAATACGGCGCTATTGTCAGCAGTTACGCTTAACCGCAATGAGTTCGCCTTTAATCTGCTCCAAACAGCAAACCAGATATTTTTATCTACACGCCGCTCACAGACAGTCTTAACCTATTTAGCGCGTGAAGCAACCGATCATTTAGGTGTAGAAGGTTGTCTCATCTGGCTCCAGAATCGTGACAAACCAGCGCAATTAATTTGTCGTTCTGCTTACCATACCTGGCTAGATCAGTTTCAGGTTGAATTGCCGCTGAAACCAGGCGAGGGCGTGGCCGGCCAGGTATTCAAGACGGGCCAGCCGATGATGATCCCTGAGGTAACGGCCGATATTCGCGTATCTCCGGATATTAATGCCCTGGGGAGCGGGACTGTTCGCAATTTGTTAGCCATACCCATTGTTTCCAATCATACCCTAATAGGTGTTTTTGAATTCATTAACAAGCATGAAGGGCCGTTCACTGACCAGGATCAGGTATTGGCTGAAACAGTAACCGCGTCAGCTGCTGTTGCCATCAGTCATGCGTGTCTGGTTGAGTCTTTGCAGCAGCAGGTAGACGATTTACAAATGCGGAATGAGGATTTAGACGCCTTTGCCCATTCCGTCGCCCATGATTTGCAAAACCCCTTATCTCAAGTTGTCGGCTTTGCCCAGTTGCTGCAATTCAAGCTCAATGATTTATCTGATGAAGAACGGCTGTATTCTGTAAATGCGCTAAACAGCAGCGCTACTAAAATGAGCAGCATTATTCAAGAACTTTTGCTGCTGGCCAGCGTACGCAAAACGGAAGTCGCGGTCAAGCCGCTGCAAATGGAAAGGATTGTATCTAATGCTTTACGGCGTTTGGATCGCATGATTACAGAGGCTGGGGCGGAAATCATATTGCCGGAAATATGGCCGACTGTTTTGGGCTATGCGCCCTGGGTTGAGGAGATTTGGGAAAATTACTTGAGTAATGCGGTCAAATATGGCGGCGATCCGCCGCGTATTGAAGTGGGCAGCGCTGAAGAAGCTTATGGGATAGTGCGCTTTTGGGTGCGCGATAATGGGGATGGGTTTGATCTGGAGATAAAGAATCAATTGTTTGTGCCGGTCACGCAACTACGGCCAAGAACGTCTAATCAACCGCAGAATGGTCATGGTTTAGGACTTTCTATTGTGCGCCGCATTGTGGAAAAGCTGGGGGGAAAAGTGGAAGCTGCGTGTGTTAAAGGAGAAGGCAGCACATTTAGTTTTACGCTGCCAAAGGTTACAGAGACTGGGGATTAGAGACTGGAGACTGGTCATTTCTCCAGTCTCACAGTCTCTGGTTATCAGGTTTTTATGTTACGGCCGTTTCCCCACCAATGTATTCACTAACAACACAATCACCGCCAAACCTAACACAAAACTTACCCCAAACAGAACCCAATTGAACGAAGTTGCTGCGCCATCCGGGCTGTTCGCCGGGGGGATGAGCGCGTCCGGTTTTGTGGGTACGGCCGTTTCCCCGCCAATCGTTGTCGTCTGCTCCGGTTCGTCGATCAGCGTCGGTTCGGGTAAAGTGACAGTTGCGTTGCCGTCGCCAGGCACGACCTGATATACCTGATCGGCGTAGACGACCAGCACTTACTCGCCAAGCGCCAGGTATTGGCCTAATTCGGGCACGGCCGTCAGCAAATCAAAGTACGCATCCGAGGCAAAGCCAACTTCCTGCGGCGTTTGCGTATCAGCGTCAAAAGCGGTGTCCATCCAGACCCCATCGCGCATCACAAACGTCTTGCTGCCCACCAGATGCACCATTTCTTCGACGGCTACGGCCGTCGCGCCGCCAGCATCTTTGTCGGCCGTCATCGTGGGCAGCGCCATCGGCGCTTCGGCGGCGGCCATATCGGCGGAAGCGGCTGCTTCTTCTACAACCGACTCGCTTGCAACGCGCGTCACTGCCACCGTTTCGCCTTCTATCATCGCTTCGTCAACAATCGTATTGCGCCCGCTTTGGCTGAAGATGTCGTCTTCCTCGATGAGGTAGCTGGTGTAGGGCGTGATGATGCCGTAACGAATACTCAAATTGACGACGCTCTGCACCAATTCCGGCTCTTCGCCGCGCAGCCGGATTTCGGTCAGCAGATGGCCGATGGCCCGCGTCGCCCACAGGCGGGGAATGAAGTCGTCGCCGCCGCGCGTGCGGAAGTTGTTATCGCGGTAGGTGAAGGTTTGGGTACGGCCGTTCACGTCACCTTCCAGCGTAATCGTCGCCGGGCCGCCCTCGCGGTAGCGCCCGGTCAACACCAACTGCGTCCCGGCAAACAGGTCGGGCATATCCTGCGGGTATTGTTGCTCGACGATAATGCCATCAAAATCCAGGCTGATGTCGGCCAGTACCGGCGAGCTGACTTTGGCGTAAAAACCGCTCACTTCTTCTTCAATGCTCTCAAACGGCCGTACATACGTCGTCGTGCCCCGGTGATTTTGCGTCAGGCTGTCCAGCAAAATCGGGTCCACGTCGTCGCCCACGCCAAAGGCGAAGAGGCGCACGTTGCGCGGCGCGGCTTGCTTGACGGCATCCAGCAGCAAATCGGTTTCGGTGATGCCTTCCGTCGCCAGACCGTCGGTGAGGAAGATGAGGGTGGTCGGCCGTTCGGCGTCGGCTTGCTCGACCGCTTCCAGCAGCGCCATGCTGATGTTGGTGCCGCCAATCGCTTCCAGGCTGTTGATGAAGCTGGCGTAGTTCCCGGCGTCATCGGCGCGGGTCAGACCGGCGGCGTAGCTGCGTACGCCGGTGCTGAAGCTGACGATGTTGAACCGGTCTTCGGGATTGAGATGATCCACGACGTACAACGCCGCTTCTTTGGCCTGGGCCATCTTCTCCCCTTCCATGCTGCCGGAGGTGTCCATGACCAAAATCACATCTTTAGCCACCACCTCGCCCGCGTCTACGCTGGGAGCGACCAGCAGCAGGAAGAAGCCATCCTGCCCCGATTCGCGGTAACTGAGCAGATTGAGGCCGATCTCTTCTGGCGAGACGGTATAGTACATCTCAAAATCTTTATCGGCCGTGACGTCGGCGTCTTCATATCCGGCAACGGCGCGAAAATCGCCGTCCCGACTGATGTCCACGGGGTGGCTGGGCGAGTAGATAGCCCGGATGGCCTCGTTGGAACGCACTTCCACGCGGATGCTCTGCTCGTCCAGCGGCGTGTTGGTGTACAGGTCGGTGGACTGTGGATAGACGTAATGAATCAGCCCATTTTCGGCGGGCAGGATTTGAGTATATTCGATTTCGATGCGCCGTTCGGCGCGGGGCGGGATGGGGAAGACGTTGGCCTGGATGGCCTGCGTCCCGACGTATTCCAGCAGCGCCGGGTCGCGCAGTTGGCGCACGATTTCATCGTAAATCTGCCGCGCTTCGTCCTGCTCCAAGATTTTGGCCTCGATGGGGTTGCCGTCTACCCACATGGTGAGCTGGGAAACGGCCGCGCCTTCCGGCAAAGGAAACAGGTACGTCCCTTCCAGCATCCAATCGTTGTCGTTGACGAACAACTGGTCAATGTGGGTCGTCGCCACCTGGTCTTCGATGGCGACGTTCACGCGCTGGTAATCAATTCTCAGTCCCTCGAAGTTCCAGATGGGGGGAATGGGGGGTAAAGGATCGGGGGTTTGGGCGGAAACGGCCGTGCCGCTCGCCAACAAACCGCCTAACAAACTAACCAACAAAACTAACCAAACAATTGTCTTCTTCATGGCTGCATCCTCCGTAAAAGGTGTCATTATCTGGTAAGACGCAGCCGGATGGTGAAAAGTTCCCTGGGGGGGTGGGGGAACGGCCGTTACCAGTCCCACAGCCACCCAATCTTGAAGCGCCCTTGCAACTGCGTTTATCTATCCTAATTCGCGCTGGGTGAACGCGATTGGACATTGCGGCTAATGGGTTTTGTAGGGTTAAGGGCAAGAATATGCCGGCTCCCTGCTTGCCTGAACCGGAAACAAGCCGTTCATTGTGGCTGCTTGATAGACAGCCTCAGAGACAAGCAATGGTTTAGGCGCCAGAGTATAGCCAGTGTCGTCGAAGGTATGTGCCACAATTAGCCAGCTTTCAATTTGCCAGGCATGACCTTGATGTCTCATGGGCAAAGCAGAATCATCAGGGCGCTCATCAAACTGCCACTCGTAAGCGAGTGCGCCGGAAAAACAATGAACGGGGTTGCCCTCCCGCATCACGTCAAACAGTGCCCGCGCTTCAACTGAACCGGGCAAGCGTTGTATTTGTACATCGACACTGTGCCCAGCCGCCACGACGCAAACCAAGTGGTAGATAGCGTCTTCGATAGCGATTTCGTATTGGTCGGGAAAGCACCTCACGGCCTGAGCAGCTTGTTCCAATACTAACGCTTCTTTGTCCGTGGGAGCGGCGACAACTGTAGATATGATCGTTACAGCCTCAACCGGCAACGGCGTTGACGGGAGCAAGGGTGTAGGTAATGGCGACGGAGCTGGGTTGGCAATTACCGCTGGCTCTGGCGCAACCACAGAACCAGTGCAAGCTGCGGTAACAATCAAAAGAAGGATAAGCGTTAGTTTTTTCTTCATGGCTGCATCCTCCGTAAAAGGTGTCGTTATTGGGTAAGACGCAGCTTAATGGTGAAAAGTTCCCTGATGGGGGTAGGGACGGTAAGGTTAACCACATCAAGAATTTTGTGGGTCTCTGGGATTTCGCGTGGTTAGTTCACCGGATGGTTAATTTTTTGACACGAATGGCACGAATTTTCACGTATTTTCTTATTATTCGTGTCATTCGTGTTATTCGTGTCATTCGTGTTATTCGTGTCAAGTTTTTTCCTCGACCCCGCGAAATCCTAAAGAACCCCAATTTTTTAAGACCAGCCTCAATGTATTCGATTTTAGACGGATTTCGCCAATGTTTTTTAGTAGGAAAGTTTAAGACCCATTTGTTAGGGCTTTTGTATAGCCAGAGCATACCAACTCTGAATTTATCTTGTTCACATAAGGCACGATACTGCTTGTACATATCAGGAAACAAACGTTTAAATTCAAGCGCAACTCCTTTACCCATTACGCCTACGGTATTGACTGTATTAACAAGAACTTGAGCGGGAGAATTGAATAAATTGCCTTTTACATAAAGTATCGTATGTTAGCCTCCCAATATCAGAACACCTGTTTCGCTAGCATTATATAACAATTCAATTGTAAACGGAAAACTTAATTTTGCCTTCTAATTCAACCGTTAGAGAATCGCATTGTCTTTCAAGGCAGTACTGCAGTCAAGAGATGGCAACCTATCTCCCGTTATGTTGAATGATGCAGCGCGTACTCATCCAACAAGCGGCGAATCATTTTTTGATAGGAAACGTGATATTTACCCGCTTCATGCTTGAAAAACTCCACGCTGGCGCGGCTTAAGGCAATCGTGACTTTGATCGTTTCCTCGCGAAAGGCTAGTTCTTCCGGCGGCGGTAAAAAATCAGCAACGACTTTAACTTCGTTCATCGGTCCTTCTTCATAATTGATTTTCTTGCTCATAAATCCGTTTCCCTTTGCGCCAATAACCGGCGCCAAAAATGCGTATCCGGTCAGCGCGATACGTGAATCTTACCGTCATAATGCCTTCGCCAATTTTGCCCACACAATAATATCGCTTTTCGGTTTCGGCGCTGTGTGAGATGTCTTCCAAAATCACGCGGTGGGGATCGGCAAAAGCGTACTGCGCCAGGACAAAGGGGACGCCGTGTTTTTTTCGATTCAGTTTGTCTTTTTCGTCATCCCATTCAAATGATGAAGTTTCCGGTATGCCCATATGATTATTCTACACTTAATATGGTTAAATAGCAATATATTTGTATGGCGATTCCCCTCCCGAACCTTATGGCTTGCGCCGGACAGGACAGTGAGGAGAAACGCCGGCTTAGCCAGATCAACTTCTCGTAGCGCTTCAGCGGCCGTCTCGCTAAAGGCGGAGCAGGTTCCCAGGTCGGGGATGTAGCGGAAGTTCTTGAGGTTGAGGGTGCAGAGGGAGAGGTTGTGGGAAACGGCCGTCTCCCTGAACACGCCTCACCCCAAAATTGACGACGGTCATTTTTACTGTAAAATCATCCCTTATGAGAACAAATTTACAGCGTTTTCGTTTTTTGCGGCAGCGATTAGAGTCCGCTCAGTTTTCCACCCCGCGTCTGGTTGTCATCACCGGCGCCAGGCAAACGGGCAAAACAACGTTGGCGCAAGCCGCTTATCCCGACTACAACTACATCAACCTGGATGCCATCGAACAGCGGGAGGCCGTGCGTAACATCCGTACCGACGCCTGGGCAACGGCCGTTGGCGTCGCCATCCTGGATGAAGCCCAAAAAGAACCTATCGTATTTAACAAAGTCAAATATGCATTCGACGCCGGGCAAATCACAAAATCGGTTTTGCTCGGTTCTTCGCAAATTATGATGCTGCAAAAGGTGCGCGAGACTTTAGCGGGCCGGGCGTTTATCTATGAATTATGGCCGCTGTTAGCCAGCGAGCTTGTGAGTCAAGCCGATGCGCCGCCCGCCCTGCCGCTGCTGGATCGATTACTGGTTGAACCGGGCACGGCCGATGCGATTTTTACGGCCGTGCCCAACATCCTGGTCGGCGAAGCGGCCAATCAAGGCGCAGCCGCCATCGAACATCTGTTAACCTGGGGCGGGATGCCGGCGCTGCTTCCTCTTAGCGACCAAGAGCGGCGCAAATGGCTGCAATCCTACGATACCGCCTACCTGGAACGTGACCTGGGCGATTTAGCGCGACTGCGCGACCTGATGCCCTTTCGCCAATTTCAACGCCTGTGCGCGCTGCGTTCGGGGCAGCTACTTTCCTATTCAAAATTGGCGCGGGACGCGGGCTTGGGCGTAACGACCAGCCGCCGCTACATCGAGTATTTGCGTTTGTCCTACCAAACATTTTTGCTGCCGCCCTATTCGACCAACCTTACCAGCGCCGTCATCAAATCGCCCAAAATCTATTGGTGGGATATTGGCCTCTGGCGACAGCAAATACGCTACTTTGGGCCGGTAACAGGTCAACTGATGGAAACCATGGTCGTTACCGAAATTCACAAATGGATCAAAACACAAGAACGGGATGCGGAATTGGCCTTTTACCGCACGCGATCCGGGTTGGAAGTGGATTTATTGCTAACGACGCCAGACGGCATCTGGGGAATTGAAATCAAGTCGGCGCGCCGGCTGGGTCGGGCAGACTGGCGCGGTCTGCGCCAGGTAGGTCAGGCTTTGGGAGCGCGCTGGCGGGGCGGCATTGTCGCCTACACTGGCGCGACGATTGAACAATTGGAACCTAATCTCTGGGCCGTGCCTGTTGAGCGGTTGTTGGTATCAGCTTGACGGCCGGGGAGAAACGGCCGTTTTTACCCTCATTACGCAACTGGCCGCTAAAGTTTCAGTTCGGGGATGGTGTGGAAATCTGTGAGATTGCGGGTTTAGAGGGGAAGTTGTGGGTGACGGCCGTGGACGCAATCAACACATCCAGAAAACTCAGCTTAAACTCCCGCTTCACCCATTGAGGTCGCACGCGCATTGTGCGTGATTTATCTATTCTATCGCTTGAATCTGCAATCGAATTTGGCCGCCCGGTGTTTTGACCATAACGGTCTGTCCTTTTTTTGCGCCTAGTAAAGCATGGCCGAAAGGAGATTCGTTGGAAATACGGCCGTTGCCCGGATTCGCCTCATGGGGGCCGACAATATGGTACGTTTCCGGCGTATCATATCCTTCTTCAATTACTGTAACCTTGTTCCCGACACTCACAACATCGGCAGGAACATGCTCCTCAATAATCTGAGCGCGACGTAATGAATCTTCCAAATCACGAATACGTCCTTCTACAAAGCCCTGTTCCTCTTTAGCCGCATGATAATCTGCATTTTCACTAAGATCGCCCTGGGCAATAGCTGCTTCCAACTTTAGCGCCAGTTTCTCTCGCTTGGTTGTTTTTAGATATGTCAATTCGTCGTGAATTTCTTGCAGCCCTTCTTTCGTGATGTAAAGAACATTGTTGTCGTAGTTCATCCTGCTTTCTCCATCCAACCATCTTGGCCTATGATGGGCGCGTTCGTTTATAACTTTAGTGGTAGCTTAGCTATAACTCTTCCGGTGGTTAACCTGACTAAAACGATCGACCACTCATGAAGCTTCGAGAGGTTTCTTCAACGGCCCTGACAACACCTGAAACCTCTCGGAGGTTGATTTCATTCCCACCAATTCCTGAAGAACCTAAATTATTCAATTCTTGATCTTAAATCAAACAACCCCGCGGTTTGCGGGGTAAAAACCCAACGTATCTTCCTTATAATAATCACCTAATTGAATGGCCCAAGTATAGCCGAGCCTGGTAAAAATGTCGAATGATACTGCAGCCAGAGAGGGGGAAACGCTTTACAATTCGGGACGCGCCTCGCTATTAGAAATACAACACGCGCCCATATTTAAGAATTATTCGGGAATAAGTATCTTCTCAATAAACTGGGGAGATTACAAAAGTTTTAACAACATATTGTCTGCATAGCGCCCGTTTTGAAACTTTTGTAATCTTTGCCCCGAAATTTTGAGAAGATACCTTTGGCGTTTGAAAAGTTGTAACCAAGTAATTGGTAACTGGCAATTACCCAATTACTCAATTACCAGCAAACTGCAAAGTTGCTTTTGAACGAACCCTTAGTCATCTGCCGCCAGGCCATATACTTCTGTTTCAGGATAAAAATCTTTCCAACCAAACCAAAAGGAAACGGTACTTTTATGGCGCGTCAATTGTTTACCGGCCAGCGGGCCATCTGTGGCTGTGCCGCTAAACGCCCCCCAGGTGCTGCCTGTTTCGGCATCGGTGAGGGTGAGGGAGGTGGCGGAGGAAACGGCCGTAAACGTCAACACCTGCCCATCCACCTCTCGCTCAAACACACTGCTGGCCGCTGATTCCTGATCAAAAACCACCAGCACAGGCTGATTGGCAATCGTATCATTGATAACCGGCTCATCATTCAAACGGCTGAACGGGTAAGCCACCGCTTCCCCATCCACTTCCAGTCCCACCACAAACTCCTTCGTGTACAGCCGGTCATCCTGGAACGTCTCGCCAATCACCCCGGCCGAACCGGATTGGTAATAGCTGGCATAAGAATCGCCCCCGCCACGCCGCCCGCCTTTGTCCAAAGCGACGGTGTTCGGATGCTGCGCCTGCCACTCACCCCACGTCATCATCCAGGAAGGCACAAATTCCAGCTTCGTCCCTTCCATCTCGCCGGCGACCGCTTCGCCCAAGAGCTGACTCCAATAACTTTCTGTCTGCCGGTCATACATCACCAATACATTGCGGATCAGTTTGCCGGATACGCCAAAGGTGAATTCTTCGCCGTTAATTTCGCGGGCATACACGATGCCCGTAAAGCAAAGCGGTCACCACGTGACGGCGATTTTGACGCCGCCGACAGTATCGTTGACAATTTCGTGGTTGCTGAGGAAGGGAACGGAGTAAGCGCGGGCGTCGCCGTCAAATTCGACGCCCAGGACAAGTTCGTCGGCATCATAAAAGGCTTCGGCTTCGCTGGCCGTCAGGAATTGGGGGTTGTCTATGGCTGGGATGGCGTCGCGCGGCAGCAGGGTAATCAATTCGTATTCGGTATCATGGGCAGTATTTGTGAGGGTGGTTTGTTGGCGGATGCAAGCGGAAAGAGTCAACAAGAGCGCCAAGCCCGCCCACCGAATGAACTGTTTTCGGGTCGTATATTTCATCATATGTTAATTATAGGGAGGGGACAAACGGCCGTTCTGTAATCTTGACACCGAAACGGCCGTTGCTATACTTCCCCTCATCTAAATAGAGTTTCTACTAATTGTAGTTTCTACTAATTGTAGTTTCTACAATCGGGAGCTTACGCAAAATAAGGAGACACACATGGCAACTGTAGCCGAATTATTTGAAAAAATGTCCGGCCAATTCAACGCCGAAAAAGCCGGCGATATGAACGCGGTGATTCTATTTGATTTGTCTGGCGATGGTGGCGGGCAGTGGGCCGTTACCATTGCTGATGGCGCTTGTAACATCGCTGCCGGCCCCGTCGACAGCCCCAAGGCCACTGTTCGCATGGACGCCGGCGATTACCACGACATGATCACCGGGAAACTAAACCCGATGATGGCCTTCATGTCCGGCAAAGTAAAAGTAGAAGGCGACCTGAACGCAGTCATGAAGTCCATGCAGGTTTTTGACATATAAATGGTTTGTTGGTGGCCGATAACCAAATGGTCACCGGTCACCAACAATATCATCAATTTCCACCCAGTGCAGTCCCTTCCACAAATAGACATCTAAATTAACGCGCAAATTTTCGTTGACGACAACGCCTTCTTCCCGCAGCAGTTCGGCCTGCCGGTTGGGGCTGTTTTCGCGGTTGACGATGCTGATGCGCCCCTGGCTGTTGATGACGCGCTGCCAGGGAACGGCCGCATACACAGCGTCATCCTGCTTGTCTTTGAGAGCGTTAAGGGCATAGCCAACAGCGCGGGCAGCGCGGGGACGGCCGAGCATTTGGGCGATACGGCCGTAACTGGTCACCTTCCCCCGTGGAATCCGACGCACAACGGCATAGACCTGCTCATAAAAATTAGGCATACGGCTATTGTCGCAAAACCGAGCCGGTCTCACAAGGTCGTATTATTTCTGCAGAGGGGGAATTTGCCACGAATTTCACGAATAGGCTCATTTTAATTCGTGGAATTCGTGGCAAAAAAGGGCTATCTACGGCCGCTGGCCAGCTTCACAGCTGCCGGCGCCCGCCGCAACGCGGCCATCGCCCAGATGCCCACCACCGGGCCAAGCGCCAGAATGACAAAGGCAAAACGCCAGCCAACGGCCGTTTCCAATGGCGGAATCAAGCGAATCGTGAACAAGGTCAGCAAAAAGCCCATACTCGTTTGCAGCGTCAGCGCCGTTCCCACATATTCGCGCGGCGACAGTTCACTGACGGCCGCCGAAAACTGGGCCGAATCGGCCACGACGGCAAAACCCCACACCAATAAAACGATGACGAGCCAGACGGGACTGCCGCCAAAGAGGAAGCCGACCGTCAGCGCGGCCAGGCCGCTGATGATGAGGGAGGCGATGGTGATGGTGGTACGGCCGTACCGATCCGCCAACCGCCCAGCCACAAAACTGCCCAATCCTCCCACCGCAATCACTGCAAAAGCGGCCGTGCTGGCCCAGGCCGCTCCCACCCCCGCCAGCTTAAAACTAGCCAGCAAAAACACCGGAACCCAGGCCCACATCGCGTACAACTCCCACATATGCCCCAGGTAGCCCACATTCGCCAGCATCACCTCGCGCTCGCGCATAATACGTCCGATCTGCCGCCAATCAAACGGCGGCGTTTTTGCCTGGTACGGCCCCTCGTCAATAAAAAGCAGGCCGATGAATCCGCCCGCACACGCCAAAGCCGCCGCCAGAAACATCACTGGCTGCCACCGTTCCACCCCGCCAAACACATTGATGAGATGGGGCGAGGCAGAGCCAATCGTCAGCGCTCCCACCAGCAGCCCAATGCCTAGTCCCCGGTCTTCCTTCGTCCAGGTCGCCATGATCTTCATCCCCACCGGGTACACGCCTGCCAGGAACACGCCCGTCAAAAAGCGCAAAATCAAGGCTGCGCCCAACCCATCTGCCAGCAGGGGAATGAGCGCAGTCGCTGCCCCAGCCAGGAATGACGCGCCGGTGAAAAACCATCGCGCCGGGAGGCGGTCGGCCAGATTGAACACGGCCGATCCCAACGCCCCGACCACAAATCCAATCTGCACCGACATCGTCAGCCAGGCCCGCCCGCCGTCGTTCAGACTCCACGCTTCTGTCAGCGCCGGCACCACTGCCGACGCCGAAAACCAGACAGCCATCCCCAACAGTTCAGCCAATGAAAGCAGCCATAATGTACGCCATTTTTTGCTCATATTTTCTCGCCTTTACGCCAACAACAAGCCATCGTCTGTGAGTATGACGATCTGAAAACGGCCGTTGTTACGTATCAAAGCGGGACGCAGAGATTCACAGAGAAAGATGGAGATTCACAGAGAGATAATAGCGAAAAAGGCACATTGGTTCGCAAGAGTCTGGCAAATTGTTCATTCGCCAGTGTAATTGAGCAATTACGTAATTACACAATTACTGAGTACAAGTCAAAATTCCTCCTCCCTCTCCGCGTATCTCTGTGTCTCCTCCGTGCCGCTCCGTGTCCCTTTCCTATTTTTTGTCGGCAATCAGGTGAAAATGGAGATGGGGCACATCCTGGTACGCGCCGCCGTTGACAAGGAGGGTGTAACCAGACTCTTCCAATTCAAATTCGACGACCAGTTCTTGCACAGTTTGGTACAGGTCGGTGAGGAAGTCAGAATCAGTTGGCTGTACGGCCATTAAATTAGGCAGTTTCCGCTTGGGGACGAGCAAAACGTGGAACGCATGACTGGGCTGTGGGTGATGAAATGCAATGAGCGTATCAGTCTCTCGCAAACGGTTTACAGGAATCGCAAAGCTCATGTGGGTAAATATCCAACCAATTATACCGCTAAAAAAGTTACCGATAGGCGACCGGGACAGAATGAATAATATACGATTAAAAATGCGTTTCATTTCCGCATTAGCTGGGGACGCTTTTGGGGATCGAATCTCATTTTGCCGTCTTTGTCCATACGCCAGACATCACTTAGTTCACGCTTCGTTCGAAGACGGGCTTCATCATCTGTAAATCGCAACATACATTTATAACCCTGCGATCTTTGCGATTTGCCAGACGTTTGTCTTGCTTCTCGCTCACAGCAGTTATGACGCCTGTGAAGGCGTTTCTTTTGCGTGAACGGCTCATATGAACGAACGCGGCCTCATGATTGATCGCTCCCTTCAAATTCCTCTACCATCAGTTCCGGATGGATGCGGGGCAGGGCTACGCGGAACCAAATCCAGGGAAACAGCGGATTGGGCAGCCAGTACAACCAGCCCAGATTGCGCGATTTACGGCCGTTCCCCCAAACCAAATCCAGCCAGACGTACAGAAATTTGTAGAAACACAGCCCCGGTATAAAGTTGGGCTTAAAGCCGTCGGTCAACAAATATTTTCGGCGAATGTACAAGTTGCCTTCAAAAGGCGCGATGCCCCAGCCGAGCGGCCCTTCGGCTAACAACTGCTGGCTGGGCAGATGGGTGATACGGATATGTTTTGTCATGGGGATAGTTTAGCGGGACGGCCGTTTCCCCACCGTATCCCAGCGCACAAACAACAAAAGACACTTAGATAAAGTGTCTCTTGCCAACAAACTCAAACCTTAACAGCAGCTACCAACCCTCCCGGAGGTTACTTGACGAAACCAGCTAAGCACACATAAACCTCCGGGAGGATGTCTGACTTCAATAAAAGCTACGGGCCAAATTGATCCAGCACCGGCGCATAATGACAGCGGCAGCCATCTGGGTGCGAACAACCAACAACCGGCAGTTCTGGCGCATCGTCAAAATCATACACCCCTTCAGTTGCCCGGCAGGCAGGACAGCAATCACGATTCGCCAACACCCGCGCTTTAGTCGCCAGACCATCGCGGATTTTCTTCAAAGCTGCTTCTTGAGTTGCCTTTACATCTGTTGTCGTCGCCACAAAATTCTCCTTATCCAACTACTCCTTGTAAGCAACTGGACGCTGTCGTTTTTACTTTTTCCAGCGTAGGGCGATTTTGAAAATCGCCTTACGCACCAGACTCCAGTAAGCAAATTTTACGAGCGTCTGGGCAGAATAGCAAGGTGATTCCCTGCCGTTCATCCAGCTAAAATCAACCCTCTCTTTCAACGAGCAATTCTTGCAAACGCGGATGATCGGCGTAGACGCCGCGATAGCCCTCCGGCAGCAGAACGGCGATACGGCACATAATCTCGTCTGTCTGCGCGGTCAAAAAAGCCTCTCGATTTTGGCGATCCATTGGCGGCAGTGTGAACGGTTCACCAACTCGAACTGTGATATTCAGCCGGCGCAGCCGGCGCAATCGATCTTTGACCGCCCGGTCTTCAGTGCCGGTTAAAACCACCGGCATGAGGGGAACGTTGGCCTTGGCCGCCAGGAAAGCGGCCCCCGGTTTGCCTTGCTGCAAAGCCTCCGTGGGGCTGCGGGTTCCTTCCGGAGCCACGGCCAAAATCCCGCCCTGGCGTAATCTGCGCGTGGTTTCTCGAAGAGCATGAATATCGGCCTCAAACCGGTTGAGCCAGATCACATCCAGTTTCTTGCCCACCCAGCGCCACAACGCCGCCTTCTCATATTTCTCGGCCACCATCATGATGACGTCGGCGCGGTCTATCAAGATGTAGCCGAGTATGGCGTCGAGCCTGCCCAAATGGTTGGAAACGACGATGACGGTTTCAGTTTGAGGGACACGATCAAAATCTATGAGTTCTACGCGGGCGATTAAGCGCAGAATTATCCGGAGAATAAAGCGAGCAACTTTCAGAAACATATGGCATCCTCAGCATAGTTTGCGGGGGATTATAGCGCAGACAGGGAACAGCTTCACCTGGGAACGGCCGTTAACCACTCAACAAAAGCAAACATCCCCTCCCAGCCATGCCCATGATCCTCAAAAAGCCACCAGCCGGACAACACCGCCTGGGCTGCGCCCCAGTCAATGATCCGTCCCCGGTCAAAGCCCAACAGTTCGGCCAGGATGTCCACCCGCCGCGCCAGGATGCGCGTTGGGCTGGGCTGCTCGGCCAGCCAGGGGAACGGATTACGTAGCAGCGCGCCTGCCTCGTAGATTGGTTCGCCGGCGATGCCCTTAGGGTCTAAGGCCAGCCAGGGGGCGCGTTGGGCCTGCAAGATGTTCCAATGGTGCAGGTCGCCGTGCAGCAGAACCGGCTCCGCCTGGGAGGGGAGGAGTTCGTTAAAAAGGGATTCGGCTTTGTTTACCCATTTAGCCGGAAAGGGGCCGGTTCCGCCGTCAAATAGTTGGCGCAGCCGAGTCAGTCCGGCCGCCCACCGGGCCACCGTCGGGAAGGGATGCGTCAGCGGAAGGGGCCGCCACAACTGCCGCATCACCTGGGCGGCGATGATAGTTGCCTCTTCATCATCATCCAGGTTGATTAAAGGTATACCCGGCTGCAGTTGTTCCAGCAGCAAAATGCCCTGCTCCGGGTCGGCTTCGAGCAAGCGGGCGCTACCGCGCCCATCATACAGCCGCAGGGCTTCGATTTCGGTCAGCAGTTCCGGATTGACGATGCCCAGTTTGAGGACAACGGCGGTGCCATCGGAACGGATAGCCGGGGCGACGTAGTTGTATGACAGGTCAAGAAAGGGCGGTCGGACGGTCAGAGACCAGCGTTTTTCACAGTCGGCGATGAGATGGGGCAGGTTTTGCAGCCAGGAACGGCCGTTATCGCCATATAGTTCAATCGTCGTGCGAACAAGGTTAGGGGGAATGGGTTGGACCATGTCCAAACGATAACAAAATCGCTCCAGGGGGACAAAACCTATGCAGCGACCAGGCGGGTCAAATGGCGCATGGGCATGTCGTCGTGATGGTGGGGCGCGCCGGACATGTGACCTGGGGTGGGAACGGCCGTTTCAGTCAGAAACGCCGCGGCCATGTCGGCCGCCTGGGCCATCAAAAGCGCGCTCTTGGAAAAATCGAGAAGCGAAGTGGAAATGGGGCAGGGCGTAGGCAGGTAAAGAATGGGGTAGTCGTTGGCGATAGCATTGGCCTCGACGCGCACCCGCTGCCGCATCGCCGCCTGCATCGTCGCCGTGAACATCTCGGCAGCGTGGCGCGGCGGTTCCTGACGGTGGCACGGTTCGCCCGCATCCATAATAACCAGAGAAGCCGCGCCCATTTGGACAGCGGCGGCTATCGGCACGTAAGCGGTCAGCGCGCCGTCCACGTAAAGCGTTCCGTTAATATTCACGGGCGGGAAAACGCCAGGGATAGCGGCGCTGGCCAGCAGGGTCAGGTGCAGGTCGCCGGCCGTGAATAGCGCGCCGTGATAGGTGAGCAGTTCGGTAGCCAACGCGCCAAAAGGAAGCATCATATCTTCATAACGGACAGCGCCGAGCATTCGGCAGGCCAGCTTGGTGAGCTGGTCGTTGGGAAACAGACTGATGCGAGTGGAAAGGAGGCGGCGGGCCTGAGCAATGAGGCCGCCGGGGAAGATGTCTGTGCGTCCCAGCCGGTGCCACAACGATTCCAGCGCCATGACTCCTTCGTCCAACCCTTTGTCGGCGATGACAGAGCCGTTGAGAGCTCCGACAGACGTACCAACAACTAAATCGGGGGCGATGCCAGCGTTGTGCAGCGCTCTGAGCATACCAACCTGGATCGCACCGAGGGCGGCGCCGCCGGACAGAACGAAGGCGATGGGGTGGGGTAAAGCGTTTTGCCAATGAATGTTCATGTTTTTTTGACTGGTCTGCGGTGGGAAATCTTACGCGGTTCTAACGAATTTTATAGCGTGTAGGGGCAAGATGGAGGTACGGTCTGGGCAGGGACAATTGACCTTATCTCTGCGCCGTCTCGCCCGGCATTGGCGGGGAAGGTGACGGCCGTTACAATATCTATCATGAATAAATGCTATCCCATCCCCGCTGCTGAAACGAGAACAGAAATCGAAGTGAAAAACTCGCGCTTCATTGCCACGGCCGCCCCCGTTTTTAGCGTGGATGAGGCCAAAGATTTTATTAAGCGCATCAAACAGGAGTTCCGCGACGCTTCCCATAATGTCCCCGCATTTGTCGTTGGCTTTGGGCCATCGGTGATCGCTCACTGCAATGATGATAGGGAACCGTCAGGCACAGCGGGACGGCCGGCGCTGGCGGTTCTGCAAGGCAGCGGTTTGGGGGATGTGGCGGTGGTGGTGACGCGCTATTTTGGCGGTACAAAGCTGGGGACGGGCGGCCTAGTGAGGGCGTATGGGGACGCAGTCAAGGCGATTTTGGCGATTTTGCCGCGCGCGGAAAAGGTTCCAACGCATACGGTTCTTTTGGCTGCGCCATACACTTTGTATGAGCCGGTGAAGTTGTTGATTGGGGGGTGGAACGGCCGTATCCTGGACCAAGAATTCGCCGCCGACATCACCATCACCATTCAGTTCATTGTTGAAAAATTCCCCAGCTTCCAGGATGCGCTGCGCGAACTTTCGCACGGCCGTCTGGAAGCGGAGATCATAGAGACGAATGAAGCGACCATTATGCCGATTTCGTCTCAGACTTAACGCCAGGATTTCAAACTTGACAAGAAGTGTGTGAATCATATACATTATGTACATCATTTACATATTTGGAGGCTGTTATGCCGATTGCAACAATGAGCAGCAAGGAAGCGCGCGCGCGGTGGCGCGATTTATTAGACACGGTGGATAAAGGAACGGCCGATGTCGTTATCGAGCGGTACGGCAAGCCAATAGCCGCCCTCATCGCCTACGAAGATTTTGCGGCGCTTTTAGAAGAATTGGAAGATTTGCGTGACGCGCGGTTAGGCGCTGCTGCCTACGAGGAGTGGAAAAAAGACCCTTCGACCGCTCGTCCCTGGAAAGAAATCGAAGCAGAACTGATTGCCGAAGGCTTATTAGATGAGTGAGGGGAGCGCTAGCTGGCAGATCGAAATGGAACGTCAGCCGGAAAAAATGTTGAAGCGGCTCCCCAAAAACCTGTTACAGCGAATCCGGGTGGCTATATGGGCTTTAGCCGATGATCCGCGCCCATCAGGCTGCAAAAAACTGGCTGGTTATGAAAACCTTTACCGGGTGCGGGTGGGAAGTTGGCGAATTGTTTATGCCATTGAGGACGATCGGTTGGTGATCCTGATAGTGCGTATTGCCCCCAGGAGCAGCGCGTACCTTACATTGTCGTAAGCTTCTGGCGTTGGGCTTTGGTCAACCCTTTGACGACGAGCGTGTAGGAATCGTCAATCATCCGCAGCAGTTCTTTTTGGGGGATCGAACCATCCAGCGTGACGGTGTTCCAATGTTTTTTGTTCATATGGTAGCCGGGGCGGACGGCCGTATACATATCGCGTAAAAAGAGCGCTTCGTCCGGGTCGCATTTGAGGCTGATGTCCAGCGGCTCTTCCTGCCAGGCAACCAGGGCAAACATCTTGCCCATCACTTTGTAAACGAGGGCTTGAGGGCCAAACGGCCGTTCCTCTGTCGTTCCCTTTTTGGCTAACAAATAAACCCGCAGCGCTTCCAACTCCATACGTTTTTCCTTATTCATCTGGTTTCAGTAGATCGAGATTTTCGCCACGAATGATGCAAATTGTACGAGAAGTAAGTTCTTAATTCGTGAGATTCGTGAAATTCGTGTCAGATTCTGGATCTACTGGGTTTATTTTACCTCATGATTAGGTGGTTGCGCTGACAGCAATGCCAGCCCGATGAACAACAAGACGATGCCCAGCAGCGCCAGGATGGTGAGTTGTTCGCCCAGGAGGAAGACGCCCAATAATCCGGCGGTGAGGGGTTCGGCCAGGGAGAGGGTAACGGCCGTGGCCACCGGAACCAGCCGTAACCCGCGCGCGAACAAAGCATAGGCCGCCGCCGTCGCCAGGAGGCCCAGGTGTAACGCCACAGCTAACCCGCCCGGCTGCGTCAGCCAGGTCAAATCAGTTATGAACAGCCAGGGCAGCAGGAAAACAGCGCCCAGAGTAAAGATAACGGCCGTGGCCGCATCCGGCGGCTGCGCATCCAAAACCGCCTTACTAGCGACGGCGTAAGCCGCGTATGACAACCCCGCTCCCAAAGCCAAGCCGATTCCGCCAACATCCACATGAATATCGCTGCCCGCCGTTACCAGCAAAATGCAGCCCAGAACGGCCAATGCCGTTGCGTTTATCCAACGGCGGGACGGCCGTTCTCCCCATGCCAAAATGCCCAGCAAACCGGCCCACGCCGGCCCGCTGCCAATCGTCACCACCGTACCCACCGCCACGCCCGTGCGCGCCACGCCGGCAAAAAAGAAAAGCTGGTAAGCCGCCATACTCGCCGCGGCCAGGCCGGTCGCCCTCTTCGGCCAGGGTTGGAAATTGTTAAACGAGCCACGCAAGACGGCCAACGCCAGCAGAGCCAGCCCGCCAACAGCCAGCCGCACCGCGCCAACAGATACCGGTTGGGCGCCGGGGGGCGCAAAAGTCTGCGCTGTACCCGTTGTTCCCCACAAAACAGCGGCGGCAATGACAAATAAAGGCCCGCTTTTTAGCGGCGATTTGATGGCGGTTGTCATACGTTATTAACTTCGCGGCTTACACACAGTAGTAATTGGTAATTCGTAATCGGTAATTACTCAGTTTGTCTGCAAAATGTGCGCCATGTGCGTTAATTTCGGTATACACGGATAGGAAAGAACGCGGATTTGGTCAAAATCTTTATCCGTGTTTCTCCTATCCGTGTATACCGATTTTTTGGTTGTGGCTTTGCCACGTTGATGAAGCTTCGCCAGTTGTTAAATTCTCATTCCTCATGCGGTGATGACCGAGAAGGCAATCAGCCACTGCGCTGCCCAGTAGGTAGAGAGAACAATGACGCGGGCCGATTGAAATTTCTGCCGGAAGCGATCCGCCGCCAGCACGGAATCTGAGATGACGAAAAGCGCCGCCCCCGCTGCCGCCAGGAGCGCGCCGGTTGTGGCCAATGCCGACCAACGGCCCAATGCCTGCCAGATCATTGTCAAAATAGCGAGGAGATAGAGGATGACCGGCTCTCTTAATTTGCCCAAACCCGGCGCCAGGAAACGGTAGAAAGCGGCTCCATAAACAGCCAGGGGAAGAAGCCAGCCCAGGCCAAGATTGAACCCGGCATCGTTGACGAAGGCGATGATGTAGAAAATGTGACCGATAAGAAAGCTAACCAGCCCAGCGATGAAATATTTAGGGGACAGCATGAGAAAGATATCCCCGCCCAGGCACAAGATTAGCCCGACAACGATAAGCCATTTGTAGGCGGGGGTTTCGTTGTTCACCCCAACTAGGGGGATGAGAATGATGAGGATAGTGGTCAGGGGCTTAAAGATGTATTTCTGGGCGCGGGCGGGTTTATATTCTCCCCAGATGGCGAGAACGGCCGTTATCACTATCAAAACAGACAACACAACAGTCAACATAAAATCCTCCTTGAAGCGGCCCCACTATAGGTGGAAACGGCCGTTTTGCCAACAAAAAAGGCCGCTTGGATTGTGAAACCATGCCGCCTTTAATCATCAATCATCAATCACTCTTACCCTGCGCCGCTGGCCCCGCCGCCGGCGGCCCCGGCTCCAGCCGCCCCGGCGGCGCTGCCTCCCGCCGACGAGGATGCCGATGACATAGCGGCAAAGGCGGCCATGCTCTGCGCCGGGTCGTTGGTAGGCAGCGCATGGAAATAAGGCGGAACATCCGTCCAACCCGCCTTCTCAAAATGGCGCGTCCATTGGGGCAGCAGGCCAAAGGCGGCGGCAAAAGGCAAATATTTGAGGAACATATTGGGGCTGTCTACGGCCGCTTTCCCCTTTGTCACCTGGCGCAGGTAGTTGGAAAATCGCCGCCACTCGGCTGCCTGGACTGCCGCTTCATCGGTCAGGGGCGGCACAACCGCTTGGGCAATGATGGCGATGATGCCCAGGGCCATGAGGCTACCGCCTACGGCCAGCGCTGCCGGGCCAACCGTTTGGTTCATCGCGCCCACCAGAATCATGGCGGCAATACCAACGGCCACAAAAAGCAGCCCGACAAAAACCAGGCCGTTCCGCACCTGTTTGCGTTCTTCGTCATACAGATTGGCGGCCTTCAACTCGACGCGCACTGTCTCTTTGAATTCTTTCCATCGGCGAGAAGAGATTACCTTTTGCAGGTCGGAGAATTTGACGGTTTTAGCACGGCCGTGTTTTGTCTCGAACAGCAAATCCAGCAGCGCCTGCTCGTGCGGCCGGGGAGCAGCCGGTTCCGCTGCCTGCCGGATGAGAAAATCATGCTGACGATACCATTTTTTGTCCGGCGATTCGTCAATTTCCAGCGCTCCCTGTTCGGCCAGACTGAACAGCGCGCCCAGCGCGGCCGCCCAGGTGGGGCTGGCGTCCTGACTGAGTAAAACAGCCGCCAGTCCGGGAACCAGCTTGTCGGGCGGCTCGTAGGCAATGCCGGCCTTGTTGGCGACGCGAGGACGGTGACGTTGAACCTGGACGAACAACGCCGTGAGTCCTGACGCAAGTATGCCCAGTCCCACCGCAATCCAGATGGGGGCTTGTGCCGACTGGTCTTGTTGGCGCGCCTGCCACGCCGGCGGCGCGGACAGGATGCTGCCGGCCGGGAAGCGCAGGCCCACGACCAACGGGCTGTTGGGGGCGAGGTTCTGGCTGGTGAAGATGAATTGATTACCGTCGCGGGAAACGGCCGTTTCCCCGGCCTGTACCAATGGTCCCCCGACAACTAACAGATCATTCGGGATCGTCAGCGTTGTCGTGCTGCTGGCAATGGTGTACTCATACTCATCGGGCAGCGCCTGCCACAGAAGCAAATCACTCCCTTCCTCTTGGCGGACGACGCCCAGAACGCGGTAGCTGAGGACGAAAGTGCGTGTGTCGCTGCTGGTCGGCTCCATATGCCAGGTGACGCGGATGGGATCGCGCCCGGTGAGTTCGAGTTGGTTGGGTTGATCGCCGAGGGGAAGGGAACGGCCGTCCACGCTGCCCACAATATCCACAATGCCATCGGTATGATCGGTGGGCAGATCGCGGAAGACGTAAGTAAACGGGCCGCCTACAAAGTCAAAGACTACCGTCTCCGTTACCAGCAGCGAGCCATCTTCCTGGACAACGACGTTCACGTCAAACCGCTCGGCGCTGTAACTTTTCTGGGCCAAAACCGGGTTGGCAAAAACGAACAAAGCAGCAACTAAAATTAAAGCCTTCCACCCTGAACGCTTAAACATTTCTATTCTCTCCTGTTTGTCTTGAGGAAACCTGCGTGGATTTTTTCTTGCCGCATCCATTGCGCCCTCAAGACGCAATCTAAATTGACAAAAACTATCTTCTATACGTTACGCTTAAGATGAGGTTGTGAGAAAAGTAACCGTTTAGCCGCCAACAGACTTTTGAAGTTTTGCAGTCGAGTACACAACCACACAGAGCATCAAAACTTCAAAAGTCTTCAGGGGGGAGTGAACATTTGTTTACAAAAATTCTTTACAAACAGAGCAAATTTCAGGGAATTGCCCTGGTTGGGACCAATGAAGCCTCCTGAGATCGGATATCAATAATTGTGGCAACCGCATCAAGCGCTTGGGATAAATCTGACGGGAAAGTAGGCGATGGCAACGATGCTGTCAACCCAGGACGAAACAATCGTTCATACAGCTTCGTCAGAAAGGTTGACACTTTAGCGCCCAATTGAGTTAATCGGTATTGATGCGTTTTCGGTATTCGTTCAATGATGCCTTTGAGACGTAAACGACGCAAGCGGTTTATAATAATCCAATTCAAAAGATATTAACGAAGGAGGAAACACAATCAATGCGACTGTTCTGCGAAACGTGCCATATTTGTCTCGCCACAATTCCCCCCGTCCCACTGCTTCTACTTGCCAAAAAGTTTTGTAACCGATTTTTTTCTTTGTCCCGTCTTTTCTTGCTCAAATATACACGAACAGGTTCAGTATTCTCAGAATCAGAGGCAAAGACTTCATAGCATTCGTCTTCCAGATAAAGGCAAAAAGGCAACTCGACTTTCAAATAAATATACATCCTACTTTGTTCACCAACCATAATAAGCGTACAGTATCAATCTTGAGGATTATATAGGTTCGTTCGTTTTATGTCCGATTAAAATTCTTAACAATTGCCGCGTGATTCCTTTTGTATCCGGGCCGATGTCGCCGGGCGGGCCGACGCAGGCGGGACAGCCGCCGCGGCAGCGGCAGTCGGCGACCAGTTCCAGCGCGGCCGGCAGCAATTCATCATGCAAATCAAACAGGCGCTGGCTGAAGCCAACGCCGGCCGCCACCCGCTCATAAACGACAACGGTAGGCGCTTTGGTCACCGGGTTGCGGCTCTCGGCGCTGACCCGGATGTCGCCGGGATCGCACATCAGGTAAAGCGGGGACAGGTTGCCCAGGACGTAGCCCAGCCCGCCTAACGCGGACCGGGTTTGTTGACCAGTCTCGGCCTGCCGGTGGCAGCTGGGGCACAGGGTGATGAGGTTGTCCAGTTGGTTGGCTTCGCGGTAGGCTTCGTTTTGATCGGGCAGGTAGTTAAATTCGCGGAACGGCCGTATATGATGCACATGCAGCGTTATAGACCTCGCAGGTTTTCCCAAACCTGCGAGGTCTCCGTCACCACCCACTCCGCACATCCGGCATTGACGGCCGTCCCGTTCCAACGCCCGCTTCCGCTGCTGCTGCCAGTTGGGGCCGTAATCATTGGGGCGCAGCAAAACACCCTGTTCATAAAGCCGTTCCGCCAGCGCATCGCCAATGACCAACCAGTAACCGCTCGTTTCCAAAAGTATTTCCGGTAAATCAATCTCGCCAAATCCTAATGTTTCGTAGGTATACCGTTTTATTTTGCGGTAGCCGGTTGCCTGCGTGACGACGGAAACATCCCCCCAGGCGCGCAGCAGACCGTCCTCGTCCCGCTCATCCTCCGGGCGCAGGGCGCGGATGCTGCTGCCGACACTGGCGCGGGTGTAATAATCCACTTCGACCGGGCGCACATGAGCGATACGGCCGTGCCAATCCAACGATTCCACCAAGAACGTCCGCGCCTGGTGCATATAAATCGCATCCTCATACAACAGCATCGGCACACTTTCCAAATCCATCTCGCCGATGACGACAGGCTTTATTCCCCCAATTTCATGAATGACAACTGTCTCATCACTACCGGTACGCAAAGAAACACTGCCGGCGGGCGCGCCTTCGCCCAGGTAATGGTATTGCTGTCGCGTCTGGTGCAAGATACCCGCATCCGCCAGCGCCTCCAGCAGCGAATCTACCGGACCGAATGCGCCATACGCTTCCTCCTGCCGAAAAGGCAGTTCGTAGGCGGCGCATTGCAAATGCTTGACCATGATGCGCGCATTGTCGGGATTAGTCAGCGCGTGTTCCGGGGAACGGCCGAAAAGGTAGCGCGGATGATGGCAAATGTATTGATCGAGCGGGCTGTTACTGGCAATCATGATGGCGATAGATTGGTCAGTGCGGCGTCCGGCGCGGCCGGCTTGCTGCCAGGTGGAGGCGATGGAACCCGGATAGCCGGTGATGATGGCAGCATCCAATTCGCCGATGTCAATGCCCAATTCCAGCGCATTAGTCGCCACCACGCCGCGCAGTTGCCCAGAGCGTAAGCCGTGTTCAATTTCGCGCCGTTCCAGGGGGAGATAGCCGCCGCGGTAACCGGTCACGGCCGTTCCCTCCTTCTCCCGATACGCCAATTCATCGCGCAGGTAGGTTAGCAGCAGTTCCACCGATTGGCGCGTGCGGGCAAACAAAATCGTCTGCACATCCTGCGCCAAAAAAGAAATGGCCGCATCCCGCGCCGCCAAGATCGCGCTGCCCCGCAGCCCCAATTCCTCGTCAATGATGGACGGATTGTACAAAATGAACTGTTTCTCCCCGCGCGGCGCGCCGTTTTGAGAGTCGTCAATGAGGGAAAACGGCCGTTCCACCAACCGTTCCGCATGTTCCTTCGGATTGGCAATCGTCGCCGAGCAGCAAATAAACTGGGGATCGCTGCCGTAAAATTGGCAAATGCGGCGTAATCGGCGCAGGACATTAGCCACATGACTGCCAAAGACACCCCGGTAAGCATGGATCTCGTCCAACACCACAAATTCCAAATTGCTGAACAAATCACGCCAGCCGGTATGGTAAGGCAAAATCCCGGCGTGAAGCATATCGGGGTTACTGATGAGGATGCCGACGGCCTGGCGCACTTTGCCGCGGCGGCCGCGCGGCGTGTCGCCATCGTAGCTGTTAACTTCAATCGGCAGCTTGCCGGCGGCGATGATGGCCTTGGTTGCGGCGGTTTGGTCGTGGGCCAGCGCTTTGGTAGGAAACAGGTAGAGGGCGCGGGCAGTGGGCCGTTCCAGCATCCGCTGTAAAACGGGGACGGTGTAGCAAAGGGATTTGCCCGAGGCGGTGGCGGTGGCGATGACGACGTTCTGGCGCTGGGAAACGGCCGTTATCGCCTTCGCCTGGTGAGTGAAAAATCTGTCCACCCCGCGCTGGCGCAGCGCAGCCCGTAACGTAGCGGCCACCAATCCATCTCCCGGCGCCCATCGGGGCTGCCGCGGCGGTATGCGTTCCCAGGCCACAACCTGGCGCATAAAATCACGATTAACCCGCAAGGCGGACACTATTTCTGAAAGTGGCATAAGCGTATTATAGCCGCATACATAAGTTATTCAGATGTTTTCTTTTAGTTTTATTTTTATAGTATGTCGTAGTAGGGCTTGTTGATATGTGGACAATGGTTTTTCCCCCCTATATATGCGGACGTTTTTCCTATGACCCCTGTTTCTGGGGAATTAGAGTTGTTCCGGCTGCCTCTTTATTGTGGATGGTTTTGGGTATTGGTGGAAACGGCCGTTTTTGCTGCCGTCACACATGTCCCCTGCATGTGGGGGTATCCAGTACTCAGCGCCTATATGCAGTCAATCCCCGCACAGCCGTTCTAATTGTTAGGTCGGGTTTATCCACAATACAAGCCCTTTCTCCACAGGATTGGGCGAGTTATCCACAGAAAACCACGTCGAGAAACCAAAAGGGCCAGATCAAACATGACCTGACCCTTTCACTTTGGCCCATGGGGCACATAGGTGTTGGCGGCAATTTGCCTACATTCTCAATCAAGCCTGATTGAGAAATATGGCAGCATTGTAGCAGATGGTAGCGTTGGCGGCAATGAAAAACCCCCATTGATTTTTTTGCCTCTCCAATTTCTTGACAATTCCTGTTGATATTGACTAGAATTTAATAGGTCTTGAGTACCAGTACTCTCTCGGTGAGGTCAAGATCTGTTTGATAATAGCATGGAGGCAAGCATGAATGTGATTAAGGTATCTGCGCGCTCTCGCACTGCGGCAGTGGCTGGAGCGGTAGCCGGCGTAATGCGCGAGGCAAATCGGGCAGAAGTCCAGGCAATTGGAGCGGGAGCGGTTAACCAGGGCATAAAGGCAATCATCATTGCCAAAGGCTACTTAGCTGAGGAGGGCGTTGATATTGTTTGTACGCCTTCGTTTGTGGACGTAGAAATTGACGGTCAGGAACGTACGGCTATTCGGATTTTAGTTGAGCCACGCCCTGGATAGTTTCTGTAATTATTAGATCAAAGGGCACAACGCCAGCCGTTGTGCCCTTTTTTCATTGCAGTCGTTACACAAAACAGGACGGTCTTTTAGGGTGGATTATGTTGCAGCCAGAAGATTTTTTCGATTTGAGCGATGCGTTAACGGCGTCATTTTTTGAGGATTGTATCTATGTGTGGCAAGCGGTCACCCAAATCGAAAGGCATTTATTGCGCCTGGTGGGGCGGGAACAGACGATTTTGGGCGAAGTGATGCCGGGAGCTTATGTGAGTGCGCGCCCTATTTATATTGGCGTGGGGGCGCGAATTGAACCGGGGGCGTATGTGCATGGCCCAGCGTATATTGGCGCGGGCGCGGCGGTAAGGCATGGCGCGTTTGTGCGTGAAAATGTAGTTTTGCTGCCGGGCAGCATCCTGGGCCATGACAGCGAGGCGAAGAACAGCCTCTTTTTACCCGGCGCGTGTGCGCCTCATTTTAATTATGTGGGCGACAGTATCTTGGGCCATCATGTGAATCTGGGGGCTGGGACCAAGCTGAGTAATCTGGGTATTTTGAGTGAGAAGGATAAGGCGTCGGGGAAACGGCCGTCTATCTGCTTAACAATCGGCGACGAGACCTATGACACAGGGCTGGCTAAATTAGGCGCTATCCTCGGCGACGGGACGCAAACCGGCTGTAATGCTGTCCTCAACCCCGGCTGCCTCGTTGGCCGCAATACGCTTGTCTATGCCAACCTCAGCCTTCGTAAAGGTTACCATTCGCCCAACAGCATCATCAAACTGCGCCAAACCGTGCGGCGCATGGAGAAGACGAAGAGGTGAACCGTTCACTCCTGCGCCTCTTTACCCCTTCATCTGCTTCCCCGCCGGCCTGTCTTTCGTAGCTGTGTTGAGGAAATGTCCTCGCGGAAATGGGTGTCGGGGATGGGTTGGAATAAATCGTCGAATGTGGGCGGGATGGTTAAATGGGCCAGGTTGCGGAATGCGCCGCGATGATCTACGCGCCCAGCGACAAGGAAGCGGCCCCCTTTTTCGCGGATTTCGGCCAGCGCTGCCAACATATTCTCCTGGTTGTTTTGGTAATAGCGGGGGTGCAGGATGCGTTCGGCTGTGTCGTGACCGACGATGAACGTTGCGCCCGGAAACAGACGCGCTTTTTCCACAAAGGTTGGGGCGGCGCTGACCATGACCGGCCAACGCCCGGCGAATTGGGCGACTCGTTCTAATATGGTTTGGTGGGTAAGTGGGGGCTTGTCTACATTGACGGCCGATAACTCAAATGTGACTGGCTGCTCCAGTAGTTTAGCCGCGGCCTGGGCCATGCGCAGGTGACCGTTGTGAAGCGGATTGAATGCGCCGCTGAGGATAGACTGGGGGGCGCTGCCGCTGGTGTGGATACGGCCGTTATCGGCCACGCTAAAATAATCTATTTCCTTTTTCATTAATCGGGCTGTCGCCTGGGAAAAATCGCGTATTTCTGTCTCCAGATGGTCTTTTGGCCGCAGCGGGAGGGGAATCTGGTAATCAATGCCCATCGCCTGGGCCAGGCTGTTGAGCATGACGCGGCTGACCAGTTCTTCTTCCCCAGATCGCTCCCGCGCCCCTTTGTCCAGGTGGAGACCATGCCACACCAGCCGCTCCGCTTGCCAGGTGGCAATGTAGGCCCGGTGTTCGCCTCGTTTGGGGCGGTCGGTGATGATGGTGGCCGTGCAGGCCATCCCGACTACCGGGCTGTTTTCCGTTTCCGCTTCCAGCCAGCGGCCGCGGGTAAAGGCGCGTCCGGCCAGCAGACGGGCCGTTTCCGGAGCCACAAACTGGGGTGGGGTTTGGCCTAAGAAGTCAGCAAAGGCCGCCTGACTGTAAGGCACGAGCGCCTCCAATAATGTTCGCGTTGCGCCGGCTACACTGAGTAAATCAGACAGGGCCAGAGTTCCTGCGCCGGCGGCTACCAGAACGGTTTTGGCCGGGCTGTCGTGGATCGCTTGCACCAGTTGGCGTATAGTTTTATCCATAGCCGAGATTTTAGCAGGATAACGGCCGTTGGCGACCTGAATAGCAGTCTGAACGATTGTTCAATCATATATTCTACTCTTCTCCCTGCTCTGGAATTGTCAATGGGTGTGTTTCAGATGAGTTATCCGTAATCCGTAATTTGTAATTCGTAATTTGTAATTCGGAACACGGAACACGGAACACGGAACACGGAACACGGAACACGGAACACGGAACATGGCTATGACAACCGAAATGAGGCACACCCATTGTCAATTGGGGCAAAAATTGCATAATTGATGTGAATATAGACACTTGATCAGGAGATATGATGCCAGTTGAACTCCTTTATTTATGGGGCGTAACCGTTGTTATTGTGGGATTGGCGCTCCTTTTGGCGCGCCGCCTGCGCCGCCGACGAACAGCGCTTTTAACCAGGCCGGCGGACGGCCGTTTTTCCTGGTTATCTCGTTTGCAAACCTGGCTGCTGTCGCCGCCCGGCACAAATGATGGGGCAACAGCGGCGGAACAAACGACCAATTCCCCTGAACCTGGCGCGTTAACTCTGGAGCAGGTTCGTTTCCCGGCCGCTGTGTTCCTGTTGGGCGGCGGGCTGGTGGTTTTGGCGGGACTGGCTATCAGAGATGGGCTGCCGCCCACTGAGCGTAGTTGGTTGTGGACACTGATAGGGCTGGGCGGTCTGGCTTTTGTGGCGGCGGGACAGCTTGTGAACCAGCGGCACTTGCCGCTCGGCGTTGTTAGATTAGCGCAGAGGGTATCTCGCTTTTTGGGCGTGTCGGGTGGGCAGTTGGCTTTATTGCTGCTGTCGCCTGTTTTTGTGCTGTTGGCCTATCTGTCTGCTGGCGATTTGCTGCAAGCGCGGCATGGCACGATTGCTACCATTGCCTGGCTGCTGGCGGTGGGGATGGCTGTGACTGGCAGCTGGGCGTTGGGCAGCCGCGAGATTCCCAGAATTGGGCGCGGCGAGATGATCTTTACGGCCGTTTTGCTCACTGTCGCTTTTATTTTACGTGGCACCAATCTGGCCGGGATGCCTAATACGCTGTCGGGTGACGAGGCTGCCTCCGGTCTGGTTGCGCTCTCCTTCCGCAACGGCGAGGCCAATAACCTCTTTACGTTTGGCTGGTTTTCCTTCCCGTCATTGTACTTCGTCATCCAGGGCGTGGGCCTGCGCTTTTGGGGGCAGACGGCAGAAGGGCTGCGGATGTCGTCGGCTGTGGGCGGGGCGCTGGCGGTGGTGGCGGTGTACTGGCTGGCGCGGGTGATGTTTGACCGGTTAACAGGCGTCTTCGCCTCAATTTACCTGGCCGCTTCCCATTACCACATCCACATGAGCCGCAATGGACTTAACAACGTTTGGGACAGCTTTTTCGGCACGCTGGCGATCCTGGGGTTGTGGCACGGCTGGAAAACGGGCCGCCGCAGCAGTTTTATTTTGGCCGGGGTTGGCCTGGGGTTGGGGCAGTATTTTTATGTGAGTATCCGGGCGCTGCCGATTATTTTCCTGGTCTGGGCCGGGGCGACCTTTTGGCTTGATCGGGACACATTTCGCCAGCGCCTGCCGGGACTGATCCTGGCCGCGTTTATTGCGCTGATTATCGTTTTGCCGCTTGGGATTCAGGTAGTGCGTCATTGGGACAATTTTATGGCGCCTTTGAGCCGGGTTTCGGTCTTCTCGGGTGATTGGCTGCCGCAAGCGATGGCCCAAAATGAGCAAACGGCCGTTCAAGTCATCACCGGGCAAATGTTGACGACGGCGCTGGGTTTTACCCACCAGCCTTTGCGCCTGCTGTACAATCCTGGCGCGCCGCTCCTGCTGGGCGGGGCGGCGGTGCTGTTTTTGATGGGCGTTTTTTGGGCGGTCATGCACTTCGATTTGAAATACCTGCTTATCGCCCTACCCATGTTGGCAGTCATCATCAGCGGCGGCTTCAGCCACAACCCGCCGGCGTCGCAGCGGTTCATCATGGCAATGCCACTGGTGGCTATCATGGTTGTGTTGCCTTTGCGTTTGGCCGGTGATTGGCTGCAGCAGTTGTGGCCGCGGACAAAGACGCTGCTTATCATTAGCCTGGCTCTTGTCCTGGCCGCTGTTGCCTGGGCCGATCTGCACTATTACTTTTTTGAGGTGTATGACACCTATGTGATGGGCGGCGGGAACACCGAAGCGGCGACCCAAGTCGCCTACTATCTGCGCGATCATGACATTCCGGAGCAGAAGGTGTATTTCTTTGGCTTCCCGCGCATGGGCTATTTTAGTCTGGCGACGATTCAATTTCTGGCGCCCCGAATGGATGGCGAGGATGTAATTGAGCCGTTGGCTGCGCTGCCGGAGTGGAACCTGGAGGGGCCAACCCTGTTTGTCTTTTTGCCGGAGCGTCTGCCGGAGTTGGATTGGGTGCGGGCGCGTTACCCGAACGGCCGTTACCGTGAATTCTTCTCCGACAAAGGGCCGATGCTGTTTGCCGCCTATGAGGTTGTGCCGGACGGCTAAGGGTGCGTTCGTTTATAACTTTGGCGTTTGAAAAGTTGGAACCAAGTAATTGGTAACTGGTAATTACCCAATTACTCAATTACCCAATCACCCAATTACTCAATTACCCAATTACCCAATTACCCAATTACCCAATTACTCAATTACCCAATTACCCAATCACCCAATTACCCAATTACCAGCAAACTGCAAAGTTAATTTTGAACGAACCCTTAACACCCCTTCCTAACTCTTTTCATAGCCGTCGGGACGATGCAATTCGGTCTTGAACATAAAACTGCTTTTCAGCGTCCAGTCATCCTTTCCTTGATCGTTGTTAAGGTGGTCAAAGAAGCCTTGTACGCGGCTGTCCAGCAGGTCAATTTGATGCAGCAGGACGGCTTCCAGGGTTTTGGGTAGTATGGGCGACCCCCATTCCAGGGTTCCGTGATGGGAGGCGATGAGGTGGATGATCTGGCGGGTCTGGCTGCGGCTGAGGGTGCTGAGTTCGGCGATGGCCGTTTCCACCAACGTAATGGCGCGAATAATGTGGCCGACTAAACGGCCGTCATCCGAAAACGTAAATCCTCCTTCAATTGAATATTCATGAACCTTGCCCATATCATGCAGCAACGCCCCGGTAATTAACAAATCCCGGTTGACATAAGGATAGTGATCGGCCAGGTAGTCGGCCAGCGTAGCCATGCTGAGCGTATGCTCCAACAAGCCGCCGATGTACGCGTGGTGCATCCCCCGCGCCGCCGGCGCATTGGCAAACATGGGCAAAAACGTCTTGTCCAAAAGCAAATGGCTGGCCAGCCCCTGCCAGGGTTCGACTAAACGGCCGATTTGCTGGCGCAGATCATCAATCATTTCATCGCGGGGCCGTTGGCTGGAGGCCAGGAAGTTGGTCATGTCTGGCTGCGGAGCAACATTCAAATCCGTCACCGTTACTTGCAGCGCCTCTTTGTAACTGACCACCCGTCCTGTTACCTCGGCAACCATGCCTGTTTTGGCCCAGCCATCAACATGGTCGGGTACATCCCAAAAAACAGCGTTAACCTGGCCGGTTTTATCGCGCAGGACGAGCAGTAAGTAGGGACGGCCGTCCTTCGTCGTTCGCCGGTTCACATCATTCAATAAAAACGATTCATTATCCAGGCTATCGCCCACTTGAAGTTCAGCAGCATATAATGATTTCACAATAGTTCCTTTTAACATTTCAGTTGGCGGCTAACTATTTCGCCAAAGATTTTAGACCTATTTGAGCTTTTGAGCTACATACCCTACAATGACATTATGAAACGATTAATCATTGGCATCTCCGGTGCCAGCGGCGCCATCTACGGCATTCGCATGTTGGAGGCGCTGCGTGATGTGCCCGAAGTTGAAACGCATCTTGTCATGAGTACGGCTGCCAGCACGACCATCAGCCTGGAGACTGCCTATACTCCGGAGCAGGTGATGGCGCTGGCCGATGTCGTGTACCGGTTCAAAGATATTGCTGCCTCTCTTGCCTCCGGTTCCTTCAAAACCGGAGGCATGGTTGTGATCCCCTGTTCGATGAAGACATTGGCTGGTATTGCCAATTCCTTCAGCGATAATCTGCTTTTGCGGGCGGCCGACGTGGTTTTGAAGGAGCGGCGGCGGCTGGCGCTGGTTGTGCGGGAGACGCCGCTGCATCTGGGTCATTTGCGCTTGATGACACAGGCGACGGAAATGGGAGCCATCATTGCTCCGCCTCTGCCCGCATTTTATCATCAGCCGCGCTCTCTGGATGATGTGATTAATCAGACCGTGAACCGGGTGTTAGATTTGATGGCGATAGAACTGCCCACTGACCTGTTTACACGCTGGGCCGGAGGCAAAGCCAGCCTTGAGTCGTGAGGCCCGGCAGATGGCGCTAGATTATTTGAGGCGACATCAGGTGATGACGCTGGCGACAACGGGACCGGATGGGGTTTGGGCGGCGGCCGTTTTTTATGTGAATCGTGGTTTTGATTTGTTTTTCCTGTCGGCCGGGCATACGCGGCACGGCCGTAACATAGCCTTATCTCCTCGTGCGGCAGCGGCGATCCACAGTGATTATACCGAGTGGACGGCCGTTCAAGGCATTCAGCTTGAGGGAATGGTACAGTTGTTACAGGGAGAAGCCCGCCAATCGGCCGTTGCCTTGTACCAAGAAAAATTCACCTTTCTTGCCCAGGCTCCGCCGGTTATTCAAACCGCTTTCGCCCAGGTCAATTGGTATCGCCTGCGTCCCGAAAGGCTCTATTTTGTGGATAACGGCAAAGGGTTTGGTCACCGGGACGAAATTAATTTAGCGGCCGATGGGGTTGGTAACTGGTAATGTAGGCTTACGTTTTTTTACCCATTTATTCATGACAACTTGTAAATAACGGGCGTAGTTGGGGGTGTCGTACAGGGCAATGGCCGCTTCTTGCAAATCAAACGGTTCTGTCGAATCGAGGATTTCTTGCAAGTAGGTCGCGTCGCAGCGCAGAATGGCTTCCTGGAACGGTTTGGCGTCTTCAATGGCTAACAAGACAGGCGCCGAGGCCAGCGATTGGCCCTTGAGGGTGTGGATAACTTGGGCGCGTCGGGCGACTAATAAGATGGCGTTGATGCTGTTTTTGGAGATGTGTTGGTTGTTCTTTTGATACTTTTCAGCCAGTGCATCAATGATCTGCCGCCAACGGCAATCCTTTTCTTGTTGTAGAAGATGGATGAGGTCTTTGAGAATCTGGAAGCGAGATTCTGAGGGGACAACGCGCAGTCGGCGTTTTTTTAGCTCACTGCGGTAACGTTGGTGTAACGGCCGTACCGCCGGTTTTTTTTGTGGGCGGATGACATAGGTTGTGCTGGTTTCCTGCTCCAACTCAGCCAGATGAGGATACCGGGCCAGAAATTTGCCGAAACTCTTTTCCCCATAAGAATTTTTGTCAAACAGTCCCCCGCTTAACTCCTGCATCCGCTGGCTGAGGACACTGGCACGCACCCGCGGCTGCTCCTTCAACTGCTCGTTCAGCGCGCGCGACAGCAGCTCTTCCACTTGCGGTTTAGTTAATTTCGGCGTCGGAACCAGGTCTTCATAATAAATATACTGGTCGCACAAACTGGCAAAGCTGCGACTCGTTGCCTCTTTAATGCCGACGCCAATGACCCGTTTGCCGCGCTTGCGTAAAGATTGCACCAGCGGCGTGAAATCCCGGTCGCCGGTCATGAGAACGTAGGTGCTGTATTGGTGACCATCCACCAATGTATCCATCGTATCCACCACAATTTGCATGTCGGCCAGATTTTTACTGAAGCTGTTTAAGCGCACGGCCGATTGGGTGGTGAAACCGGCCGTTGCCAACTCCTGCATCAGCTTTTGGCTCTGCCGCCAATCGCCGTAGGATTTACGGAGGACGATACGGCCGTTCGTTACCTCCTTGATATGATTCAATAATAAGTTGATATCAAATGCTAGATTGACTTGTTTGGCCCCTATTACCAGGTTATCCAAATCTAAAAATATAGCGATGTCATGGGTCATGAATGTGTTCTCTTCGAGGTAGGCTGCTTTCGGCCTGAAAGTGTTTGGTAATTCTACTAGATTCGGTCATTCCTGCAATTGTTTCACGGGAAACAATGGACGGCCGTTCCCTTTCCAATTGTTTCCCGTGAAACATTTTCCCGCTTGCTTTGCCATTTACCTAAACCATGTTACCATCGTATTGATAATACTATGTCAACCTGTTGCCGTAACCGGAGGTAGACGATGGAACGATTTCGAGACATGAAACCCTGGCAAGCCTTCAAAACTTTCGCCATTTTATTCTCCTTTGTGATGAATTTTGTGCTGTTGATTGTGTTATTGTTGGCCGCCCCGCTCATCCTCCCCATCGTAAACGACATTGCCAACCCCATCGTTGGCGGGTTGAACGACAGCTTTGTAGACATGAGCACGGCCACCATTTCCCGGCGCATCGAAGTTAATGACGAGATGGACATCGCCTTTACCCTGCCCCTGTCAGCTACAACCAATGTGCTTGTGGTGGAGGATGTGAAGTTGGAAGGCGTGCCCGCCCAGTTTCTTCTGCCCGGCGGCGGCGGCGCGATCAACGGGCAGGTATTCCTGAGTTTGCCCAAAGGATTATTGCTGCCGGTTCAACTGGGCCTGGATGTGCCCGTTGACCAGACAATCCCGGTGAATTTAGCCGTTGATGTGGACATTCCTTTGAGCGAAACAGAACTGGGCGGCCCCTTCAACAAACTGCGTTCCTTGTTTGAACCATTGGCCGAACTGCTCGGCGGGCTGCCATCCAGCAACGCCGATTTATTCGACCGCATTCTTGGACGCGATGCTGATGCAGTCGAGCCGGTGGCTGTGGGAAGTGAGTGATTGAGAGACTAACAGACTGAAGACTACGAGACTACGAGACTTGACCGATACCCCTCCTGTTTGTGATTACGAAGGCTCCGACTACCGCACCCGGTTTTGGGAGAACCAGGGGCGCGATTACGAGGATCGCGTGGAGCGCATTGCCCTGCGCCGGATGCTGCCGCCGGCCGGGACAACGCTGATTGAAATTGGGGCTGGGTTTGGCCGCCTGGCCAATGAATACACCGGTTACGAAAAAGTTGTTCTGTTTGATTATTCCCGCTCGCTGCTGCGCGAGGCGCAGGCGCATTTAGCGGATGACGCGCGTTTTATTTACGTGGCCGGGAATTGGTACAACATGCCGTTTGTGGATGGTTTGTTCGCGGCGATGGTGCAGATTCGCACGCTGCATCATGCGGCCGATGCCCCGGCGCTTTTCCGCGAACTGGCGCGCATTGCCCAGCCGGGCGGACACTATATTTTGGAGTTTGCCAACAAGCAAAATTTGAAGGCGATGCTGCGGTTTGGACTGAAACGCCAATCCTGGTCGCCGTTTGCGCGGGAGCCGGTGGAATTTGCCGCGCTAAATTTTGATTTTCATCCACGCTGGATTGATGAGCAGTTGCAGGCGATGGGCTTTGCGCCGGGCCGGAGGTTGACGGTTTCTCATTTTCGCATTGGCTTTTTGAAGCGGCTTGCGCCGACGGGACTGCTGGCGCGGCTCGATTCATTGGCGCAGTGGACGGGAAATTGGTGGCAACTAGCGCCGAGTGTGTTTGTGCATAACGCGCATCCGAAGCAGGGGGTAACGGCCGTTTCCCACACCTTCTTTGCCTGCCCAACTTGTAAAACGCCACTGGGCGAAGTAGAAAACGGCCGTCTTGCCTGCGCTAACCCCGACTGCGGCCAGCAATGGCGCGTCGAAAATGGCCTGTACGACTTCAAAGAACCGATTGATCAATCATCAATCATCAATCATTAATCATTAATCATCAATCATTAATTGTGACACTTCCTTTCCTCAAATGGGCCGGCGGCAAGCAAAGAGTTCTGAGCCAATACAAGCCGTTTTTCCCTCCGATAGCGTGCATCAATCATTATTTTGAGCCATTCATCGGCAGCGCGGCCGTCTTCTTTTCCCTGCAATTGAACATCCCGGCAGCATTATCCGACCAAAATGAAAAGCTCATTGAAGTATATAAAATAGTGCGCGATGATGTGGCTGGGGTAATTGCCGCGCTCAAGCCGCACCGAAATGAGGCCGATTATTACTATTCAATCCGGGCGCAGAATCCGGACGATCTGACAAAGGCGCAGCGGGCGGCGCGGCTCATTTTTCTGAACAAGACTTGCTACAACGGCCTGTACCGGGAGAACCGGAAGGGGGAATTTAACGTCCCCTTTGGCCGCTACAAGAACCCCAAGATATGCGATGCGCCGCGGCTGGAAGCGGCCGCGGCCGCTTTGCAGGGCGTGTCGCTGCAGGTAGCCGATTTTGCCGAGGCGATCAAAACGGCCGTCCCCGGTGATTTTGTTTACTTTGACCCGCCTTATGTCCCCTTGAGTCAAACCAGTAATTTTACCAGCTACAACAAAGCTGGATTTGGACCGGATGATCAGGTCCGGTTGGCGGAAACGGTGGGGCATCTCACAGAACGAGGCGTTAAAGTTATGTTAAGTAATTCCAGCGCCGATCTGGTGTACGAACTGTACGGCCGTTCTCCCTACCGCCTCATTGACATCCAGGCTCGCCGCAACATCAACAGCAACCCCGCCCGCCGCGGGCCGGTGAAGGAACTGCTGATTCTCAATTATGACGAAAAATGGAAAACGTGAAACGGAAGAACGGCTTTTTTCGGTAACCGTTCAGTCGCCAACAGACTTTTGAAGTTTTGCATAGAGCGTCAAAACTTCAAAAGTCTCCAGGGGGGAGTGAACGCTTACTTTTTTCGTAATCCGTAATCCGTGTTCCGTAATCCGTAATTCGTAATCCGTGTTCCGTTTTCCATTCTAGACTTATCCTCAATGAACCGAAGTAAGCTGATTTTATTATTTGTGATTTTGTTATTCATAGCCATATCCGCCCCGAAAACGGCCGTGTCCGCCACCGATCCCCAGGCCGGCATAGATTGGCGCTTTGGCGTCATCGAGAGCGCCGAAGCGCCCGGCGAAGCTGGCGCGTTGGGCGCATCCTGGACTCGCGTCCAATTCCACTGGGCCGAAACCCAGCCCAACGGTTCCGGCGAATGGCTGCCGCCGGTGAGCGATGCCCAAATCAACGGCGAAATCAACGCCGGACGGCTCGTCACCGGTCTGCTCATCGGCATACCCGGCTGGGCGACGGATGAGAAGGGGCTGCCACACGGCTTGTGGCTGCCCCACGACGATCCCAACAACACCTGGGCCGTCTTTGTGCGCGACGCCGTCACCCGCTACCAGGGGCGCATTGACCATTGGACGATTTGGAACGAACCCGACATCAGCGCCGGGGCGGTGGCCCACACCTGGAACGGCTCCGTCGAGGATTTTTTCCAATTACAGCGCACGGCCTACCTCGTTGCCAAGCAGGCCAACCCCAACGCCGTCATTCACCTGGCCGCCTTCACCCATTTTTGGGACCCTGGTTACTTCGACCGCTTTTTGGATGTGGTGATGGCCGATCCGGCGGCGGCGGAGAACAATTATTATTTTGACGTGGCTACGGCCCACCTTTATTTCCAGCCGGGCATGATTTACGACATCATCCAAGTGTTTTATGGGGCGATGGGCGGGCATGGGATTTGGAAACCAATCTGGCTGGCGGAGACGAATGCGCCGCCGGTGGATGACCCGGAGTGGCCGGTGCCGGATGGGATGTTTGCCGTGACGCTGGACGAGCAGGCGGCGTTTATGCCCCAGGCGCTGGCCTCTGCGCTGGCGGCCGGGGCGCAGCGGATCGCCGTTTTTAAGCTGAAGGATACGCCCACTGACCGCGCGGCCAATCCGGAGCCATTTGGCCTGATCAGCATGAACGGCCGTCGCCGCCCCGCGTTTACCACTTACCAAATCGCCATGCGTTACCTGGCGGGGATGACGGCCGTTTCCCGCGAACGGTGGGACAGTGTGGGCCAGATTCGGCTGGAGCAGGGGGGGCAGACGACGACGGTCTTGTTCTCCCGTCTGCCCGCGCCGCAGACGGCGCAGGTGACGGCCACAGCCAACACGGCCGTCTTGGTAGACATGTGGGGGGGACGCCGGGGGGTAACGGCCGTTAACGGCGTTTTTCCCGTTCATCTGCCCGGCGCGTTGTGCAGCCAGTCGGCCGGCGATTACTGCATGATCGGCGGCCAGACATACTACCTGGTGCAGACGCTGGATGGCGGGGGCGTGCCGCCCGCGCCGCCCGTTCTGCCGCCTGCGGGGGGCGATACGGCCGTTTCCGCCGACCCGACTCCGTCTAGTCCAATCGCCACGCTCAACCCGACCCGGCTGGCGGCGCTCAACATTGGGCTGGCCGACATGTCCACCCCGGCGGCAACGCCCACGGCGACGGCCACGCAAACGACGACGGCGACAAACACGGCCGTTCCCACAACCGCACCCTCCGGCACACCCGCCCCAACGATGACACAAACGGCCGTGCCCACCCCCACAACCGATCCCCAATCCCCAATCATCAATTCCCAATCATCGCTCTCTAATCCCCAATCCCCAATCCCCAACGCCCTTTCCTACTGGTTCATCGGGGCCGGGGCGCTGTTGGCGTTGGGATTAGCGGGCTGGGTGGTTAGAAACGGCCGTCGATGAATGGCGTTCAGCGGCTGAAACCAGAAATCGGAGGTTTATTTTCGGTTGCCGGTATCAAGCCGGGAATCGTTTCTAACAGAACCCGAACCTTCTTTTTCCCCCAACCCGGTATAATGCCAGTGAAAATACCGTGAAGATGTGTAAATTATGCAATTTGCGCGCAATGAAAGGAGTAGTTTGAAATGAATCGGAAACTGTTTGTTGTTTTAATGACGATGATGGCGTTGGTGTTGGTAACGGCCGTTGCTTATGCCATTACGATTACTATTGATGGTACACGTGAGGCTGCCTGGGATGGTGGTGGTACCGTATCTGATCCGGATGAAGGTCTCATTACAAATCAAGGTGTTGACATCACACGTTTGCAATGGACAAACGATACGACAAATTTTTATTTTCTAATTGAAACACTTGCTACTACTGACTGGAACCGTCTTCCCCAAAGGCCATATTTGTGGATATGCATTAATAATGATAATAGCACACTGACAGGATCTACTAATCCGGGAATCTGTCTTACTTCAGGCTATGATCGTTATATTCTTGTGGAAGGCCCCACGCCTCTGACGGTTACAGTTATGGATAGTACCTTTGCCCCAATAGTAGCAACAACTAATGTTGCTACTATTGGGGGGTTTACTGAACTCAGTGTTGACCTTGCTTCCCTGGGATTTAATGCTGGGAACTGTCTTGCTACTGTGCCAACTGGCATATATTTTGATGGTCGCACTAATGATCGAGATGATAATGTTGAAGACGGCGGCGATGTCAGTATGGGTTGTGGTGCGCCTACGGCAATTACATTGCAAACAGCAGATGCCAATAGTCAGTCCCCTGTGATACCCTTTGCAATTGGGGTGAGCTTGTTGGTTCTCTTCAGCGCCGGGCTGGTTTACAACCGCAAACGGCAAGCCGCCTGATAACTGCCAGATTTTAAGATACAGCTAACCAAACGAGGGGCGTTCTGCGGAACCCCCTCGTTTTGCATGGGGGCCGACCGGCGAGGTTTCCAAAACCTCGCCGGTCTTTATGGGTAAACCGGCGGCTTGTAGACGGCCGTCAAATCAGGTACTCTCTGGTTGTGAACAAAAAACACCTGACCGGAACACTTTTCCTGGCTTTGTTGGGCTGGCGGGCGGTAACGGCCGTATCCCTCGCACGCGCCCAGGAGTTCAATCCCGCCATCCTGGTCAACGAAGCCGTCATTGATTTTCCCGACGAAGTAACTTTCACTCTGGAACTGGACGACAGCGCCGCCATCACCGCGGTCACACTGACCTACGACGTGGCCCAAATTAGCTGCCTGGAAGCCGAGGCCCAGGTTCCCATCGAAGTGACGGGCAATATCCTCTCCTGGACGTGGGTGATGAGCCGCTCCGGCAACCCGCCGCCGGGCGCAGAACTGTGGTGGGAATGGACGTTGACGACGGCCGACGGCCGTACCTTCACTGCGCCGCGCCAGACCGTCACCCTCAGCGATGACCGCTTTGACTGGCAGACAGTAACAGCGGACAACATCCGCCTGCACTGGTATCGCGGCGACGAGGTGGGGCCGCTGCTGCTGGATGCGGCCGTTGCCGGTTTAGCCCAGCTAGAAGCCGACATGGGCATTGAACTGCAAAGCGAGGTACACCTTTACATCTACGGCAGTTCCGAAGATATGCGTCAGGCGGTGCTGTACATCCAGGATTGGGCCGGGGGCGTCGCCTTCAGCGAATACAACACCATTTTGATAGGCGTGCCGCCCAGCGCTGCCGCCGATTGGGGACGCACGACGGTGCGGCACGAACTGGCCCATCTGGTCGTCGGCCAGTTTGGGCGCAGCTGCGTCGGCGGCCATCGTCCCACCTGGCTCAACGAGGGGCTGGCTGTCTATGCTCAGGGAGCGCCGGACAGCGGCCTGCTGGACGACATTGCCGACGGGATTGGCAATAACCGATTTGAACCGTTACGCAGTCTCAACGGCGCTTTCCCGGCCCATGATGACGCCGCCGGCATGGCCTACAGCCAGAGCTACAGCGTGGTTGATTTCATGCTGGACGCCTATGGCCCGGAAAAGATGCAGACGCTCCTGCTGACGCTGGCCCAGGGGGAAGGGTATGATGCGGCGCTGGAGCAGGTGTACGGTTTCAATGTGGATGGGCTGGAACTGGCCTGGCGCGCGGCGATTGGCGCCCCGCCCCGCCCCATTCCGCCCACGCCCACGCCGCTGTCCGCCGCCCGTGTGCCCACGATTGTCCCCCTGGGCGCGCCGGTGAGTGTGCCCACGCCGGCAGCAACGGCCCGCGCGCCGACAACGACCGCCGCCACCCCCGCGCCGCAAGCCGAACCGGAAACGGAACGGCCGTCACCCGGCGGCTGCGGGTTGGGACTCATGCCCTTGCTGTTGGTTTTTGGCCTGAGCCGTCGGAAGAAGGGGAACAATGAATGATGAATGATGAATTGTGAACGGGCCATTCACCATTCGTTATTCACAATTCACAATTCGTTATTTTTTACGCCATGAATAAACGTATCCCAATTTTCATTCTAGCGGCCGTTTTTCTCTTGCTCAGTTGCAATTTTGCCAACCAGCTACTGGAAGGGGGCACGGCCGTTACCGACCCCGAAGGCGCCGTCCGGCTGCAAGGCAGCCAGCCGCGCACCCTCGACCCGGCGCTGACCCTCAGCGGTCCCAGCGGCGCATTGGGGCACATTTTCAGCGGCCTGGTGGCGCTGGATACCGATCTGCAAGTCCAGCCGGAGCTGGCCGCCGGTTGGACGGTGAGCGCTGACGGACTGGTTTACACCTTTTATTTGCGCCCGAACGCGCGGTTTCATAACGGCCGTGCCGTCGCCGCCGCCGACATCATCTACTCGTGGGAACGCGCCGCCCATCCCGCCGCCGGCTCCGACACCGTCGTAACCTACCTGGGCGACATCGAGGGCGTGCAGGCGATGCACACGGGCCAGGCTGACCATATCAGCGGCCTGCGGGCAGTGGATGATCATACGTTGGAAGTGCGTCTGACAGCCCCAGTCGTCTACTTTTTGGAAAAATTGGCCTATCCTGTCTCTTATGTCGTTGATCGGGAAAATGTCAGTCAATCCGATTGGGAGCATAACCCCAACGGAACTGGCCCTTTCAAGTTGGAAACCTGGCGGGATGATGAGATCATGATTCTGGTTCGCAACGACGACTATTATTTGGAACCGGCCCACATCTCTCGATTGGTTTACCAGTTGGGGCCGGGCCTGCCGCTTTCCCTGTATGAAACAGACCAGATTGACCTGGTGGGCATTGGCGGCGACACGCTGGAACGGGTTTTGGACCCCAACGATCCGCTTGCGGCCGATTTGCGGACGGGCGTCAGTTTGTGTACCTCGGTCATTGGCCTCAACAACCAACGGCCGCCCTTTGATGATGTTCGCGTGCGTCAGGCGTTTAATTATGCCCTGGACAAGGAACTGCTGATTGAAATGTTTTCCGGCGGCAATGCCCTGCCTTCGGTTGGGCCGCTGCCGCCGGGGATGCCGGGGTATACAGGGCGGCAGCCGGGCTACCCGTTTGATCCGGAGCGGGCGCGCCAACTGCTGGTCGAGGCCGGTTATGCCGATCCGGCCAACCTGCCGCCGCTGTCATACACAATGGCCGGGTATGGGGATGTGAATGGGTATGTCACGGCCGTTATCACCCAGTGGCAGGAAAATCTCGGCGCTGCCATTGAGCCGGTCATCTTGGATCCGTTTACCTACTATGATGAATTGTACGCCGGTAATGGGGGACAACTTTTCGACAGCGGCTGGTGTGCTGATTATCCTGACCCGCAAAATTTTCTCGATGTGTTGTACCACAGCCAGTCGTCGCAAAATCTAGGAGGTTATGTCAATTTAATGGTAGACGCGCAGCTCGAAAAAGCGCGTGTGGAGCGGGATGTGGCCGCCCGCCTGGCCCTGTACGCCGACATTGAACAACAAATTGTGGCCGATGCGCCGGTGGTATTTTTGAGTCATGGGGTGACGGCCGTCCTCGTCAAACCCCGCCTGCAAAACTACGTCCTGACCCCCATGGGCGTTCCCCAATGGCGCTATGTTTCTTTGGGAAGCGACTAAATTGCCTCCCTGCTTTAGTCACTCCCCACTTTAGTCACTTCAGTCACTTCCCCCTCCAGTCACTTCCTCATGCTTATCTCCCTCATTGTGTTCTTAGCCTCGTTTGTACAAGGCGCCACAGGATTTGGTCTGGCGCTCGTTTCTATGCCGCTGCTTGTGGGAATTTTGGGCATTCGCGCGGCCACGCCGCTGGTCTCTCTCATCGGCGTGGCCATCGAGACAATCATGTTAGTTCGTTACCGGCACGCTTTCAACTTGCGGGCTGTCAGCCATTTATCCCTTGCTGCGGTAGCTGCCATTCCCCTGGGCGTATTTATCCTGCGCCGGGCCGACGCCCAACTCATTACTAAAATCTTGGGCGTCATTGTGTTGGGGTATGCGCTCTTTGCCTTATTCAGTCCGCGTTTACCCCAACTGAAGCGACGGATATGGGCCTATGGCTTTGGCTTTGCCTCTGGTTTGTTAAGCGGCGCATATAATACAGGCGGGCCGCCGGTGATCATTTATGGCAGCTGCCGCCAATGGCCCCCGGCCGAATTCAAGAGCAATTTACAGGCCTTTTTCTTGCTGAACAGCCTGGTTGTCATGGTTCTCCATGCTGTTAGCGGGAATTTTACGCCGCTTGTCTGGCGCAGTTTCGGCCTGGGCGCGCCGGCTATCATTTTAGGACTGTGGGCAGGAATCAGTCTGGATCGGTGGATTAACCCCCAAATTTTTCGCCAGATCGTGTTAGTTGTGCTGCTATTTTTGGGCGGGTGGCTGCTTTGGGGGGCATGAAGGATTTTCTTAAGGTCATTTGTCAGGCAGACTGCTTACTATAGGACTTAAGTACTGGTATTTGTATTGATTAACGAGGTATTTAGAGAGATGTCAACGCTAACGATCATTTTAATAATCTCTTTCGTGGGGCTGTTGGTTTGTATCAATCCATTTCGGCACAAACCGTCATACGGCCGTGGTGAAATGCGAGCGACTATCAAGAACACAGGCTGGGGCGAGTAATCGCCCTTTTTTTATGCCTTCTCATGCAGTAAGTCCATTGTTTCAATCGCATGGCGTAAGTGGGGGATCACGATGCTGCCGCCGACGATCAGAGCCACGTTGAGTGCGTCTACGATTTCTTCATCGTTCCAGCCGGCTTCCATGCATTGAATCAGGTGGTAATCAATGCAGTCGTTGCAGCGCAGGACGGTTGAAGCGACCAATCCCAGCAACTCCTTTGTTTTTTCATCCAGCGCGCCGGCCCGGTAAGCGGCCGTATCCAGGTTGAAGAAGCGTTTTATCCCCAAATGATCTAATTCAAAAATCCGGGCGTTCATTTTATCGCGGTAGGCGTTAAATGCGTCTAAACGGGTTGTCATAATTTGCTCCTTTAATTCGCTGCCTATTTTCTGCATCATTGATTGTGACCCAATTATGCTGTTTAGACGACAAAAACGGCCGTTTCCTGAGGGGAAAACGGCCGTTTCACCGCAAACTTACTACTACGCCATCTTCGCCGACAAAAAGTAATCGGCCGCATCTTCTTGCATCAGCGCCTAAAGCGTGTAAACGTCAACGGCCGTGCCTAATGGAAAACTCATCAAATTAAAAATTCCCACATCCTTTGGTAAATAAAAGCCACCAACCGGGGTTGGTGGCTTTATGCTTTGTTGAGAGCCTCGAAATCTATTTTTATCTGGCATCCGGCTCAGACATATAGTTGTCACGTTGGTTTCTTAATGCCGGTCAGATGACCAAGAACTGTTCAATTTAATTGTTTAGGTCTCTCAACCAAATCTTACTCTCAATACGGGGTTCTTATCCCGGAGTTGCCTGAATTTGTGAGTTACGCTTCCGGCATGACGACCCATAAAATGAGGTAAATTATGATGCCCGGCCCACCAGCCAATGCCAGCAGGACAAAAAGCAAGCGGGCAATCGTGGGATCAAGGTTCAAGTAGTTGGCAACGCCAGAGGCGACGCCGGCTATCATGCGATCATCAGTTGAGCGTACTAATTGTTTTTCATTCATCGTTCCTACATCCTTCTTTTATTGCTTGAGACTGGCGAGATTTTAACATGTAATAAACTGCGCTGGTCTCAACGGGCGCTATTTTTGAATTTAATTATCGTTCAATACGGAGATGGTATCTCAGGGTTGCAAACAATCACCTAACACAACGGCCGCAGGTATAATCAGGGTCCAATTTATTGTTGTGCATTATGAGGAGTTGAATATGCCTGCTGCAAATATTGTGATTATTGGCGCCGGCAGCGCCAGTTTTGGGCCGACCACGTTGGCGACGATTTTGCGAGAGCCGAAATTGAAGGGGAGCCAATTGGCGTTGGTGGATTTGAATGCAGCGTTGTTGGCAACGGCCGTTCGCGTTGCCGAACGTATGAACGAAGCCTGGGATGCCGGAATGACCATCCGCGGCAGCGCCGACCGTCGGGAAGTTTTGGCCGGCGCCGAATTTGTGGTGATTTCCATAGAAGCGCCGCCGCGGGAAGAATTGTGGCGGTTGGACTGGCAAATCCCCATCAAGCATGGCCTGCGCCAGCCTTACGCCGAGAACGGCGGGCCGGGCGGCTTGATGCACGCCTGCCGCCAGATTCCTCCTTTCATGGAAATTGTGCGCGACATGGAAGCGCTTTGCCCCGATGCCTGGTTGATCAATTTCAGCAATCCGCTGCCGCGCATTTCGCGGGCCGTGACCAAATACAGCGCCATCAAAACGGTGGGCAAGTGCCACCAGATTGATGTGGGCTATGGCATTGCCGCCGTCTTACTGCGCGACCGGTACAATATCGCCGTGCCGGACGGCATTAATCTCCACTCCGATCCGGCCAATGCGGGCGTCATTCACAGCATGGCCGATGCGGGCCGTTGCCATGTCGCCATTAAGTCGGCTGGGTTGAATCACTTTATCTGGTTGATGGATATTCGAGACAAAGAAACTGGCGCGGATTTGTATCCGGCTTTGCGGGCAGCCATTGACGCAGCTCCGCCATCGCTGGAACCATTTTCTATGGATTTGTTCCGCATTTTTGATTATTGTCCGCTGCCGGGCGATACGCATTTGGTGGAGTATCTGCCCTGGCTGCATGATCCGCTGGCGAAACCGTGGGAAACGTACCATGTGCCGCTTTATGATTGGGGGGGCAATGAGGCGGCGCGGGAGTTTTTATTAAGTATGATGGCGGCGATGGCCGAGGGACGGCTGATGGTGGACGGGATGCGCGATGCGCCGAGTGAGGGCGCGGTGGAATTGATCACGGCCGTTTCCCACAACGAAAATTATTACGATGAAGCGGTCAACATCCCCAACAACGGCGCAATTGCTAATCTGCCAGATGAAACGATTGTTGAGATTCCAGCCGTGGTGAGCGGTCGGGGGATAAATGGCCTCAATTTAGGGCCGCTGCCAGAGCCAATCGCCGAACTGCTGCGGCGCGAGGCGATGTTGGTGGAGATGGTCGTGGACACGGCCGTTACCGGCGACCGTCAATTGGCCCTCCAGACTCTCCTGCTCGACCCGATGATCAACGATATCGGCCGTGCCCGCGCCATCCTGGACGATTATCTGACCAGCTTTGCCGATTACTTGCCCCAATTTTGAATCCACAGCAAAAGACACGAATAGCACGAATGAACAACTTAAAAAATTTATTCCTCCTCGATCCCGACACTATTTTCCTCAATCATGGCTCCTTCGGCGCGGTTCCCCGGCCGGTTTTCGGGGTATATCAGGATTGGCAGCGCCGTTTGGAGCGGCAGCCGGTTCAATTCTTAATCACCGAACTCCCCGGCTTGCTGGCCGAAGCCCGCGCGGTCTTAGCCGATTACATCCATTCTCAGCCCGACGAAATCGCCTACATCCCCAACGCGACGTTCGGCGTGAATGTCGTTGCCCGCTCGCTTGAATTGGGGCCGGGGGATGAGGTTTTGACGACGGATCATGAGTACGGCGCGTGCAACCATGTCTGGGCCTTTTTAAGCCAAAAGCAAGGGTTTGCTTACAAAGAACAGGCCGTTCCTTTGCCGCTTGGGTCGGCGGAGGAAATTGTGGCGCAGTTCTGGCAGGGAGTCACGCCGCGCACGAAAGTTATTTTTATGAGTCACATTACGTCGGGGACGGCCGTTTCCCTCCCCATCGAAGCCATCTGCGCCCGCGCCCGTGAAGCCGGCATCCTGACCCTTATAGACGGCGCCCACGCCGTCGGCCAAATTCCGCTGGACATGGCCGCCATCGGCGCTGACTTCTACGTGTCCAACGCCCATAAATGGTTGTGCAGCCCCAAAGGATCGGCATTTCTCTATGCCCGGCGCGACCGCCAACGCCTTATCCAACCACTCGTTGTCAGTTGGGGTTGGGGCAGCAACCGCGCCATGAGCTACGGTTCAGATTTTTTAGATTATTTACAGTGGATGGGAACCGCGGAGCAATCAGCCTACCTTTCAGTTCCGGCGGCCATTGAATTCCAGGAAAAGCGCCAATGGTCTGAGGTGCGCCAGCAGTGTCATGCCTTGTTACAACAAACCCTACACTGCATTAGCGATCTCACTGGACTGGAGTCTGTTTATCCTGATGCTGCCGGTTTTTATCATCAAATGGGCGTGGCTCCGCTGCCGCCCATCGCCGATTTGCCGTCTTTCAAAGCACGGCTTTACGATGAGTTCCGGGTTGAAATCCCCTGTACCCAATGGCGCGCCCGGCAGTTTATCCGCATTTCGGTACAAGGGTATAACACCCAGACTGATATGGATGCGCTGCTACTGGCATTACAGCAGTTATTGCCATAAATCATAGCGCGGTAAGCCGCAAATAAGAAGTGACTAAAGTGCGAAGTGACTAAAGTGAAAATCGCCACCCCATCAGATTAACCTCGGTTTCTCCTCTCTCTGCTCGTCGAAATGATAGAGACCTGTCCAGTTACTTTCTTTATTCGCCGCGAAATTCGCGGCAGAAATCAGGAGTATGCAATCGCCCTGCCGGCAGGATTAGTGATTACTATGGGTTCGTTCAAAATTAACTTTGCGGTTTGCTGGTAATTGGTAATTGAGTAATTGGGTAATTACCAGTTACCAATTACTTGGTTACAACTTTTCAAACGCCAAAGTTATAAACGAACGCACCCTATGAATCAGCCAAACAGATGACGGATGCGGCTCAGAAGCCCCGCGGCCCCTTCGTTTTCGTTATCATCGCGCACAATTTTGACGCTGCCGTAAAAGGCGACGTGGTTTTTGATGTGGGTGGCGGCTTTGGAGGGGTTGGGATAATACCAGGCAGCCGCTTTGTTTTCTTTGCCGTCCACCACGATGTCGTAATAACTGGCGGTTCCTTTCCAGGGGCAAACGGTCGTTCCTGAATTTTCGCGGAGGTAAGTCTTATCAATCGAATCGGGAGGAAAGTAATGATTTCCTTCTACTTTTTTGGTTTTATCGCTGGCGGCGATGACAACGCCGTTCCATATCGCTTTGGGCATATCGCTTTTCCTTTGTAAATAAACCTCCGGGAGGTTGGTTTCTAAGTTGTTGACTTATGTTGTCAAGATAGCATCTTAACCTACCTTGTTTCTGTGTGCGATCTTACGTTGGGCGATAATGGCCACCAGACGGCGGCTGTGCTTCCCTGGCCTAAACCGGGGCTGGTGATGGATAAACGGCCGTTATAAAAAGCTATGATAGATTGTGTCAGTGACAACCCCAGTCCGAACCCGGCCACCTGGCGCGTGCGCGCCTTATCCCCCCGGTAAAAACGGTCAAACAAATGTGGCAAATCCTCTGGTGCAATCCCCTGGCCCGTGTCCCGGATTTCGGCCCGTAAATAGCCGTTCTCCGACCACAACTTCCAGCTTACCTGGCCGCCAGACGGCGTGTACTTGAGTGCATTTGTCAGAAGATTTTGCAACACGGCCCGCATGTGGGTCTGGCTGGCCTCCACCGGCGGCAGGGGCGGCAGCGGTTCCAATGTCAACTGTACCTGGCGTGATTCGGCCTGCGGCTTGAGATGCTGCATCAAGCTGCGGGCCAGCCGGACCGGGTCAACCTGTTCTTGTCCCCGCTCGGCTCGCCCGGCTTCAAAACGCGAGAGCAAAATCAAGTCGCTTACCAATGATGACAGCCTGACGACTTCATCATCAATTTCGGCGATGTACTGCTGCGCGGTCGCCTCGTCCAGCGTCCCTTCGCGCAAAGCTTCGCTGCGTAACCGGATGGTTGTCAGCGGGGTACGCAGTTCATGGGAAGCGTTGCCGGCAAAGGCGCGCTGTTCCTCAATCATGCGCTGCACTTGGCTGGCCATGTGGTTGAAAGCCGCAGCCAACTGCCCAATTTCATCGCTGCGGTCTTCTGGCAGGCGTTGGGCCAGGTCGCCGCCGGCCATGCGCAGCGCCGACTCTCGCAGCCGCTCCAGCGGACGGACGAGGGAGGCGGAGAGCCATAAGCTGGCGCTGATGGCGGCTACGGTGAGCAGACCCACACCGACGCCCAGGGCCAGCCAGCGGGAGGCGACGATTTCTTGTGCGCCGGAGGCGGGCGCCGACAGGCTGACGATGCTGAGTAATTGGTTGTCTTCAATGATGGGGGCGGCGGTGTAGACGGTGGCTTCGCCCTGCTCATTATCACGGGTGTCGCGGGTGATGCGCCGCTCAAAGGCGGTGGTTATTTCCGGGTTGGCAAGCTGGTTGCCGGTGGGCAGGACGCCGCTGCTGTCCAGCCAGGCGCGGCCAGCGCTGTCGAGTAGGGTCAGGCGGGCGTTGAGTTGATTGGCATAGGTGGTAACGGCCGTTTCCAGCGCCGCCATATCCAATCCCCCCTCGGCAAAATTTTCTAACGGTTTTTCCAGCCCTCGCGCTACCAGCGCGGCTGATGTTTCCAATCCTCGCTCATAATCATCATTAGCTCCGGCCGAAATCTGGCGGCCGGCAAGCAAGGCCAGCCCCGTAAAGCCCACGACGATCAATCCGGCATAGGCCAAAACCAGACGGGCGCGTAAACTTTTCACGGCGCTTCCTCCTGGGCTATGAAGCGGTAGCCTACGCCGCGCACTGTTTGGATGTAACGGGGTTGGCTGGGATTGTCTTCGATTTTCTCCCGCAGCCAGCGTGTGTGTACGTCCAGCGTGCGCGTATCGCCCAGCCAATCCGTTCCCCATACCTTATCGAACAGCTCGGCGCGGGTGACAACTTGACCGGCGCGGCTCATCAGCAGGCTTAACAGTTCAAACTCTTTGTAACGCAGGGTCAACTCCCGGCTCTCTTTGAAGACGCGGCGCGTGTCCAGTTCCAGACGTATCCGGCCGATTTCCAGATGTGAGGTAGAAGATTCCGGCGGCGCCTGATCCATTTCTACCCGGCGCAGCAGGGCGCGAATACGGGCTTTGAGTTCGCGCGTGCTGAACGGTTTGGGCAGGTAATCATCGGCGCCCAATTCCAGGCCCAGGATGCGGTCTATTTCTTCGCCCAGGGCGGTGAGCATGAGGATGGGGACAGCGCTGTGGGCGCGGATGGCTTTGCACGTTTCCCAGCCGTCCATTTCGGGCATCATCACGTCGAGCAGTACCAGATCGGGCGCGCGGGTACGGGTGAGTTCTAAACCGGAACGGCCGTCATGCGCTACCAGCACTTCATACCCCGATTCACGCAAGCTGCGGGCCAATGGCCCGGTAATCAATCGGTCATCATCAACAAGTAAAATCGTCGTCATTACACTTTCCACTTTGGCCTTTCGTCACTTTAGATACTTCCCACTTATAGAGCATTGTTCCATAGCCCACACCGCGAGGCAATAGGCAAAATCATATTTAAGATGGATTTAACATTATTTAGATTCGGTTTAACCACAGGGCGCGCCCGATGCGCTAAGGTTAAGCTCGTTGAACAAAGACAGCCGTCAGCAAGTAAGCAGTGAAATGACGGCACGAAGATAGTTATTATTCATTACTTTAATGGAGGTTCTCATGAATCGTATCAAAGGTATTCTAGCGGCAGGTACATTAACCGGCCTGGTTTTAATCACCATCTTGGCCCTGAGTTGGGGCAACGTTAGCGGCGCGGCGGCCAATGCGCCAGCAGAGCCAGCGGCGATTGTGCAGCCGATGGCAACGGATGCGGCGACTTTGCAGGCACAAAATGTCCAATTGCAAAATGCTTTGCAAACGATGCAGGCGCGTGAGGCACAGTATCAGGCGCAGATTGAAGCGGCCAACCAGTCGATCACGCAGTTACAAAGCCAACCTGTGGCTCAATCAGCCAACAGCCGCACCAGTTTCTTGGGCGGACGTGAACATGAAGGGTTCGATGATGACTAAAAACAGCCGTTCTCGCCCTAATAATCAACTGCGCGGGCTGAAGGCGGCGCTGGTGATTGGCAGCCTGGCGGCATCGGTCGTGGGGACGCGGCTGGTGGCGGTGAAAGATGGGGAAGCAGCGGCCGTTGCCCCCGCTTCCGCCGCCGTCCCGGCCCCCGCCGCCGCCCAGCCTGTCATCATACCCGGCCCGAACAACAGCGCTGTCCAGCTCGACCTGCCGCCGATTCCTACCGTTATCGCCCCGTCAGCCCGACCGGTGCAGCCGGTAACCCGGACAAGATCATCAAAATAAACGTAACCGTTCAGCCGCCAACAGACTTTTGAAGTTTTGCAGTCAAGTACACAACCACACAGAGCGTCAAAACTTCAAAAGTCTCCAGGGGGGAGTGAACGCGTACAAATAAAAATAAACAGTATGAACACAGCAACAAACATCATGAACACGGACATCATAGTAACATCGTGGCCCAGTTACAGTTTCCGCGCGATGGGCAGCCAAATTACTTTGTGGTTAGAAGCAGAGGAAGGGGCGGCCGAGGAAGCATTTGAGATTGCTGAAGCGTTGTTTACCATTTATGAAAGGACATTGAGCCGTTTTGACCCGGCGAGTGAGCTGTCGCGGTTGAACGGCCGTTCCGAAGAATGGGTGCAGGTCTCTTCCCTGCTCTGGGAGGCGCTGGCGCAGGCGCTTGATCTGGCGGCGGCCACTGGCGGCCTGTTTGACCCGACCCTGCTTAATGCGCTGGAAGCGGCAGGGTATTCCCGCTCTTTTGAGACAGAGATGATTCCCCTTTGTCAATCACGGGCAGAACCGGGGCGCTGGTCAGAAGTGGGCATGGATCCCCTCCGGCGTGCGGTTTGGCTGCCCCGCGGCCTGCGCCTTGACCTGGGCGGTATCGCCAAAGGGTACACGGCGCGGCAGGCGGCCGACTGGCTGGCCGAGTGGGGGCCGTGTCTGGTGGACGCCGGCGGCGATTAGACGGCCGGAGACGCGCCTACGGGGCATCCCGGTTGGCCGGTGGCGATCGCTGCGCCCTGGATGGGGCCGGATAAAACTCCGCCGGATTTGTTTGATTTGTGGCTGGCGCATGGCAGTCTGGCAACGTCGGGGATTGATTACCGGCAGTGGCGGCAAGGCGGCCGTTTGGCCCACCACCTCATCCACCCCGCTACCGGCCAACCGGCGGAGACGGATGCCCTGACGGCGACTGTCCTGGCGGAAACGGCCGAACAAGCCGAAGCCTGGGCCACCGCTGCCCTCATATGCGGCCTGGAAGACGGCGTCACCCGGCTGCATCGTCAGAACATGGCCGGACTGCTCATTGGCGTGAACGGCGACATCGCCCTTACCCCGGCCATACAGCCTCTGGCGCGGCGTCGCTGGGAATGAAACCAACAACTAAACGAACGACCCCTTCGTCGTTACGAGAAAGAAATGATGATTTACAGCAAAAATAATGAACAACGTATTCGATTGACCCCTGTCATCACATTTATGTTGAGCCTGGTTCTGGGCGTGGCGATAGGCGGCGTATTGATTGCCGGCGGCGCTGCCGCCGGATCGCTGGTTCAGGTTGACCCCAAGACAGCCTGGTATATTACCCGCTCGACCGGCACGGTCGCCTACCTGCTTTTGACGGCTTCTACCGCCTGGGGACTGCTCCTCAGCGCCAAGTTGATTAAGGAAGCGGTTCCGGCCCCGCTGGCCCTGGCGATGCACAACACGCTTTCCTGGCTGGCGATCAGCCTGACCGGAATTCACGTCTTTGCCCTGTTATTTGACAATTATTACACCTACCGGCTGGTTGATTTAGTTTTCCCGTTTATTGGCCCTTACCGTCCAGAGTGGGTCGGGTTGGGCATTATTGGCTTTTACTTGATGGCGCTGACGTCGGCCAGTTTTTCCTGGCGCAAACGAATCGGGCAAACCTGGTGGAAGCGGCTGCACAAGCTGACGTTTGCCGCCTTTGGGCTGGTATCGGTTCATGGCCTGATGGCGGGGACGGATAGTACTGATTTGGGAATGAAAGCATTGTTTTTGGGGAGTACACTGTTGGTATTGTTTTTAACAAATTACCGCCTGGTTGCCGGTCAAAAACAGCGGCGCAGCCGGCAGGCATAATGAGTTGGCGTGGCAAAGCGCCCAGCAACCTTGCAACTTTGCCCCTAATTCTAAAGGAGATTTTTACATGAAGGATAGATTCACATTAGCCGGAATGGTCAAAATGGGACTTGTTGTCCTCGTTGGCGGATTTTTGTTGATTCAGTTGGTTCCATACGGCCGTAATCACACCAACCCGCCCATCATCAACGAACCTAATTGGGACAGCCCCCAAACCCGCGCTCTGGCGCAGCGCGCCTGTTTCGACTGTCACAGCAATGAGACAGTCTGGCTTTGGTACACCAATGTTGCGCCTTTTTCCTGGTTAGCCCAGAATGATACAGATGAGGGGCGTAGTAAGCTGAATTTCTCCGAATGGGGGGCTGGCCGCCGTGAAGGAGAACGCCCCGGCGAGATGGCGGAGACGATTCTGGAAGGGGAGATGCCGCCGATCATTTATCTGCCCACGCATCCCGCAGCGCGCCTGACGAGCGCGGAGAAGGAGTTGTTGATCGCTGGGTTAAAAGCCACAGCCGCGCAGTAAGTAAGCGTTCGGAAATAACTTCCCGGTTTTCGTATTCCGTAATCCGTATTCCGTGTTTCGTCACGAGAGGTGAATAACGGAATACGGAATACGGATAACGGAACACGGAGGACCAAAGCGCTAAGTTAATTACGGTAGGGCGATTTTCAAAATCGCCCCACGCACTAGAGAGAAACGGCCGTTTCCCAGCTACATTTACCGGGGAATGGCCGTTTTTGTTTGCCTGGGGTCGGCCGCTGCAAAAAACGCTTGTCACCCCCATTGCCTCATGATATGCTTGCCAGAGTGTCGCTTCATTTAAGGAAAGGGGAAAGCGCATGAATGCAATTGGCCCAATCGAACTGATCATCATTGGCGTTGTCGTCATCACCATTCTGTTTATGTTCCGCAAACGACTGCGAACAGTCATCTTCCAGATCGGTAAAGACAGCCGGCGCTCCGAACGTCATGCCGGGGACGTTCCCCCGCCCGGCGGCGTGACCATCAGCGGCAATGCGCAGGCCGGACCGGGCCGCCGCATTGATGTGGCCCGCGGCGATACTGCCGTGCGTGGCAACGCGCAGACCGGGCGCGAACAAGAAATCGTTGTCGGGCCTGAAGGCGCGGCAGCCGGCCCGCCGCCCGCCGGGCTCGATGAAATACCGCCCGATCAGGCGCAGCGGGCCAGACTGCGCCAATTTCTCGCCGCTTATTTTGATGAAGTCGATCTACGCGACCTCTGTTTCGATTTTGGTTTTGAGTACGACAGCCTGCCTCACAGCGGCACGCGCAACAAGACGCGCGAAATTGTCAAATACCTGGCCCACCGCAACCGGCTGGATGAACTGGAAACTTACGGCCGCCAACAGCGCCCCGGCGCGCCCTGGTAAGTTCATTTTCCCAGAAACTGCCAGTTTCCGAGAAAATCGAGAAACTCACCTATTCCCGGAGGCCCCGAACCTCCCGGAGGTTTTGCTTAAATTTGTTGCCCCAAACGGCCGTTTTTCTGCTATAATACCCCTCTTTGCGTAGAACATTTGTGCCTAACTCGCCCCCCGTTCAGTCATTTACCCGGCGAGAGGCGCGCAAGGTGATCGTGTGAGTAAACGCGAATTTCGTCTGGAAAACGAATACCCTTACAATCGCAGCGGGCCGAAACGGTGGATTTTGTCCCATACGTTTCGTTACCCCTGGCTGCCGGTATTGGTGTTGATAACGGCCGTCATCAACAACTTTGCCCATGGTTACATTCAAGTCTACATCGGCCGGGCCTTCGATATCATCACCGCGCCCGATTGGGAAGCGCGCGCCCTGCTGTTGGCAGCCCTGGGTGCATTTGGCGCCGCCGCCACCCAGGGCTTAATCGGTCTGGCCCGCAACTACGCCAACGAATTCATTGCCCAGCGCATCGAGCGCGACGCCCGCGATGAACTGTATGGCAGCCTGCTGGGCAAAAGCCAGACCTTCCACGGCAAACAGCGCATCGGCGACATCATGGCCCGGGCCACCAATGACGTTCGCACGCTCAACATCATGTTCAGCCCCGGCGTCATGCTCGTCGTGGACGGTTTCATGGGTCTGGTGGCCCCGATCGTTTTGATTGGCCTCATTCGCCTGGAACTGCTGCTGGTTCCGGCGCTTTTCCTCGTCGCTTTCTTCATCACCGTTTGGGATTACGCCCGCCAGTTGAACCCGGTCAGCGAGGCGATGCGCCAACAATTCGGCGTGATGAACGCAGGCTTGGCCGAGTCGGTCAGCGGTATTGAAGTCGTCAAAGGGAGCGCCCAGGAGCGGCAGGAGATCGAGAAATTCGTTCAGGATGCGGCCAGCTATCGCAACTATTTTGTCGAACAAGGCATCATCCAGGCTCGTTACCTGCCCATGCTGATGTTTTTCATCTTTTACGCGGTGGGCTTGTTTCATGCCCTTTGGTTGTGGCAGCGCGGGACGCTGACGCTGGGGGAAACCGTCGCCTTTGTCGGCTTATTCCGCACGCTGCGTTTCCCCACATTTGTCTCCATCTTCTCATTTAATTTGATGCAGTTGGGCATTGCTAGCGCCCGCCGTATTTTGGAATTGATCAACACGGAAACGGAGATGGATGAGAATGACGCCGGTTGCAGTCAGCCGATGCGGGGGCAGGTGACGTTTGAAAATGTCAGCTTTAGCTACAATGGCGCTGGCGACGGGTCAGCGCCGGTTTTGAAGAATATCAGTTTCACGACTCAGCCTGGAGAAACGATTGCCATTGTCGGCCAGACGGGGTCGGGCAAGACGACATTGACGCGATTGATTAACCGGATTTTTGATGTGGGAAACGGCCGTATCCTCATTGATGGCGTAGATGTGCGCGACTGGAGCCTGGAATCGCTGCGCTCGCAAATCTCCACCATCGAGCAAGACATCTTCCTCTTCTCCCGCTCCATCGCCGAAAACATCGCCTTTGGCTGCGCCGACGCCAGCCGGGAAACGATTGTGGAGGCGGCCAAAGAGGCTCAGGCGCACGAGTTTATCACCAGCTTTAACGAAGGGTATGAGACCGAAGCGGGCGAGCGCGGCGTGATGCTTTCCGGCGGCCAGCGGCAGCGGTTGGCGATTGCCCGCGCCTTCCTCACCAATCCCTGCATTCTCATTTTGGACGACAGCACCAGCGCTATTGACAGCGCTACCGAAGACCAGATTCAGCAAGCGATGCGGCGCATTAGCAGCCAGCGAACGACGTTTCTCATTACCCACCGCCTCAGCCAGATTCGCTGGGCCGACCGGATTTTGGTTTTGCGGCAGGGGGAATTGGTTGACCAGGGGACGCACGAGGAGTTATTAGAACGCAGCGAGGCGTACCGGCGGATTTTTGCGCGGTATGATTAGGCGATTGGAGGATCTAAGATTAAGATATTTTCTCGTCACTAATATTTGCTTGCTTTTAAGGGGAGAATTAGATGGAATTAAACGAACTTCTCGAACAAATTGATCGTTTGAAAACTGAAATTGATAATTTACGGCCAATTGATTCAGATCAAGAGCGTCGCATTCTACAAAAATCCCGATTGGATTGGACATTTCACTCGAATTCAATTGAGGGTAATAAGCTGACATATGGTGAAACGAAAGCGTTCTTGCTGCATGGCATAACAGCTCAGGGGAAACCATTCCGTGATTATTTGGATATTAAAGGTCATCACCAGGCAATTGATTACCTTTTAGAGCTTATACGTCGTCAAAAGCCGCTCGCCGAGGCGGATGTACGAGAACTTCATAAAGTTATTTTGGTAGAGCCTTATGATGTAGATGCAAAAACACCGGATGGTTATTTTACAAAACGGCGTATTCAACCGGGCCAATATAAAACGATGCCTAATCACGTGGAGACAAGCACTGGGGAAATTCACTACTACGCTACACCAGAGGAAACACCAGCCAAAATGTCCGATTTGATGGCTTGGTACCGCCGGGAACTCGACAAAGGTAACCTGCATCCGCTAATTTTGGCTGCCACGTTTCATTATCAGTTTGTGGCGATTCACCCATTTGATGACGGAAACGGCCGTATGGCCCGCCTTCTCATGAATCTCATCCTCATGCAAGCTGGCTTTCCCCCGGTCATCATTCATACAGAAGACAAAAACAATTACCTTCTAGCTTTAGAACAGGCTGATTCCGGGGATTTACAACCGTTCATTTACCTCATCGGTGATGAACTTTTGCGCTCATTAGATTTGTTTTTGCGTGGGGCAAAGGGGCAGACCATAGATGAAATCGGAGACATTGACAAAAAACTGGCTCTGCTTGAAAAGAAAATAGATTCACATAAGGAACTGAAGGAGAGACAAAGCATTTACCGGAAAGAAAAGGAAGAGAGATTCCTTACCCACATACTAAGGCCTTTTTTATCTCAACTGCTGTTTAAATTTGCAAAATTCAACCGTTTTTTTGAAGAATATGCGCTAGTTTCATCAGAAGGCAGTCGTGATCTCAACTTTTCTGTCAATGACCTTGAACCGTTGCTTCAACAGATTTCACGATTTATGGGGAAGATCACACCTTTGCAAATACGTTATCAATGGAACAAATTCGCCACAGATAAAAAATACGGCTTGTGGTGTACGTTAGATATCGTAGCAGGAAATGATGAATTCATTATCGGTTATCAATTAAATTCGGAATTTAACGTCTTGTTTCAGGGACAGTATGATGAAATTTATTCAACTGATGAATTGAGTCAATACGCAGTTGATTTAGCAAATAAAGTATATGAAATACTCGCGGAAAAGAATTAAAGTAATTTGTTCTGAAAGATTGAATTTTTGTGAGGCTTAGATGGGATTTATCCTGGATGGCTTAGATACCGAAGATTATGACCGGCAGTACGGAGACCGGGTATTGTTGGGGCGGATTGTGGATTATTTTCGGCCGTACCGGCGCGAAATGTTGTTAGCGGCGGCGATGATTACGCTGAACTCGGCCGCGGGGACGGGCGGCCCGATTCTCATTGGCCGGGCTATTGATATCATCGCCGAAAACCCAACGATAGAGGCGATGCTCATGATTTCGGCCGGCGTGCTGCTGATGGGGGCGGCGGCCTGGGTTTTCAACTTCATCCGCCAATATTTCACGGCCAAAGTGGTGGGCAATGTGGTGCTGCAACTGCGGGAAGATGTGTTTACGGCGACTATCGGGCATGATATGTCTTTTTACGACGAGCATCCATCGGGCAAAATTGTCAGCCGGGTGACATCGGATACGCAAGATTTTGCCGCTGTGGTCTCGTTGACGATGAACTTGATCAGCCAACTGCTGTTAGTGGTGATTTTGGTTGCTTGGCTGTTTACCATCAACATTTATCTGACGCTGCTGCTGATTGGGATGACGCCGCTGGCGGCAGCGATTGCGTTGAGCTTCCGTAAAATCGCGCGGGAAGCGACGCAGCAGGCGCGGCGGGTGACAGCGAAAATCAACGCCCAAATTCAGGAGTCGGTGAGTGGCATTGTGGTGGCTAAGAGTTTCCGGCAGGAGCAGGCGATCTATGACACGTTTGCCGCCAATAACAAGCAGGGCTACCGGGTGGGGCTGCGGCGCGGGATGACGCTGATTTCGATTGTCCCCATCATGGCCCTGGCGCAAGGGGTGGGTACGGCGCTGCTGGTGTATGCCGGCGGGCTGACGACGCAGCCGGATTCGTTTTGGGGAACGGTCAGCGGCGGGGTGACGACGGGCGATTGGTATTTGTATATGCAGACGGTGGGCTTTTTCTGGTTCCCGATTATGGGTATCGCTTCGTTTTGGAGCCAGTTTCAAGATGGGTTATCGGCGTCGGAACGGGTGTTTGCCTTGATTGACGCGGAGCCGAAGGTGATGCAGTGGGGAAATGAGGCTGTGGGGCGGCTGAACGGCCGTATTCAATTCCAACACGTCACCTTCAGCTACACTGACAAAGAGGTCGTTCTGCCTGATTTTTCGCTGGACGTTAAACCCAAAGAGACACTGGCCCTGGTCGGTCACACTGGCGCGGGTAAAAGCAGCATTGCCAAGCTAATCACCCGCTTTTATGAATTCCAAGACGGCCGTATTTTGATTGACGGCCGTGATGTGCGCGCGTTTGATTTAGGTCAATATCGGCAGCAAATCGGGCTGGTGCCGCAGGAGCCGTTTCTGTTTTCAGGGACGGTACGCGAGAATATCCGCTACGGCCGTCCCACGGCCACTGATGAGGAAGTCCAGGCCGCCGCTATGCACATCAGCAACGGCGAATGGCTGGAGGCGCTGCCCGATGGGTTGGATACCGATGTTGGCGAGCGCGGCAGCCGCCTTTCCATGGGCCAACGGCAGTTGGCCGCGCTGGCGCGGGTGCTGCTCAAAGACCCGGCCATTTTCATCCTGGATGAAGCGACGGCCAGCATAGACCCATTTACGGAGACCCAAATTCAGGAAGGATTGGACCAAATTATGCGCGAGAGAACGGCCGTTGTCATCGCTCACCGGCTCTCGACAGTTAAACATGCGGATCGGATTATCGTCATGAAAGACGGCGGTATCATCGAGGAAGGCGCTCACGACGCGCTGATGGCTCAGAGCGGTCATTACGCTGAACTCTACGACACCTATTTTCGGCACCAAAGTTTGAGCTATTTAGAGTCGTTTGGGAAGGCGTGAGGGCGAACCGTGTTCCGTGTCGCGTAATCCGTTTACATCTGGACGAAGTCCAATACCTGGATCAGAGATGTGATACGATGCACATTTTCTGGTAACGGCCGTTTTGCCTCGCCATTTTGTTTGCGATCAACCCATAATCCCATCGCAAATCCGCCTTGCTGCACGGCTCCAATGGCATCCACATATAAATTATCGCCAACGAACAGGCAGTTAGCTGGCGGAACCCGCAATTGAGTGGCCGCATAGCGGAAGATAGATGGGGATGGTTTGTTCAGTTGGATTTCCTGGCTGATAATGATGTGTTCAGATGGAATGTATTCCCCAACGTACCGGCTCGCTACCGGGCGAATTAAACGGGAATGATTGGTGATGATGCCAAGCGTGAACCCCTTTTGTTGTAATTGCTGCAGTACAGGCAGCGCTGCCTCATACAGGGTGAGGGGCAGTTCCGCAAAGACGTTGTAAAGATAATCGAACAAAGCAGGATCATCGTTGACATAGCCCATACGCCACAGGATTTCTTTATAGTAATTAGCAATATCTTGTTGTGTCTGGGGGACGCCAGGGAGAATGGGGAGTTTGAGCGCGGCCGTATCTACGTGATGACTGCGCATGGCTGCCTCAATAGAGGCTAACGGGAAATCCAAACCTCCCGCATGGAATATTGCCTGTAACCGCTCGCTGAATGTTTTGATGCCGATAACATGGGCCAGAGTAAGATCCCAATCAAAAAGTACGGCCGTAATGTGTTTATGTCGCGTCATTTTACGTGTAAAGAATCAATGTAATCGTCGATGATATTAAACTGGTAACGCCGAGTCGACAGCATAAGTTCCACTAGGCGAAATGTATGACGATAACAGATTGTAGCCAGCTTTGGTAGCTTTGTGTGTGAAAGTTGCGAATAAAAGGAGTGAAAGAATGGTTTGTAATGGTGGTTGGTTACGGCTATGGCGCTGGCGTTGGTGTTATGGGCGGCGTTGGCGGTAAAGTGCTGGTAACTGCCGGTGTGCTGGAAGCAATGGGCGTTATTTCCGATTTAGTCGCAATGGGTGTGGCCGTGCTGGTTGCTGTCACCGTTGGCGTCGCTGTGGCCGTGGGCGTGTTTGTCGCTGTAGCTGTGGGCGTCGGCGATGGCTTTAGCAAGGTGAGCAGCGTGCGCGTTTCCAGCGAAACGGGATCATCTTCCAGCGTGTAGGGATTATCCGGCCCAAAAATAACGACCCGTAGTGTAATAGCGCCAAATAGCTGGATTGGCGACGTATCCCAGGTAGCTAAACGGCCGTTATCCACCTCGTTTGGCTGCCGTTCCTGAACCAGCCCCCACCCGCCAGGGTTCTCGCCCAGGCCATATTCCACCAGGTAACCATTGAAATTAGGCGACCTGGCCGATCCCCAAATTTCAACCGTATCAATGATCTCTGCCCCTGTCCCCGGCTGCGTAATCGTTACCAAAGGCCGGGGCTGATCTTCACAGGTTTGTGTAGGTGGCAGACGCAAAGGAACGCCGATATTGCGACTATTGGCCCACGCCCGCCCGGCCGAGGTTTGTTCCAGCCATTGTTTGGCCGCTGCCTGTTCCCGACCGCGCACGCTCTCATTGCCGTTAACCAGCAGGGTAAAGAAACTGGCGTCATACACGGCATCGGGACAGGCGGCGGTAGCCCGTAAATTTGTCCACAGATCAACGGCCGTTTTCTGAATAAAGTCCTGGTCGGCATCCTGCGGTGGTTGATCGCCGGCAAACAGTTCCAGACGGCGGTTGGCACAGCCTGGGCCGGGGCGAGCGCCGGAATCAGCGCAAATTTCAATTTCCACAATGCCTGGCGGCCGTACAAAATCAAGCGGCGGCTTATCGACGTGGTATTGGGTCATAAAACTGTTCCAAATGGGGGAAGCGACACGGTAGCCGGACTGCCCGGTTCCGATGGGTTGGTTATTGGTGTTGCCGCTCCACACGGCCGTGACCACATACGGCGTAAACCCAATCGTCCAGGCGTCGCGCACATCAAACTGATCCGTGCCCGATGTGCCCGTCTTGGCCACGGCGCGATGGCCGGCAATCACTAGATTGTTGTTAATGCCAAACTCCGGCTGGCGGGCGTCATTATCCGATAAAATATGACTGAGCAGGTAGGCATGTTCCGGCCGTACCACCTGGGCCGCCGCCGGATCGGGAGGCGTATGTTCAAACAAAACAATCCCCTGCCGATTTTCAATGCGCGCCAGCGCATAGGGTTCCAGATAACGTCCCTGGTTTGCCAGAGCGCCAAAAGCGGCCGCCATTTCCAGCGGCGTAATTTCGCCGCCGCCCAGCGAGAGGGCTAATCCATAATTGCGCGGTTGGCCTACTTCAGCACAGCCTTCATCTTGCAGCGAGGTTAGCCCTAGTTTTTGTACGTTGGCGATGAAATTGCAGACGCCGACGAATTCCAGCGCTTTGACGGCGGTGATATTGTAGGAGTTGCCCAGAGACGACCGTAACCGCAGCGGCCCATGAAATTCATCATCATAATTCTTCGGCGCATACGGCGGGTTTGTACCATTCGGGAACTGCGTGGGTACATCCCAAATCAGCGTAGAGGGCGTCCACCCCTTTTCCATTGCCGATAAATAAACAAGCGGTTTAATCGTTGAGCCGGGCTGCCGCGGCGACAGGGCCATGTTTACCTGCCCGTCTATCGTTTCATCATTAAAATCCAGGCTGCCCACCAATGCCAAAATCTCGCCCGTATCCGGTTTGAGGGCGACCAGCGCGGCGTTATTGGCTCCAGCAGCGTTAATGGCGCCCCGGTTGGCGGCAATCGTCTCCTCTGCCAGTCGTTGCGCTGCCGGATCAAGCGTCGTCTCAATCCGCAGCCCGCCGCGCTAAATCGCCTGCGATCCCAGCAGTTCCTCCGCCTGCTGCAGCACGGTCACCGTGAAATGGGGATGTTTAATCGTCACCACCGGCGGCGTCATGTTATAGAGACGCAAGTTCATTTCATCTAATGCGGCATTCGCCTCATCAATCGTGATATACCCCCCTTCCTTCATCAGGAAAAGGACTTCCCCCTGGCGGCCAATCGCCTTTTCCGGAGCGGTGTATGGGTCCCAGAGCGCCGGAGCTTGAGGCAGTCCGGCCAACAGCGACGCTTCTGTCAGTGTTAAATTGGCTGCTGATTTGTTGAAGTAAGTTTGGGCGGCGGCTTCAATGCCGTAGGCGCGGTTACCGTAATAAATTTCGTTTAGATATAACTCTAAAATCGTCTGTTTATCATAAGTGCGGAACAATTCGGCGGCCAGAATGATCTCGCGTACTTTGCGCGTGAAAGTACGTTCGGTACGCTCATCTTCATCCAGTAAAACGGCGCGCACTAACTGCTGTGTGATGGTGCTGGCTCCAGACACAAATTCTCGTTCTTGCGCCGCCTGAATGATGGCGCGGGCAATGCCGATGGGATCAAAGCCGGGGTTTTCGTAAAAGCGCGCATCTTCAGTGGCGATGGTGGCGTTGATGAGATGGGGCGAAATTTGATCCAGCGAAACACGGGTGCGGTCACCGGCATTGGGATCAATGAGTGCGTACAGCAGGTTGCCATCCCGGTCATAGATACGGGCGGTTTCAAAATCGCTGGCGCGCTCGATAAGTTCAGTTGGTTCGGGTAAATCGCTGGCGATGGCCTGGTAGCCCAGCGCGGCCCCGATGACGGCAAAGGCTACTCCGGCAATGCCCAAAATGACGATGATGAGGAGGGCGCGGGTGAAACAGCCGCGCCAATTGCGGCGGCGGCGTGTTTGCGGTCTGGGGTGGACGGGGCGCGACTGTTTAGGGATAGCGACTTTGGTTGTGGGGGATTGGTCGCGGATAACGGGCGGCGTGGGCGTGGCATGTGGCTGTTCTCGCACCGGCGGTTGGGTTGGCAAAGGCCGGTGGGCGATGGTGGGCGCGTTTTCTTCTGTTGATGGTTCAGGGTCTGGTTTGGGTTGCCGGATGGGCTGGAATAGTTGTGTCGGCGCTTCGGAGAGGGGCGGTTCGCTGCCGGGGAAGGCGACGCTGAGTTGGATGTCGGTGGCGTCGGGGTCGTGGACTAACGGCCGTTCCCGCGGTGGCGTCAATTCTTCAGCCGAGAGGGGCAGCGGAGTTGGTTTAGGTTTATCAGGGGAAGGGGCGAGGGAGAGATCGGCCGTTTCTTCATCATCGGCAGGAACGGCCAAATCGTCATTCGCTGCTGCCATCAAATCCAACAGCGAGACTGTTTCCGTTTCCCCCTTATCCTGTTCCGTATCTACCGGCGTTGACTGTTGCTCTGATTGGCTATTCGACTCTTCTTCCTCGCCATTAGCCAATCCATCCCGCTCATCACTCATCATTCACCACTCTTATCCTATTCCCGCGATTTCACCAACATAATCCAATCGCCACGCTGGACAACCTTACCTTCCTGGTTGAGCACACTGTATTTCATCGTGATATTCCCCCCCCCCAATCGTTTCAGACGTTTCTTTTTCGTAATCTCAATCTCCACATGAACCGTATCCCCGATGAACGTGGGCAAACTAAACTTAGCGCTCAACTCGCGGAAAGCCAGCACCGTTCCTTCAATCACCCCCGTTCGCACCGCCAGCCCGGTGGCGATAGACTGCACTAGTAGCCCATGAGCAATGCGTTGCCCAAACATATAATTGGCCGAATATGCCGCATCCGTGTGAATCTGATTAAAGTCACCCGATAATCCGGCAAACATGACAATATCGGCTTCTGTAATCGTACGCCCGGCGGTTAATACCTTTTGCCCAATCGCAAAATCCTCAAAATAAAGTCCGCGTGGTTGGTAAGTAAGTTCCGTCATATCCTTGCCTTTTTTCTTAATTCTCAACCGCTGCCAGCTTTTCTGCCTGGTCAGCAATAGTCAGTGCATCAACAAACGGGTCCAGGTTGCCATCCATCACGGCCGAGAGGTTATGGCTGGTGAAGCCGACTCGGTGATCGGTAACCCGGCTTTGGGGGTAGTTGTACGTGCGAATCTTCTCGCTGCGGTCGCCGCTGCCTACTTGCGATTTCCGATTCGCCTACAGCTCCGCATGTTGCTTGGCTTCTTCCATCTCTTGCAGCCGCGCCTGGATAATGGCCATGCCCAACTGCTTGTTTTGCATCAGGCTGCGCTCCGATTGAATTTTGACAGAGAGACCGGAGGGCTTGTGTACAATGCGTGCGGCCGTCGCATTTTTTTGCATATGCTGTCCCCCAGGGCCAGAGGAGAACGTAGAGGTAATTTCCAGGTCGCGCTCATCTAACGTAATTTCCACCGCATCCACTTCGGGCATGACGGCGACGGTCGCTGTACTGGTGTGAATACGCCCCTGAGATTCGGTGGTTGGCACACGTTGTACACGATGGACGCCGCTTTCGAACTTAAACCGAGAGTATGCGCCCTTGCCTTTAACCGCCAAGATCACTTTGTTATAGCCGCCCACGCCGGTGCGGCTCTCGTCCACAATGTCAGTTTTCCACTTGCGTGCTTCGGCATACCGCGAATACATGCGCAGCAAATCAGCGGCGAAGATACCAGCCTCATTCCCGCCGGCCCCGGCCCGGATCTCAATGTAGACGTTTTTGTTATCGCGCGGGTCTTTGGGAATGAGCAGGGTACGCATTCGTTGTTTCAAATGTTCTAACTTTGCGGTAAGCGCCTCTATCTCATCTTCAGCCAGCGCGATCATATCGTCGTCATCTTCCATAGCGACTAATTCGCGGGCGTCAACCAATTCCTGGGATAAAGTTTGATGTTGATGGTAAGCTTCCACCAAAGCAGCCATTTCTGACCGTTCCTGGGCCAATTCCGTTAGCTTCATATGATCGGCCAGGACAATAGGATCGGCCATCTGTCTTTCGATTTCATCGAAACGAGCGACAACTTTTGCTATTTTGTCGAGCATTTTTTCTTCCAGTTTTAACTGTTTGTTGTGAGTTGTTGCTTATAAATATGGGTCTCCGGGATTTCGCGTGGTTGGTTCACCGGATGGTTAATTTTTTGACACGAATGGCACGAATTTTCGGCGTGGTTCATTTTTGACAAAATCATCTTTACAATTCCAAAAGTGCGTTGAAACGCGCTAAAGACCCGGTTTGAGCGCGTTTCAACCCGTTTTCAACGGGTTTTTCTCTCCACCGTGCATTTGCAATGCATAGCGCTGGTCGAACGCAAAGCCGATTTGTAAAGATGCAAAACCGAGTTTTGAACCATGCCGAAATTTCTTATTATTCGTGCTATTCGTGTCATTCGTGTCAGATTCTTTCCTCGACCCCGCGAAATCCTAAAGAGCCATAAATATAAGGATGTGTTCGCAGTTTAGTAGCGAATGGATTCTAAGCAATCTGTGGTGAATTATATCTGCACAAGTGGATTATAGCGGTTGAGGTATGCGCGTCAAGGCGGGGGCTTAGGGATAATACCTTTCAAATAAGACAAAAGGCAGCATTCTGAGGAAAATAGTTAGCGCCCAAACTGACAGCGCTCGGAGTCTGTCTTTATGAAATACAGATTACGTGAAATAGAAGCAGAAAACAAGTTTTGCTAGGAACGCCATGTCGAAGCCATCAATCGGGTCTTGCCCAGGCAAGAGATTAAAACCGCACATGATGCAGAAAATGTACGGGCGGCCCAGGTACGTAAATTGGATCTCCTAGCAACCCGCTGGCGAATCGCCGCTCAATCTAACGCTGATGCAGTTGATTGATCAGGAATACACGCTGACCCTATTTTAGGGTTACCACAAGGTGTCCGTCCGGCTCAATTAGCAGCATGGCACCCTGTTAACTATGCTGCTGCGCCGGCGCATGGGTCCCTAATCTTACGCAATAATCGCCGAGATTACAATGGTCTCGCCAATGAGGCGTACGAATAAGTTGTCACCGATTTGGGTTTGGCAATGCCAAACCCCTACGTCAGATCGGTATGGTAGGGGCATGGCCGCGCCATGCCCCCCGGCAGGGGGCATTTTTGCAGAAAATGGGTAGGGGGGGACGGCCGTTTTAACGGGGGCAGGACGTCACCGGCAGGCGCAGGGCGTTGTCGGGCAGGGGATTGCCCCGGCCGTCTACGGCCGTTGCCCGCGCGCCGCTGACAAAATCGTACACGCCGACGAGAAGCTGATGCGGCGCCCCTGGTTTGGCCAATTCAAGGGTGCGCTGGTCATTGATTACCCAGCCGGGCGGAACGGCCGTTAAATCGGGGCGCAGACCGAGCGGCGGGCCATCGGCCTGGGCGATGAGACGGCCGTCTTCCGCTAGCAGCTGCACAAACAGGGAGGTCGTGGGCGCTGCCGGGCCGGTTAGCCGCCAGTCCAGTTTGGCCTGTACACGATCGTTACACCAAACCGCATTGGCCGCCGTCAGTTCATACGGGCCAAAAGCGGCCAGCCCCAGCCGGGTACCATCGGGCTGGAAGCCGCCGGCATGAACAGTTTGCAGGCCTGTGCCCCGGTAACGGATGATGAATAACTGGCTCCCGCCGTCCGCCCAATCGCCGGGGATGGGTAAGGCGGCCGCCGCGCCGCCGCGAAAGCTGCTCTCGTTGTGCAGGCCGTAATGGTAGGCCGGATCGTCTAACAAATCGGGGACGACGACAGGGTAAACGGGATAGGGGCCGGCGTTTTCGCGGATCAACTCGTCGGCGAACAGGTAGTTGCCCAGCATGGCGACAAATTCGCCGCCGAGGGCATAGGTGTTGCGCGGCGGTGAGAGCCATTGGGGCAGATTGACGAGGATGACGCCTTCGGATGACGGCCGTTCCGCCATCACTGCCTGCACGGCCGTCACCGGGCCGGTTAATTCCGCATAATCGCCCAACTTCCCGCGTACAAACTGCCAGTTGGTGAGGAGGATGAAAGCCAACAGGAGATTAAGGGTTAAAGATTGAGGATTGAGAACGGACACCCACTTCGCACTTCCCCCTTCCCCCTTCCCCCTTCGCACTTTGCACTTCCCCCTTCCCCCTATCGTTCCCCACGCCAGCGCCAGCCCTACCGAACCGAGGTAGAGCAAACGCGGCCCGCGCAGTAAGTAGCCGGTGGGCAGGGGGATGGCGATGAGGGCGGAGGCCAGCCCCCACCAACCCCAGCCCAGCAGGAGGGGCAGCCAGTTCTGGCGGCGGCGGGCGGCCCAGAGGGTGAGGAAAAGGGTAACGGCCGTACTCCCCAAAATCAGCGGTTGGGCAGGCACATCCGGCAAAAGGTGGGCCAGCCAGGTAAACGGATACGCCGCCGCTTGCAGCAGGTATAACAACCGCAGCCACAAACTGCCTCCGCCGCCATCCGCCCCCTGCGGCGCGGCGCTGATGGGCAAAAACTGGTAGCCAACGGCATACACAACACCCAACAGCAGAAAAATCATCCAGGGCTGAAGGCGAAATGAAGAACGAGGGATGAGGAATGAGGAACGAGAAAGACGGAAGGAGGAATGGGGGTGGCGGTTCCAGTGAACGAGGGCGGCGAATGCGCCGAAGAGAATGGCCGATTCATGGCTGAGCAGAGCGATGAGGAAATGAAGCCGGTGACGGCCCACCAGAAGAATGAGGAATGAGGAATGAGGAATGAGGAATGAGGAATGAAGAATGAGGAATGAGGAATGAGGAATGAGGAATGAGGAATGAGGAATGGGGAATGGGGAGCTTCTGCCTTCTGCCTTCCGCCTTCTGCCTTCAGGTATGTGTGCAGGCCCAACAAAATCAGTCCCGTTGTGGCCGGGTGGACGTTGTGACCGTAGACAGCGATGGCCTGGAAGGAGAAGGGGAACAGGGCAAACAACAGCCCAACGATAAAGGCGCGTGTCCAATTATGCCACAGCCGCCAGGCCAGCAGGAAAAGTAGGGCGGCGTTCAGACCGTGTTGGGCGACGTTAAGGCCGTGTAAGAGCCAATTGGGATAAGCGCCGAACAGTTTCTGGATGAGGATAAGCGGGACAAAGGTGAGTGGGCGGTAGAAGCCAAATTTTTGCGTGGGCAGCCAGACGTTGGCCAGGGTCAAATCGTCGCTGATGCGGATGTGGAGCAGGGAGTCGTAGATGACCGGCAGGCGCAGGCTGGGCCAGTAGAGGATGATGGCGATGATGGCGGTGAAGACGGCCGTTACCGTCACGCGGTGTTGTTGCCAAAAACGACGCATAAGCAAAATGATGGTTTGACACGAATGCCACGAATCACACGAATAAAGAAACGCCTAATTCGGGCAATTCGTGTAATTCGCGGCAAGATTCTTATTCTCCTAAACCCCTGCCCCGGTAACGAGACCAAATCAACCCAACTCCCAGCCCCACACCTTCCAGGAGCCAGAAAAGCGGCAGGTTGCCGGTGTTGCGAAATATCTCATGACCAAGATAGCGCCAATTCTGCGGGCTGGCAATCATCCGGTCTAACCGGCTTAAATCCAGGTGATAGTTGTAAGAGAAGCCGATGTGTAAAAACATATTGCGCCAAGAAAGGAAGAAGAGGCCAAAGATGATGCCGGTAAGAATGAATTGACGAGCCGGTTTCTGAAATTGCGTCAGGCTCCAATCGAGGGTGTAGGCCAGAGGGATGGCCAGCAAGCTGAGGAAGGGAACCAGGTAACGGCCGTCTCCTGTGAACCCGTGCGACGTAAAATGCTTGGCAAATAGGAGCAAATAGATGACAAACACCGTGTTCGTCAGCCAAAACTGGCGGCGGACGCGGGCGCGGCGAAAATAGAACCACACACCGGGCAAAGCCAACAGCATGACCGGAGAAAGCAGAAATAACCCTTGATTGACGCAGGTCGGGTCACACCAGCCGCCGCCCTCGCCCCAGATGAGCAAAGCGCGCAGCCCCGGCAGTAAAGGCCAGCTAAACGTGGAAAAGAAACTGCCGGCCCAGGGATAGTTGACGGCGTAAGCGTAGGAAAGGGTGAACGGACTGCCGAAGTTGACGTTGTTGTAATAGGCCAGAAACGCCGCCGGAACCAATCCGCCCATCACGAACGGCCCCATCACAGCTAAAATACGGCGGGGGGTGAACGGCCGTATCCCGCTCAACACGAACAACCCCACGATAATAACCAATAACCCGTTAGAATACTCTACTAACACTGCAAAACCGAGGACAAATCCCAGTAATAAATAACGCCCCCAGCGGCTAGACGGCGCGGCGTGGGCGGCCAGAAAAACGGCCAGCAGCACCAGGAAGCCGGACAGCGCATGGGAAAATAAGACGGCGCTGTATTTCCACTGCGCCGTCCCCAGGCTGAATAGGAGAACGGCCGTCACCGCCCCCACCCTGGTCACATTTTGCCCGCGCAAAAACAGGTAGAGGAGAACGGCCGTGCCCGCCCCGGCCCACACCGGCAGCAGCAGCACATACAGCAGGCGGGGATTGTCGGCGTCGTGGCGCGACGGGAGCCGGGAGCGGGGAGCGGGCAAGCGTCCGCCGAGGGTGTAAAAGAGAGTAGAGAGAACGGCCGTTCCCGGTGGACGGTCACTGTACAACACCCCCTCCCGGACAGCGATGTCATTTCCCTCTGCGTAATCGTCAAACTGCTTCAGCGCAAAAGCGTGGTTTTCCACCATCGTGCGCGCCAGGGCATAATGACTGCCGTCATTGCTGCTGGTAATGCCCGATACCGTCGCAAAATAAAATGACGACAGCCCGACAAACAACAAAATGAGCGTGATCCATTCACCACGCGGCCATTGTTTCCAGTGATTTGCCAAAATATAATCCTTCGCTCAGTCATTCTCCCAGATGTTCCAACCCTCTGGGAGGATTTGTCGCATCCATTATACCGGATTCAGACAAAAGTAATCTGTTTTTGTCTCTGCCGCGCAAAACGGTATGATAGCGTTACTGTGATGTTGAGACAGCCAGGATATTGTTCAAATGATCTAATGGCAATCAATTTTCTTTGGTTCAATCGGAATTCGAGAGGTGTAGGGGCGTACCTTGCATTAGGAGGGTTAAATGGCAAATTTATACGGCATGTTGACGATGGAATCGCTGGCCGAATTGGTGGCGCAAGGAGCGATTGAGACGGTGGCGGTGGTGTTTACGGATCATTACGGCCGTTTCATGGGCAAGCGGTTCGATGCCGAATTCTTTTTGGAAGAGGGCGGCGCGCACGGAACCCACGCCTGTGATTACCTGCTCACCGTAGATATGGAAATGGAACCCGTCCCCGGCTACAAATTCGCTAACTGGGAACTGGGCTACGGTGATTTTCATTTGGTTCCCGACCTGTCTACTCTGCGCGTCGCCAGTTGGCTGGACAAAACGGCGCTGGTGTTATGTGACGTAGCCAGCGAGAAAACTCACCAACCGGTCAGCGTGGCTCCCCGTTCTATTTTACGCCGCCAGCTAGACCGGGCCGCCCAGATGGGTTTCGATGGCATGGCCGCCTCCGAACTTGAGTATTACATTTTTGAGGATTCGTATAAAACGGCCGTTCACAAGAAACACACCGATCTAGAACCATTAAGCTGGTACATCTAAGATTATCATATGCTGCAGGGGGCGCGGGAAGAAAAATTCACCGCCGCCGCCCGCCGTCATCTCAAACAATCCGGCATTCCCGTCGAAAACTCCAAAGGGGAGTGGGGCCTGGGCCAGCACGAACTCAACATCCGCTATGCCGATGTGTTGACGATGACTGACCGTCACGTCATCTTCAAGCAGTGTCTTAAGGAAACGGCCGATCAGATGGGCGTCAGCGTCACCTTCATGGCTAAATATACCAACGGGCAGGCCGGGTCGAGCTGCCATATTCATTTGAGCTTGTGGCAAGACGGCCGTAACGCCTTTGCCGGTGACAAGCAGTTCGGGCCGGTGATGGGATCAGACGTGTTTCGCTGGTTCCTGGGCGGCTGGATGGCCCACGCGCCGGAGATGATGGTCTGCTACGCCCCCACTGTGAATTCATACAAACGATACGAAGACGGCTCCTGGGCGCCCACACGCATCGCCTGGAGCTACGACAACCGCACCGCCGGGTTTCGCGTTGTGGGCAAAGGGGAAAGCCTGCGTATCGAGTGCCGCATCCCGGGCGCCGATGTGAACCCGTACCTGGCCTTTGCCGCCGCGCTGGCCTCCGGACTAGACGGCATTGCTAACCAGACGGAACCGCCGCCGATTTTTGAGGGGGATGTGTATATGGCGCAAGAACTGCCGCGCGTACCTTACACGCTGCGTGAAGCGACGAACTTGTTTGCCGCCAGCGACTTCGCCCGGCAGGTGTTTGGCGCGGACATGGTAGACCATTACACACATTTTTTCCGCACCGAGCAGGCGCTGTATGACACGGCCGTAACCGATTGGGAACGGAAACGATATTTTGAACGGATTTAGCGAAGTGGCGGACGAGCTTACTACGCCTGCGTCGACATATTCCAAGCTGCCGAAGACACATTCGGCCGGCTCAACATCCTCTTCAACAACGCTGGCATCATGAACAGCCGCGACGACGATGCCGTCAGCACCGAAGAAGATGTGTGGGATTTGACGATGGCGATCAACGTAAAAGGCGTTTATCGGGGCTGCAAATACGGCATCCCCGCGCTGCGGCGGGCAGGTGGTTCATTATCAACACCGCCTCCTTCGTCGCCCTGGTCGGCGTGGCCACGCCGCAGATGGCCTACACTTCCAGCAAAGGGGCCGTCCTGGTGATGACCCGCGAATTGTCCGTCATCCACGCCCGCGAGAACATCCGCGTCAACGCCCTCTGCCCCGGCCCCCTGCGGACGGAACTGCTGATGAAATTCCTCAACACCGAAGTGAAAAAGCAGCGCCGCCTGGTTCACGTGCCCATGGGCCGCTTCGGCGAAGCCAAAGAGATGGCTTACGCCGCCCTCTACCTAGCCTCCGACGACTCCTCCTACGTCACCGGCGCCGAATTCATGGTGGACGGCGATCACCGCCGCTTACGTGACGCCGGAGTAATGAAACACCCCCCAGAGGCCCAAATGACCTTTGGTCGTTGCCTCTGGGGGGGGTAGCCTTCTCTTGCAATCAGAGTAATTACAGTGTATACTTTTTGTGATTGCTAAGGGCGCGTTCGTTTATAACTTTGACGTTTGAAAAATTGTAACCAGGTAATTGGTAACTGGTAATGACCCAATTACTCAATTACCAATTACCAATTACCAATTACCAGCAAACTGCAAAGTTGATTTTGGACGAACCCTAAGAACGATATGGTAGGTGGATCATGGTAAAAGAAGCGAAATTGATCAAAATTGGCAATTCTCAAGGGGTTCGATTACCCAAGAGAGTCATATCAAAATATGGATTTGGGAAACTCATCCTTTTGGAAGAAACACAGGATGGGGTCTTGATTCGCGCCGCCCAAGGCGGGAAACTGAGTTGGGAGGATACCTACAAAGAGATGGCTGACGCCGAGCAAGGGGAGTGGACTGATTGGCAAAACATGGATGTTGAATTGGACACGCATTTATGACTGTCAAAAGATACAGCATTTATTTAGCGAATCTCGATCCGACTGTTGGCGCTTAAATTAAAAAGACACGCTCGGTTGTCATTGTCAGCGATGACACGATGAACAAGTTTCTGGAAACAGTAGTGGCTTGTCCGTTAACGACGAAACTGCACCCTATGTGGCGCAGTCGAATTCAAACGGTGTGCGAGGGGCAAAGAGCCGAAATTGCCGTTGACCAAATCCGCACGATTTCCAAATTACGCTTAATCAAAAAGTTGGATAAGCTGCCGCAAAATGATATTATGCTTTTGCGACAACTCATTACCGAAATGTATGGGGAATAATGGTTGCCTCAGGCATCGTGGCTAAGGAGCGCCCCACACTTTCCGAATTAGCTGCCGTGTCACATGCTCCGGCGAAAGATTCGTATTATCAATACGCCAATCATACTCTAGATGCGGTCGGACCGCTTAAAATCAACATGTCTTTAAGGTACTGACGCCGAAACGTGAAGCTGTTGATTGGCAGGTGTATTTTCTAACTGCTCGATGCTTCCATCGGGCCATCTCACTGTCACATCCACCACAGTCGCATCGCCCAGGCCAAAATGGAGGCGTGGGTCTTCGCTGGAGAGGTAGCTGCTGCCCGCATGCCATTCGCGCAGGAGTTGACGGCCGTCCGGCAGCGTCACCGTCACCAATGTCCCCGGATAAAAGCCGTCGAAGCTGATTTCCAGCCAACTGCCGTTTTGGTTGCCGCCGTCGTTGCGTAGGAGAACGGCCGTTTCTCCCACCACATTCACCGCCACGTCCAAATCGCCGTCATTGTCAAAATCCGCCGCCGCCGCGCCGCGGGCGATGAGCGGGCCGACTTCCGGCAGGCCGACTAGCTGCGTCCACTCGCGGAACTCGCCGGGATACCCTTCAGCCAGCCGGTTGCCGTACAGCCGCACCAGTTCCGGGTCTGTTTCCCAGTTAGTGACGGGAACACGGCCATTCACCGTCAGCAAATCCAGGTCCGTGTCATGGTCAAAATCGGCGAACATCGTCCCCCAGCCCGTCATGTTGTTGCCCAGGCCGCGCATCCCGATGCGGTAGGTGCTGTAGCGGAAGTTGAAGAAGCCTTCATCGGCCGTTTCATTGCGGTAAATGGCGTTGAGTTCCGCCTCCCAATTCGTCACAAACAAATCCAGCAGGCCGTCGCCGTCATAATCACCGGCATTCACGCCCATGCCGCTGCCCGTGTCGCCCACCTCCGCTTCCTGTGTCCGCTCCACATAGCGAAAACCGATCCCTTCCGGGTCGTCCGGCAGCGGTTCGTAGACGTACATCCGGTTGGCCTGCCCGTCGTTGGCGATGTACAAATCCAGGTCGCCGTCGCCGTCAAAATCGCTGAAAATGGCCCCCAGCGCCCGCTCGTCCCGGTTTAGACCGGCGGCCTGAGCAACGTCGCGGAAGGTGTCGTCGCCGTTGTTCAGGTAAAGGTGATCGGGCAGGCCGTAATAATCGCCGGGGAAAGCGCCGGTGGGGCGCGGCACTTGATAATCCAGGTCAATGAAACTGCCGACGAACAGGTCGGGACGGCCGTCTCTGTTCAAATCGGCGACGATGGCCGGCGTGTTCCATTCCGGCGCGTCCAGCCCGGCAGCGGCCGCCCCCTCGGTGAATGTGCCGTCGCCGTTGTTCCAGAGCAGCGCGTTTGGCCCGTCGGCGGTGACGAACAGGTCGTACCAGCCGTCCATGTTCAAGTCGGCGGCGACACAGCCGGTGGCGCGCCGGGCCAGATTGGTTCGGGTGGATTGGCTCACGTCGCGGAAACGGCCGTTCTCATTCTTCCATAACCCGCTCCGCGGCAGTCCTCCCCGCGCCAGCCAATAATCCACCTCCTCCTCGGCGTAGCTGTTCGTCAAGAACAAATCGAGCCAGCCGTCATTGTCATAATCAATCCAGCAGAGACCCTCGCCCATCATCGCCGCCGGGTCGGCAAACGTGCCGGTGGCAAAAACGCCGTTCTGGAATTGCAGGCCGGTCTCCTGGGTGGCGTCGGTGAACTGCCAGCCGAGGACGGCAGATTGAGAATTGGAGATTGGAGATTGGAGAGCGGCGTCGCTTTCCCGCGCTAACGCCTGCCGCACCTGTTCCGGGTCGGGCAGGGGGGCGAGGGGCAGGCCGCTGGGGACGGAATCGGGGATGAAGGCGGTCAAATCTGTGGCCGCCGGGTCGGTGAGGGCGTTGAGGAAGGCGGTCAAATCGGCCACGTCTTGCTCGCTGAGGGGTAGGCCGTCGCGTAGTTGAGGGGCGGCGGAGTGGGCCTGTTTCTCCGGTTCAAACGGCCGCACGCTGCTGTAATAGGCGGGCGGCAAATGGGCGCTGGGGTCATAATTGGCTGCGCTGGCCCAGATGTTGGCGTGGTGGCGGATGGTGGCCTCTAACGTGGCGTAGGCGCCGGTGTGAAAATAGGGGGCGGTGAGGGCGACGTTGCGCAGGCTGGGCGTGCGGAAGGCGTACTGGTCGCGCCAATCATAGCTAACGAGTGAGCGGCCCCAATCTTCACGGCCGTTATCGCCAAACCCTTTGCCTGGCCCTAACTGCGGCACAAGTAAATTGTGATAGCCTAAATCGGTGAACAAATCGCCGTTGTGACATTGAGCGCAGTTGACGCCGGGGTTGATGTCGCCGAAAAAGAGGAGCGCGCCCCGTTTTTGCTGCTCGGTCAGGGCGCTGCGGTCGCCCGCTAGATAATCATCCCACGGGGAAGCGGTGAAAATGAAGCGGCGCTCGAAGGCGCTGATGGCGGTAGCCATCTGAACGGCCGTCACTTCTTCCGCGCCAAAATTAGCCTGAAACTGCTCCCGGTAAGCGGGTACAGCCAACAGGCGGGCGATGAGCTGGCGGCGGATTTCCTGGGCGGGCAGGTTGCCCAGCGTTGCCCCGGCCATCTCGTTCAGGCTGGTAAGCGGGAAGAGCGACTGCGCAGCCAGAGCGTCGCTCATCTCGAAACCGTTGACCATGCTTTCCTGTGTCGTCACTGTTTCGCCGAGGGCATAACTTTGGACACGGCCGTCCCAAAACTGCACCGGCAGCAGGGCGGCATTGAGGACGGTGGGGCTGTTGCGGGGCACAAAATTGCCCATGAACGGATTGATGACGGTGAATTTGCCCGTCGCGGGGTTCAGCGCTCCGTCATGTTGGCGCGGCGTGCTGGCGTCCGGCCCCAGGGTGACCTGTTCCACAAAGTCGCGCGCCGGCCCCAACCGCGTCCCGCCGGTACCGATGGGTAGGACGCGGGCGTCGGCCATGGCCAGAGCCGGATGGTGACAGGTGGCGCAGGCAGTGTTTTGGTCGCCGGAAAGGAGGGGATCGAAGAATAAATCCTGCCCCAATTTTGCCAGCGGCGTGTCTCCTTCGCGCAGTTCCTGGCCGGGGTAGGGCTGGAGGTTGAGACGGTTGATGACGGCCGTTAACGCCGCATCCACGTCGGCAACCTCCCGGTAAGACGGTTCGCCTACCACAACCTCCCGGAGGTTCCGAACTTCCGGGAGGTTGGCGGTTTCTTCGACAAAGGTGATGTGCAGGAGACGGCCGTTAAACACCTCCGTCACATACAAACTGCCATCTGGCATGGGCAGCACCGCCCCCGGAAAATTCAGCTTGTCCACTGCCATTTCCAGCGTCCCGTCCGGCGTCAACCGGCTCAAAACCCCTGTGTTTTGCTGGTAATCTCCACCGGAAAAATAATCCCCATCCGGCGTAAACGTGGCAAATTCCAACACCCAGATCACGCCATCCGCGCCCAGCGCCACGTCAATCGGCATATTCAGCCCGGCTGCCACCGTGCGCTCATTGCGGGCCTCATCAATCGCCACCAGCCGCCCGCCCCCCGGCGGATACGGGCAGCCGCCCAACAGCGTCACGTAATACTCTGTGCCGACGCGGGTGATGCCGGTCGGAACCGGGTCAATCGTTAGTTTCTCGTTCGTCGGGTCAGTCAGCGGCGTAAAGCGGTGGATGAAGCGGGTCGTACCGTCGGGCCGTTCTTTGGCGATCCCGTTGCCCGTTGCATCGCTCACCACCGGTGTGCCGTCTTCGTCAAAGGTCAGGTCGAACGGATTAGTCAGCTTGACGTTGTTTAATGGCTCGACGGCTTTCCCCAACTCATCCGGAGTATGCGGCGCGTCAGGCAGGGGGAGTTTACGGCGCGGTTCCAGCGGATAAGTCCACAGGTGGCCTTCGCCGTAGTTGCCCACGTACAGCGTCTTTTCATCCGGCGAAACGCCCACCAGGGGCGCACCGGACAGGTCGCCGGAGTCGCGCGTGCTGGGCAGACCGGAGATAAAACGGCCGATTTCTCCCTGGGGCGTGCGCAAACTGACGCCAGCGCTCAAATCGTGCTGGCCGGTTCCTTCCTCGGCGATGAAGAGGCTGCCGTCGGGCAGGGCAGCCAGCCCGATCGGGTTGATCAGTCCCTCGGCCACCACCTCGACGTGGGGAACCAGGTTCTTCGGTTCCCGTTTACAGGCGGCGAGGAGGGGAACGACCAGCCCTAAAATAATCCAGAAAAAATAAAGTTGGCTCTGTTTTCTTGACATGAAAATCCCCAATGTTTACAAATAGTAAACAAATCTGTTAAAATTAAGCTATGTTTACTGTCGAGTATAGCAAAACATCGCAAAAAACCTTGCGCCGATTGCCGTGAAAGCTGGCAAAGCGGATATTCGATAAAATGAACGAGATTGCTCGCAACCCTTACGGACATCATAATAATGTTAAACCATTGCACGGATCACTAAACTATCGTCTGCGGATTGGAGATTGGCGTGTGGTTTACAAAATTCAGAACGAACGTGTAGTCATATTGGTGTTACAAATTGCTCCGCGTGGGAAGGTTTATAAATGAGCGTTCAAATTATTAAAGATGGCGGCGTCCCTGTATATGCTGTGATCCCTTATAACGATTACTTGCAACTTCTGGAAGAAATCGAAGATGCCCGAGATATTCGGGAGGCTGATGAAATATCCGCCCGGATTGAACGGGGCGAAGAAGAAACAATTCCGGCTCATGTGGTATGGGAATTGATGAATAGCGAACGGCCGTTACGCATCTGGCGGCAATATCGCGGGCTAACCCTGCAAGCATTGGCCGATCAAGTTGGTATCAGCAAATCCTACCTTTCCCAAATCGAATCCGGTAACCGCAGCGGTTCCACAAACGTCCTCAAACGCATCGCTCAAGCCTTAAACCTGTCGCTGGACGACATCGCCTGAATCCTCAATCCTCCAACCCCAACAATACGTCCGGCCGATCGCTGATTAGCCCATCCACGCCCATTTCTATCAGCGCCCGCATCTCGTCCGGGTCATTCACCGTCCAGGGGATGACTTGCAGGCCGAGTTTGTGCGCTTTGCTCACCAGTTCCGGCGTCAGTGTAGACGCTTTGGGCGACCAGATGTCCGCCCCCTGCTCGGCGTATCCCACCAGGTCGGCATTGCCGCGGGCGGTGAGCGCCGCCAGCCGAATCGCGTCGTTGATTGAGCGGATGGCCCACAAGGAACGATGGTCGAAGCTCTGGATGATGACGCGCTCTTCCAGGCCGAATTGTTCCACCAGACGCAAAATCTCCAGTTCAAACGGGCCGGGGTTCTGGCCGTCGCAACCATCGTTGATCGCTTTGGCCTTATCCGGCTTGCGCTTGGTCTCGATGTTGAACTGCACCTGGGCGGCATTGGCCCGCTGCTCGTCGCTTTTCTGTTCCGATTGGACATAGTCAGCCACAAATTGGAACAACGCTTCCAGGCTAACGAAGCTATAATCATCGCCAGCCAGCGGCGTTGGCCCGTTGTTCTGGTCGGGGAATTTGCCGGAGTCGGGGTTGCGGTCGCAGCGGAACGCCTGTGTTTGTTCGTAGGCGAGTTGGCTGAAGGACAACGCTTCGCCCCATTTGACCAGGCTGTCGGGGTCGGGCGCGTCGGTTTCTATGCCGGGGGCCAGGCCGCATTTATCTTTGGCGATTTCGTCATCGTGCCAGATAATGACGACGCCGTCGCTGGTGTAGTGCAGGTCGAGTTCCAGTGTGGTAACGCCCAGGTCGAGGGCGGTTTCGAAGGCGGGCAGGGTGTTTTCTGGCTTGAGACCGCGCGTGCCGCGATGTCCTTCAACGTCGAATCCGGCGGGCAGGGTGTTGGGGATGGCGTTAGGGATGGGAACGGCCGTAACCACTCCCTCTCTTTCATTCTCCCTATTACAAGACACAAGCAGCAAAACAATCCAGAGCCATGATTTCTTCAATTCTTATCTTCCTTAAAAAAACAAACAGTCGGAACCGGGTATACCCACCAGACCCAGTCCCGACCGCTTGTCATGGAGGCAGCAGTCACTGGTGACTGCTGCCTAAGTTCATACTTTTTATTCGAAGAAAGCGTTGTAGTCAGAAAGTTCCTGGTTCGCTTTCTCGGCCGCTTCGTCCAACGCCTCTTGCGGGGACATGCCGTCATCCAGCACGCGGCTGTAAGCATCCACGATGAATTGGCGAATAGCCGGGAACGGGCCAGCCTTGCCGCCCAAAACAGCGTAGTTCGGGGAACCATCGGCCAGGGTGGTGTTAGTGCTGGCAAGCTGGTCAATGGCAGTGCGGAAGTTCGGGTTTTCGGCCCAGAATGCTTTCAGATCGGCGTTGTTGTCCAGGTCAGTGCGTACCGGGAAGTAGCCGGTTCCGGTGTGCCAAGTTACTTGTTGTTCTGGTTGAGCCATGAAGTTCATGACTTCCCAGGCCGCCTGGTTCACAGCGTCGTCGCCGGAATCAATCAGCCACAAAGCCGCGCCGCCGATAATGACGCCGTTGCGCTCGCTGCTGTCGCTGTGCGGAATGTAGGTGGTCTTGACTTCAAAGTCGGCCCCTTCTTGCATACCCAACGCGCCAGAGGTGGAGTCGAAGATCATAGCCGCCTGCCCAGCCTGAAAAACAGTATCGGTATCCGTCCAGGTTTTGCCTACATTGGGGGCATAACCGTCAGCAATCAGGCTGCTGAGGAAGGTGAATACTTCGGCGCCCTGGCCTTGGTTGAAGACGGCTTCGGTGGCACGGCCGGTACGGCCGTTATTATTGTTGAAGTACAAGCCACCACTGTTTGCCAGAATTTGCTCGAAATACCAGCCAACTTGACCGAAGGTGATGCAAAATTCAACGCCGGCCGCTTGCAGTTCATCACATTTGGCAATCAAATCGGAGAATGTTGTATCTAACCCTGGCGGGTCAATGCCCAATTCGGCAAACATGTCAGCATTGTAATACATAATGGGGGTGCTGCTGTTGAACGCCATGCCAACCATGCCGCTGTCATCGGAGTAGTAGTCGCGCACGGCGGGGACAAAGATATCAGGATCGAACCCTTCAAAGGAGCTAGCGGCAACCAAACGACCTGTGTCAAACATGGTCTGCGCGGCCAGATCGAAGTTCTGGGTAATATTTGGCTCAGTGCCGGCATCGAAGGAAGCCAGCAGGGCGTTGTAGGTATCGTCGTAGCTGCCCTGGAACGTCGCGTTTACCTGGATGTTATCATGGGATGCATTGAAACGCGCTACCAATTCATCTACAACCGTGCCTAGTTCCCCACCCATCGCGTGCCAGAACTCGATGGTAATAACTTCGGCTGCCGCCGGTTCTTCGGCAGCGGGTTCCTGGGCCGCCGGTTCTTCGGCCGCTGGTTCTTGAGCCGCCGGTTCTTCGGCTGCCGGGGCGGCTGGTTCTTCACCGCCGCCACAAGCTGCCAGGAACATGGTGATAATCAACAACAGTGTCATAGTTTTAAAAACAGATTTCATCTTCATAATCCTCCTCAGGATTTAATGGGCCTGCTTTCCTGGTGGGTATCCCCAAATGGGGATAGGAAACAAGCGCGGAAATTAACGGCCGTTTTTCATAAAACAACCAATGGACAACAAAAAACAGGTAGATTTAGAAACTAGAGACTGGAGATTAGTCAGTCTCCAGTCCCCAATCTCTAATTGTAATTACTAACCCTCTCGAAGGTTAGCCTGACGAAGGGTTAACCTCTCGTGAAGCTCCGGGAGGATGACTTAGAGTTACCTCTAATCACTGATCTCAGCCCTTCAAGCCAGTCATGGCAATGCCCTTAACCAACTGCCGCTGGGCTACCAGGAAAATAAGCAGCGTTGGCATTAACGCAATCACTGCCGCCGCCATCACCGCGCCCCAGTCAGCGCCACGCTCCTGGTCAAACAGGAAAAAGCGGATGCCAATCTGAATGGTACGCATATTTTCCTCATTAGTAATAACCAGCGGCCATAGATATTGGCTCCAGGCCCCCAAAAACGAGAAAATGCTAAAGGCGCTGATTGAACCCTTGCTTAACGGAACCAGGATTTGCCACAAATAGCGCCAATTACCGGCCCCGTCAATCTTGGCCGAATCATGTAAATCTTTAGGAATCGTCAGGAAAAACTGACGCAGCAAAAAGATACCAAATGCGCTGGCTAGAAACGGAACCGTCAACGCAAAATAAGTGTTAGGCCCTATTGCCTCATTAATTTGTCCCCATTTGGCAATGGTTAGAAAATTGGGGATAAACGTTAACTGGAAGGGAACCATCAAGCTGGCCAAGATCACATAAAACAGTAAATCACGACCGGGAAATTCCAAAACAGAAAAAGCATAGGCTGCCAAAATACTAAACAAAACCTGGAACACAACAATCGTGCCTGTTTGGATGAGGCTGTTGGCAAAGAAGCGCCACAATGGGGTTGCTGTCCAGGCTGTGATGTAATTCTCAACTGTCCATACCTCAGGTAACAAGGTAGGCGGGTAGTTGGTAATATCATTGGCTACTTTGAAGCTGGTGAAAATAGCTAGGATGATGGGCGCTGCCACGACAAGGCCGATGCCAATCAAGTAAACATGCAGGCCAATCTCGCCCCATTTAATTTTTCTTCTTGCCGGTTTGATTTGTGCGGTAGATGTGCTCATTGGTAATGTACCTTGCGGCCAAAGCCCCTAAATTGAACGAAGGACATGATTAGGATGATGATAAACAACAAATATGCCTGGGCTGATGCGTAGCCCCGGAATGGCGTACCGACAAAAGCGTCGTAATAAATCGAGTACAGTAGCGTATTCGATGCGCCACCCGGCCCGCCTTCAGTCAAGATGTTAATTTCGCCGAATACTTGCAAACTGTTGATGACGTTGATAATGAAAAGGAAGAAAAGTGTGGGCGAGAGCAAGGGTAGCGTGATGTGGCGGATGCGATGCCACAAGTTGGCGCCATCTACTTTGGCCGCTTCATAATAAGTCGAATCAATGTTCTGAATACCGGCCAGAGCGATGATGACGTTAAAGCCCAACTGCCGCCAGACTACCGCCAACATAACTGAGACCAACGCCCAATCTTTAGAGGAAAGCCAAAGAGGGCCTTCAATGCCCATCAAGCTTAGAATATAGTTGAGATAACCAACAACCGGGTGGTAAATCCAGCGAAAAAGAACGCCGGTGACGGCGCTGCTGATGACGATGGGGACGAAAATAAGCAGGCGATGAAACCAGGAAAGATGTTTCATCGGGTAGGAAAGGGCAATGGCCATGGCTACGGCCAAAATAAGACCGCCCGGAACCGTGCCTAATGTGAACAGCAGCGATACTTTAAGGCTGTTGATATATTCTGGGTCGGCAAATAAGCGGGTGTAGTTTTCAAGTCCCACGGCAATGGACTTGCCACCGAATGGAGCAATCCGCGTCAAGCTGAGCTGGAAAGAAGCGACAATGGGGATAAAAACGAAGATGGTGAGAATGATGAGGGATGGCACCAGGTACAAATAGCCTTCAAGGGCAGATTTAATCTTTGCCCAATTGTTATTGTAGGTTTTGTCTGCGTTCTGGGACGGGCTTGATTTGTGGATCGACACTGATTGACTCATGGTAATTTCTTTGTGATTCGGTTAATGACGTTAACCTCTATGGAGAAGTTGGGGCGCAATAATGGCAAAATAGTGGCGGGAAGTATAGCACGAAGGAAATAACTTTCAAATTGCTGTTAAGCAACCGTTTAGAAATAGGTTCCCTGTTTGGAGATTTTAGATTAGTTAACTGGGGAGTGGTAGTTTCTCGCCGCTCAGTCTCATTTACCCGATGAGCGCTAAGTCAATGTTAGGCCCCTTTAATTCAAGCCCGGAGATAACGACGGCCCCTGTGCGGTCGCCGGCAGCCTGACCCTGCGCTACACGTAGTTCATCAGCCATGCCGAGTTCATCGAAAATAGTGGTGGCGCGGGAATGACAATCAACAGCCCAGGCGGTTTGCCCGGCGCGGTCGTAAAGGCGGCGCATGGCGAGATAGGTGCGGGCCAGGTCGGGGCGGGCGCGTATTTGGCGCAGGATGTGCATGGCGCGGATAAGGTTAGCTTCGACTTGAGGCCAGTCTGTTTTAGGTAAATGCATCTCACATACGGCCTGAGTATGCCGGGCGACGGCTTCAGCCCAACGATTCCCGGCCTGGGCTGCCAATTCGGCCGCGTGAACGGCCGTTCCCCTCGCTTCCTCTATCATCCCGGCCTGATACTGGGCCTGTGCCAGATAAACATGAATGACGTGAACCAATACGCGATAATCTACTTCTTCCGCCCACTTTAAGGCGGCCTGAATCTCTGCAACCCCTGCCTGCATTTGGCCGGAATGTACCAGGCAGCGCCCGACGACCGCGCGCAGAGTAAAAGCGTGCGGCGTCATCCCTTCTTCGCGCCATAAATTACGCACCGGCGCGGCAATCGCCAACGCCTGCTCCCATTCGTTCAGATCGCCATAAACAAACGCCAACTGCATTCGCGCCACCACATGCATGGCCCCGGTAACGGCCGATTCGGCCAAATCCACCCCCTGCTGTGCCGCTACAATTGCCCGCTGCCAGGAACCCACGCGGGCATAAGCCACGCCAAGATACCCATAAATGGCCGGTAAATCGGCCAGAGGCAGCCCCTTTTCAGCCAGGTCTACATAGCGCAGCAAATAAGCAATGGCGTCATCATAATGGCTGAGGGCAATGCCGACTCGTCCCAACATACGTAAGGCCGCACAGCGCAGGTTATCATCATTCAATTCCTCGGCGTGACGTAATGTGCGGCGGGCGTAATCAGCGGCCGTGCCTGGGCGGCCGCGCAGCCAAAAGATTTGTGATGAGCGGTGAAATATGCGTGCCAATCGCCCCATGTCGCCCAGTAATTCAGCCATACGCTCGATCTCTTGCAGCATTTGCATCGCTTTGGGCAGCGCCCCGGTGAAGGCATAAGCTTGTGCCAACTGCAGGTTCAGATCAATCCGCTCGGCCTGGCCCAGCCTGGCCCGGCTGGGAAACCGGCCTAATAAACCAATTGCTTGCAGGCCAAAGTCCCGTGCTTCGGCATAGGAACGCACATTGAGGGCGCGCTGCCCGGCCTGGGCCAGGTACGGCAGCGCGCGGCCTGGCTCATTGCTTAGATAATAATGGTGGGCCAGGTGGGCCGGGTCGGCGTCGGGCTGATTGGCGCTCAAAAATTCGGCTACCTGAAAATGAATCCACTGGCGGCGGGCGCGGCTGAGCTGCTGGTAGGCGACCTGGCTCAATTTCTCATGCGTGAAATCATAACCATCACGTAATTCGCGCACCAAGCCGCGCGCCAGCCATTCATCCAGGGCATCCAGCAATGTTTGGGTATCATATTGGCCCACTTGCTGTAATACCTCAAAGGAAAACTCGCGGCCAATTGCAGCCGCTACCCCCAACGCCGCCCGGCTTTCATCATCCAGCTTGTCCAGGCGTGATTCAATAATGGCTTGCACTTGCAGAGGAATGGCAAAAAATGGCCGTTGCCCAGTCGCATCTGTGGGCACGCTATGCGTCCAATCGCCCCCGGCTTCCCGAACAGCCCGCATTGTTTCCACAATAAAAAACGGATTCCCTTCAGTCTCCTCGTAGATGCGGCGGGCAAAGATCGGGTCTAGCGCGTCATCGCCCATAAGCTGGCGCACCAGAGTATACGTATTAGCTTGTGAAAGCCGTTCCAATGTGAGAGTCGCCATCACTTGTTGGCGCTGCAATTTGCGGACCAGCCGCCCCCGGTCACGCGGCATGTCTTCGGTACGGGCTACGCCAATGATGAGCAAACGAGCAGTCCTCACCCGCTGTGCCAGGTAACCGAGGAAGTTCCAGGTTGGCCCGTCGGCCCAGTGGAGGTTATCCAGGTAAAGAATGACGGGGTGATGGCGGGCCAGAGTCAGTAGAAAATTACCCAACCCTTCAATGATATGGTGCTGCTGGCTGCTGCCAGTGAGGGTGTGTCCGGGGAAATAAGCGGGCAAATCCGCTAACAGGGGCTGGAGGGCAGAGAGCCAGGGCGGCGGCGGCTGGAATCGTTCCCACGGGATATTGTTGGCCGCTTCGCGCAGGGCCTGAGCCAGGGGGCTGTAAGGGATCATGGACTCGAATTCATGACCGCGTCCGCTAAAAATGTAAACGGGGGTATCTATTTGGGCCAGCGCCTCGCTGACAAGCCGGGTTTTTCCGACCCCGGATTCACCCTGGATAAAAGCAAAGTTGCCCTGGGAATTTTGCGCTGACTGTCCGGCTTGCAGCAGCCAATTGAGTTCGGTCTCCCGACCAATGAAGGCCGTAACGAAAGGTTGACGTTTGAGGGCAACTGTGGATGGCGGGCTAAAGGTTGAGGATTTCGCGTTGCGGGTTGCGGGCTGACTGGTTAATGGTTTATTGGGAACACGGCCGTATTCTCCAGCTAACATGGCTTCGTACATGGCGGCCGTTTCCGGTAACGGATCAGCGCCCAGTTCATCCAGAAATACGGCGGTTAACTGCTGGTACTGCTGCTGTACGCGGCCTCGGTCGCCAGCGGCATAATAAAGCTGCATCAGGCGCACATAAGCGCTTTCCAACAGCGGTTCGGCAGCCAGGTATTGTTCGGCATAAGCAATCGCTTCTGTGTAATTGCGCGCCGCTTCTTTTTGCTCAATGAGACGCAGCAGCGCTTCGCGGTGCAGCCGGGCCAATCGTTCCCGTTCGGGAATAACCCAATCTTCATAGACATCTTCGAGTAAGTCGCCTTTGTAAATGGAGATAGCTTGGGCGAGGTTTTCATGCGGAAGGGAAACGGCCGTTTCAAACTCAGCCACATCCAAATAACAATCATCCGGCAAATGAATGCCAACCTGATTGCCTTCGGTAAACAGCAGCTTTCCATCGGGGTCAATTACCTCTAGGGAGCGGCGCAGCCGGTGCAGATATTGGCGCAGGTTACGGCGCGCCGCCTGCTCGCTGCCGCGCGGCCAAAAGAGAAAAGCCAACCGGCGTCGATCTGTCGTCTGCGTCCGATGCAGCGCCAGGTAAGCAAACAAAGCGCGCGCCGTCGGCGAACCCAAATCCAGCGGCGGCCCTTGATTCGTTCTAACCGTCAGGGATTGAAAAACTTGAATGTGCAGCATAGTCATCTGAATCAACCCCATTATACAAAGAGCGCAGCTAAAAGATAACCGTCATTTAACCAATGGTTCGCCGGGCTGGCTGAACAAATCAGGCGGCGCCGTGTCTGGGGTTAGTAAGCGCAGTATGCCGGGCTGGATTTGGCAAGTAATGGGGCTGGCGCCGCCACGTTCGCCATCAATTTGGGCGGGTATGATGGGATCTGTGTGGATGGTGACGCGACGGCCGTTTACCATTGTAATGCCGTCATCTTCAAGATGATGGCCCAGCTTGATTTTCAACAATATCTGGAGGATTCGCGGCACGCTTTGTCCACGAAAGAGCCATACCTCAAAGAGGCCGTCATCTAACCTGGCCTGGGGGCTGAGTATAACTTCTCCTCCGGCATAGCGGCGGCAGTTGCTGATGAGTGTAAGCAAATAATGGTCTTTAAAAGTACGGCCGTCTATGTCAACAACAGCCTGAACAAAGGGCGCTTGTGAAGCAATAGCCAGGCTTTGGACCGCATACCCGGCTGTGCCTAGTTTTTTTGACCATTTCGGGCGTGGTTCCAGCCGGTCAACCAGGAAACCATCTACGCCAACACCAGCCCACAGCGCCCAATAACGGCCGTTCCCCCCCTCCTCGTCAACCACCCTACCCAAATCAATCCGCTGCACACGACCCGCAGCTAATGCATCCGTCGCCTGAAGCAATTTATGCTTATCCCAACGAGTAGGCAGGGGCATTTGCAGCTCTTTGGCAAACGAATTCCCTGTTCCCACCGGCAGCAGCCCCAGAGCCGTTTCCGTCCTGGCCAGGCCGTTAGCAACTTCTCCCAACGTCCCATCACCGCCGGCAGCCAGGACAAGTAGATGCCCGGCCGCCGCTGCTTCTTGAGCCAGTGTCGTCGCATGTCCGGCGAATTGGGTGGGTTTAATGGAGACTTGCCAACCACGTGTCCGCCAGGAATCAGCTACCAGGTTTATCGGCGCCGCCAAGTTGGCTGGCCCAGCTTGGGGGTTGTAAATCAGGGTCAATTGCAGCATTGGTTTCTATTTTAACCCAATATTCGAGCAGTTTTTTAGCTAATTCCTTGGCTGGTGTAACCGTTGTGTCCAAGACGAGATGCTCCCCAACAATTGGTTCCTGGGCTTCCACCATCCATTTATAGACAGTCCAATCTGCATCGGATAAATCGCCGGTTTGTCGTTTCCCCCGGATACGCTGCGCCAGACGCTGCCCGATTGCTTCCTGGTCTGCTTGAACATAACATACGGCCATTGGCGCCCCACATGTTTGGGCTAGATTGGCCACGTACTCACGGCGCGCTTTCAGGTAATTGGATGCGTCAAAGATAACCCGCTGTCCCTGGCATAAGCGTCTTTCAATAATGGCGTAGCATACTTCGTATACTAATAACATTTCTGCCGCTGTATATGAAGGCTGGGTGCGCATTTTAGCGCGAACATTATCGGTGCTGACGACCATGTAGGGGAACTCGGCTTTCAAACCGCGCACAATGGAGGATTTGCCGGTTCCAGGCAGCCCAACCATCATGAGCAAACTGCCCCCTTTGCGTACAAAGGGGGAATCAGGCAGTTGGGCGTCAATTTCATCAATGATGCGTTGTAGGTATATCACGTAAAATTACTTCTTTATGGTTTTATTGTATGAAATTGTCACACATTGGACGCGGTCGTGCCAATAACCAGTTATGGCGTGTGCGGCCCGCCTTTTTGGATGGTTTGGCGTGCGATTTTATCGGCCAGGACTGTAAGCTCGGTTGGTGTGGTGGGCATTTGGGCGGCGGGTATATCTAAACGGCCGTTTTGACACAAAACGGTTAATGGCACTTCATATACCATGCCAGCTTCATGAACTTGAAAGTGACGCTCGGCCTGAATCCCCCGCTCCTTAAGCGCCACATACAGCCGGTCTACATACCCATCCCCGTCAACGTACAAATCGTTGATTTCGGCCGCCTGTAGAAAACGATCCCCGGTTGTGTGAATAAAAGTAATACGCCGCCAACGCAGGCTGATAATCGGCCGTTCCAATCGCTGCAATGGCCCCAACTGCACTTTATAATACCAATCAGCCGCTCGCGGATGGTTTGTTTGCTCTGGAAAAAGTGATAACCGCGACACCAATTCATGTCCCAACTGCCGAGCATAATAGTGGACGGCCCATTTATCCGGCCCAAAATGCCGACCAAAATAAAAAGCGAAATATTCAGCATGCAACCCTTTAGGCGCAGATTTCTGGGGAATCCGATACCAACCCTCAGTTTCCACAATGGCAAAATCTGCCGGACGGGGCACATAGGCAACCAAAATGCGATCATCAGGGTACATATTGCCAATGGTAAACAACTTGCCCAGAACTTGCAATCGTCAAAAGTATTAAGTTATATCTTTTACGGTATAATCAAGCTGGATACTGGCGTATTTAATATTTCCCATCGTGGAACGATTTGGCAAATCTCCCTATGCACTGGTAGTCCGACAATGTTCTCTTTGATGGGTTTTGTCCTGAATCAGAACCTGTCAAAACTTGTCGGTCAGACTACTAGAGAGAATTCCAAAATCCGTCAGACTCCAGAAAATTATTGATATCTTGTCCTTTAGTTTATGAGGAAACCATGTCTGATCCACGCGTCGAAAAATTAGCCCGTCTTTTAGTTGATTACTCCGTAAAAGTCCAACCCGGCGACAAAGTTGTTATTCGAGGCAGTATGGCCTCCTTCCCCCTTGTGCTGGAAACATACCGTGAAGTGGTTCGTGCCGGGGGGTATCCTCTGGTAATTTGGCAAGAGCAGCAGTTTGCCGAGATCATGCTTAAAAACGGCAACGATGATCAATTACAGCACATCCCAGAAACAATGAAAATGGTCATGGAAACGTATGATTGCATGATTGGCCTGGGCGGTTCTGATAATACACGCACCCTGGCCGGGGTTGATCCCGCCCGGCAGCAGTTATCCCGTAAAGCGAGTGCGGAACTCATGCAGACATTTATGCGCCGCAGCGCCGCCGGCGAATTCCGCTGGACAGGGACCTTGTTCCCCACCAATGCCCAGGCACAGGAAGCAGATATGTCTTTGCATGAGTTTGAGGATTTCGTTTATGCCGCTTGTTTTGTGGATAAAGATGATCCAACCGCGGAGTGGCGTAAAGTCAGCCTCATGCAGCAGAAATTGGTGGATTGGCTGGTAGGTAAGAAAGATGTGAAAGTGATTGGCCCCAACGTAGAGATGACTTTATCTATCGCCGATCGCACATTCATTAACTCAGACGCTCAGAAGAATATGCCTAGCGGCGAAATTTTTACCGGCCCGGTGGAAGATTCGGTAAATGGGTGGGTGCGTTTTACTTATCCGGCTATTTACAGCGGGCGCGAAGTGGAAGGGGTCGAACTACGTTTTAAGGATGGCAAGGTTGTGGATGCCAGCGCCAAGAAAAATGAAGCGTTTCTGTTAAGTGTGCTGGACACGGACCCCGGAGCGCGTTATCTGGGTGAATGGGCCATCGGCACGAATAATGGGATTAATCGTTTTACCAAGTCTATTTTGTTTGATGAGAAGATTGGTGGCACGATTCACATGGCTGTTGGCAACGGTTATCCGGAAACGGGCAGTAACAACAAATCCTCTGTTCACTGGGATATGATTTGTGACATGCGGGATGGCGGCAAGATTTGGGTAGATGATACATTGTTTTATGATAGCGGTAGATTTACTATTTTAGAGGAGTGAATGACTTGCCCACTGGCCGCTTGTAGGCTTTTTTATGCCTGAGTTACCAGAAGTTGAAACGACGGTGCGTGCGCTGCGGGAACCACTGATTGGGCGCACGATTACGGAGGTGCGGAATTATTGGCCGCGCCACATTGCGGCGCCTGGTTTTCCTGAGTTGCAGCGACGTATACACGGCCGTTCCATTCAAGCCATCAATCGGCGCGCTAAATACCTGGTCTTCAGCCTGAGCGACGACGAAACGCTCATCGTTCACCTTAAAATGTCCGGCCATCTGGCAGTTGTGGACCAGGAAACAGCGCCGGATAAATACACCCATACGATTTTTGGATTGGATAACGGCCGTGAACTGCGTTTTCGGGATACGCGCAAATTTGGCCGTGTTTATCTGGTGCAAGACCCGATGACCATACTGGGCCACCTGGGGCCGGAGCCGCTGGAACCAACATTTACCGTCTCCGTTTTGCATAAACGGCTGCAAAACCGCAGACGTATTCTTAAGCCGTTGCTGCTTGATCAAACCTTCATCGCCGGCATTGGCAACATTTATGCTGATGAAGCCCTTTTTTACGCCGGCTTACACCCTGAGAGACGCGCCAACACACTTACACAGCCCGAAATTACCAAATTACATGAAGCCATCCAAAAAGTATTACAGATGGGCATTGAACGAGAAGGGGCCAGCATCGACATGTATGTAAAACCAGATGGCAGCAAGGGAGACATGCAAAATGTCATGGCTGTGTTTCGGCGTACAGGCAGCTCGTGTTATCATTGTGGTGACACAATACATCGGATTAAGTTGGGCGGTCGCAGCACACATTTTTGCCCGACTTGCCAAGCTTGAGCAGATTTTAAGTGGTACATGATGCGTGGCATATGATGCCTGGCACACTACGGGAGTAGACTATGCGCAGAGAATTGGAAGTCATGCGAATTTTACGTGTTCCCCCTTTGGGCAAGCTCGTGGTAGAAGTGAACGATGACCGATTTGAGAACTTGTCGGAAATAAATGATGAGAAAGCAAAACGAGTGCTATTAGCCGCTATTGGGGAATTGATAAGCTTTGCCGGGAGTTATGAGACCTTAGTAAATGAGGGGGTCGCTCCGCCGGTGGTCGTCAGCCAGCCAGTTCATGAAACAGGGCCTCTGGAACAGCGCCAGGCGGAATTTTTGGCACGTTTAGAAGCCGAACGCGATGCCGCCAAGAACGCTCCCCCGCCCAAGCCTAAGTTTCCTATTCTTGGTGGTATTCAATCTCGTCCAGACACCTTGCTGGAATCAAAACCAGCCCAAAAGGAATTGAGCGTAGCCAAGCAAATTGATACCATTTTGCAAAAGCACGTTTTAAGCGACCCGGAAATGGCGAACCGTTCTATTCATCTTGTTCAAGACCCGGCGGGCGGTATCCTTATTGAGGTGGATGGCAAAAGATATCAAAAACCGGGGGATATTCCGGAACCGCAAATTCATCTTCTAATCAAGCGCGCTGTAAAGGAATGGGACGCGGCTTGACCGGAATTGGGAGTTCTTACTGTGGCTCTCCGGTTTGGGGAGCAGTTTTTCAAAGTGAGTGATGAGACGTTTACGGCCGTTTTCCGGCAAAAAAGCAGCCGCAGCCGCATTCAAAATCATCTGACGTAACGCTGCATACCCCAATCCCAGCTTCTGGACAGCCAGAATATATTCGTCGGTAAGGGTGCAATCGCTCACACGGGGGTCATCGGTGTTAATCGTTGCTTGTAAACCAAGATCCAGCATATCTACCAGAGGGTGATGGGTTAAATCATGCACAACACCTGTTTGCAAATTGCTAGTCAAACACACCTCAAAGGCCACACCTCGTTCGCGTACCATCCGTAAAACATAAGAATTCTCTATGGTGCGTACCCCATGTCCAATCCGATCCGCGTACAATTCTTCAACTGCCTGGCGGACACCATAGGCGCTGGCCCACTCTCCGGCATGGATGGTGACGCCCAGCCCGGCTTCTTTCGCCTGCTTAAAAATAGGGATAAACGGGCCTGGGGGAAATTTAACTTCGTTTCCGGCCAGATCAATGCCGACAATACCTTTATCACAATAATCAAAGGCGATTTCAGCTACCTGGCGGGCTTGTTCAAGCGGATCGTGGCGCACCAGTGTAATTATCAATCCCACAGTGATTTTGAAATCCCGGCTGGCCCGTTGCACAGCCTCAATTACCCAATCGGTCACATCAGTCAACGCGAACCGGCGCACCCGCGCTAATGCCTGGGGGCTGAAGCGCAGTTCCAGGTAATGAATATTATCCGCAGCCGCATCGGCAACAGCCTCATAGGCCAACTGGCTGATGGCTTCCGGGCTGCGGTAGAAATGGCGTAAGACCTCGAATTTGCTGAGGAACACTTCGTGATCGGGGGGATCGTCGGTGATTTGAACAAGGGGGCGCAACTGTTCGGCATCGGCGGTTGGCAAGTTTAAGTCGAACTCGCGAGCAATTTTCAGCAACGTTTCCAGGCGTAATGATCCTTCAAGATGCCGGTGCAGGTCTATTTTAGGCATGGCCTTGAGATTAGTGGGAGATAATCTTGCATTTGGTTTAGACACAGTCACTCCAATGCTACGAGACATAGTTGGGTAATATATCGACCGTTTCCGTATTGATTACCCTGGGTAAAGTAAAAAATAAAGAACTACCTTGACCAACTGTGCTCTCTACCCAAATTCGGCCTTGATGTGCATCAATAATTCGTTTCACTAAAGCCAACCCAATCCCGGTCCCTCCAAAACGGCGTCGCGCTGACCCATCTATTTGATAGAATCGTTCAAAGATTTTTTGCTGTTTATCTTCAGGCACGCCAATGCCTTCATCCTTAATGGTTACTAAAACGTCCGCGTCCTGTTCTTTAACGGATACAGAAATAATGCCGCCGTCGGGGCTGAATTTCATTGCATTACCAATCAAATTATCCACTACCTGGCTGATACGCCCTTTGTCCATATAAACCATGAACTTGGCCGCAGGTTTATTATAAACGACGTGTAAGCCTTTCTGACTAGCAACAATTTGGTGTGAAGCGATAGCCGTTTTTAGAAAATCTGTTATCGAAATCGCCTGGAGTTGTAAATTACCGGAATCAATCCTTTGAAGCGTAATAATATCTTCAATCAGGCGGGTGATCTCATCTGTTTTTGTAGACACAATCTCCAGCGCCTCAGTTTGATCGGGGTTCATTTGTCCCATTTCTCCTTCCATCAACAAATCCACATACCCTTTCACAAATGTCAAAGGGGTACGCAGTTCATGGGACACATTCTGAACCAATTCATCTTTTAAGCGATCGCTCTCCTTCAATTCCTCATAAGCAACAGCTAATTCAACTGCGCGTTCTTCTACCTCTTCAAATAAATCAGCATTGGCAATAGCCACACCTGCCTGGGCAGCGGCGATTGTCATCAACTGAATATCAGAGGCGCTGAAGGCGCTTGGTTGATCACTATCAACGGTTAGCGTCCCAATAGCTTTATCACGCACGATTAACGGGACAACCAGCAAGCTGCGCACAACATCGCTAAAGAAGAGGAAATCTGGTTCATCGTGGGCATCACGAATATAGATTAACTCACGTCGCCTGAAAGCTTCACCAGAAACGCCTTCGCCTAATTTCATGCGGGCCTTTCCCACTACTCGGGGGTCAACGCCAACGGCGGCAACGACGACCAGTTCTGAGCCTTCCTCCGACAGCATGGTAATGGTGCTGGCGCGGGCGTTTAGGAGACCTTGCAATATTTGAACGGTTGTTTGCAACACCGAACTTAGTTTCAGATTTCCCGTCACTTGTTTGGCCATGTCTACTAATGCAGACATGTCGCGCAAACGGCGTTCGGCCTCGTCAAAAAGGCTCGCGTTTTTAACGGCCACGGCGGCCTGGTCGGCCAGCAGGTGAAGAAGCAGTAATTCATCTTCGCTAAATGTATGGGGCTGGAGATAGGTAATGGTAAAAGCGCCAATGACTTGATTGCTATGTATTAGCGGGAAACCAGCGATGGCGCAAATGCCCCAGGCGCTGGCAGTTTTGGATTGGAAGAGTGGGTTTTTGCTAGCATCGTTGATGATGATGGGTTTCCCACCTTGCACAACAGTGGCTGTCAGGCCGTTGGGACGCAGTGAGGCAACGGCCGCTTCCCGGCGGCCATCTCGCCATAAGGCGGACCCAAAAGTATATTTGCCTGTCTTATCGTCATACAAGTAAATATGCAGATTGCTGGCGTCAACCAATCTTAAAGCTGACTCCGTAATCGTATCCAACACCGAACTAAGCTGAAGCGGGGTGTTGAGTTGTAATACGATGCTGTGAAATGTAGATAATTCATCAATGCGCCGCTGTGCCTGACTAAAGAGGCGGGCGTGCTCAATGGCTACGGATGCTTGCCCAGCCAGGTTTTGCGCCAGCCATAGCTCGCTCTGGCGGAAGATTCTTGGTTGGGATAACTGCCCTAAGGCCAATATGCCTAACATTTGCTTACGCCTTACGAGGGGCACTAATAAGATTGATTGCATCCCGGCTATTTTGAGAAGCGCGATATCATTAAGGGGGCTTTCTTTGTCGCGGCGTAAGCTGTAAATCTCCTGGGTTTCGAACAGTCGCTGTACGGGGGGGTGTTTTTCTAAATGCTCAATGGTTCTTAATCCAAAAGGCTGGCTGTTCTCATCGGCGTAAAGGATGCTTTTATGCGCTGCCGGGGTAAAACTTTGTTTGTTCTCATCCCAAACGAAGATGGTGCAGCTATCTACTTTTAAGGCGCGCACCATTTCGGCAACGACTGTTTGCAGCACAAAGTCTTGATCCAGGTTCGCTGTCATGGTAGCGCTGGCCTGGTACAGGGTGCTTATCTCGGACAACTGCTGTTGGGTGCGTTGATACAGCCGGGCGTTATTGAGGGCAACGGCCGTATTCGTACCCAACGTCATTGCCAGCCATCTTTCACGCTCGCCAAAGCTTCCAGGTTGATGGCTGTGAACCATCAGGATACCTAATACGCGACCCTGAAAAACAAGCGGCGCACCAATCCAGGAACGCACTAATTCATTGCCGGGAATGGATATCCAGCGTGAATCGGCCGTGACATCTGATAGAACAACAGCCTCCTGTGATTGCACAATTTCTGCTAATAAATCACTGTTGGCCCAGGCGTCTTCCAATTCATGCCCAGCAATAGGAAGCGGACGATCGTGAAAATCGCGGCTGGCGACACAGCGAACTTTGCCATCGTTGTAAAGACAGGCAAAGGCTGTATCGTAGGTAAATACGGTGCTCATGGCCAATAATAGATGGTTGAACACCTCGTTGGGTTCCAGCGATGTGCTGATTACGGCGATAGCCTGACGCAGGGCAACTGCAATTTGATAGTCACGTGTGCCCTGACTGACCAGGCTTTGGGTTTTATCATACAACCGTGCGTTTTTAATGATGATGGCAATATGGGCAGATACAGCCATAAATGTTTTGAATTCGGCCGTATCGAAAGCATGGGGGGCATCATTTTGGATGGAAATTGCGCCTAATACATCATTACCATCGCGCAGGGGCACACAAATAATTGAGCGGGGCGTATTTTCTGGTTCCACCGCAATGCCGGGCACTGGCATTTGGTCTGTCCAACTATCGCCAGTAATGTAGGGTTGATTATTGGACACAACCCAGGCTACCAGACTGTTATCATCCAGAAGAGAAACGGCATCTTGATTAATACGCTCTTTATGATGAAAAAACCAGGGGAAAGTGAGGGTTTGGGCTACGGAATCATATAAGGCTACATAACAAATCGAAGCGTTAAAGGCCGACATCAACCGTTCTTGGATCGCGGTTAGCGTGGGTTCCAGAGGTTGCAAGGCGATGGCTGAATCGGTGACTCGGTAGATTGTCTCTAATTGGTTGGCGCGCTGCCAGGCTTGCCCCAGGAGGCGGGTATTGTTGAAGGCAATGCCTATGTAGCCAATGAGAAGTTCAAGGAAGGTGATATCGCCGGGGGGGATCACGCTTATTGTTTCGGGATAAAAAACATGAAGCACAGCCACGATTTCGCCTTTAATAGCGGCGGGGACGATGAGTTGGGGGGGGGATTGGTTTGGTAGAACGGCCGTTTTCCCCGATTCAAGCACCCTGGCTATATCGCCGGCAACGGCGACCGGGGCCAGGTTGTTCGCTTGGGCAGGTTGTCCCAGTATGGATTGGACGACGAGTTCATTCGTTTGACGCTTCCAAAGCAGCAGCTTACCGGTAGTCTCGGGCAGCGATTCGGTAAATCCTTTTTCTAACACGGCCGTAATCGCTTTGAACTGCTGCTCGTTAGTAACGGCCTGACTTACCTGCTGTAGGAGATGTAATTGATGCGTAGTGGGATATGTTTGTCTTAAGAAAAAGGGCGCTGTTGCCAACAGCGCCGCCATCATACTAGCCAGCGCCTTTTCGCCTTCATCGAAAAGAGATTCTCTTTGTAGATACAGCGCATAGCCGGTTTGGCTGATGGGGAATTGAAAAGCAGCATCATCCTCGGAGGGGGCAACGGTCGTAAACACCACATCAACCACATCTGCTGACAGATGCGTTTGCCCAAACTGCCCGGCAATGACACGCAAACGATCCAACGTGTTAGCTGTGGTGATTTCTTGATGCAATCCATTGATTGCTTGAACTGACGTATTTTCCTCTAGCATACGGAGACCATTCACTTAATTATCGGGATAATGAACAAAACTGGAAATAGGAATTTCGTTCACTTTTTCAGCAAGATGGTATCATTTTACGTGCGACTTCGTTGCATGCTAGTGAAAGAGACGTAAAAAGTCAACTCCTGTTTTCTAGCGGCGGCGCGGTTTAGCCTTTTTCTTTTTAGGTTGGGACGCGGTGGGCGACCGTTTCCGAGTCTGTCGCGGTTGTCTGTTTGTCTTTTGGCTAATCGGCTGCGACTTGCCTTGACGGCCGTGACAATGTTTGTATTTCTTGCCGCTGCCACAGGGGCAGGGATCATTCCGGCCTACCTTTGGCGCATCTCGGCGCAGTTCCACGCCTTTACCTTTACTTCGCTTCACTGCCTGGTAGCCGGCGCTTTCCGCCTGTAATTGGTACGCAACCTGCTGCTGCTGTCGCTGCACAAACGCCTGATGCGAAGCCACCTGCCGGAAAAACCGGTCCACCACATCCTGGTCAATATTATGGCGCATGTCGGCAAACATCTCATACGAACGCCGTTTATACTCGACCTTGGGGTCCCGCTGGGCAATCGCCGTCAGGCCAATCTCGCGGCGCAAATCATCCATCGCCGTTAAATAATCACGCCACTCATTATCAATCGCGCTCAACAACAACAAACGCTGGAAATTCTGATACTCTTCCTGACCAATATGCTTGCGCCATTTCTCCTGCTGCGTGCCCACATAGCCAATGAGCGCCGCAACCAACTGCTCACTTTCCAGAGCCGACAGACTCTCCAACAGCAAATCGCGCAGCGCCTCCTCAGCGGCGTGCTTAAAACGCAGCTGCCGCGATGGCGCGTTTTTAGTTGACAAGCCCTCTATCGTAAACAGCGAGAAGGCGTGATTTAATGCCTCTGCTGCCTTTTGCCAGATGCGCTGCCGCTCTGTACTTTCAATTTGCTCGGCCAAAAATTCATTGTACAGCGTCTCTACCTGTACCAGGAAGTTGCGCCGGATATTTTCCCGGGCCGGCAATGCGCCCCCGCGACGGCTGGCTAAAGCGGCCAGGTTGGGAACCGGAGGCAGCAGCGGTAAAAAGCGGCCCATCGCCTGCGCCAACTGGTACAAATTGCGCCCTTCGTCCTCGTTTTCATATGCCAGCAGCATCAGCCGGTCGGCCAGCTTGCCCGGCGAGAGGTCAGCCAATTCAGCCCGGTCTATTTCCAGAATCCCCGGCAAAAAACCGCGTAATCGGGCTACAATGCCGGCCACGTTGATGGTGTCAGTGGCGTCAGTGCTGAAATCAAGGATGGCCCGATCAATTTCGCCGCGCATGAAGGCAGGATAATTATCAATATAATTGTCCACTAATTCAGTGAGGGCGCTGGCAAACGCTTCCTCTACTTTGCCGTCCAGATCAAACCCTTCCCCCATCAGGATGGCCCGACGCTCATCATAAATTGCTTGCCGCTGCTTGGTCATCACGTCGTCGTATTCGACCACGTTTTTACGCATATCGAAGTTGTACCCTTCGATGCGTTCCTGGGAGCTTTCGATGATGCGGTCTAACATACTGCTTTCGATAGGCATATCTTCGGGGATGTTGGTGCGTCTCATAAACCCTTTGAGTCGTTCGCCACCAAACCGGCGCATCAGGTCATCTTCCAGCGAGAGGAAGAAGCGTGAGGAGCCGGGATCGCCTTGACGGGCGGCGCGGCCGCGAAGCTGATTGTCAATACGCCGCGACTCATGCCGTTCGGAACCGATGACGTGCAAGCCGCCCAGGTTCCATACTTCTTGACGTTCCGCTTCGGCCTGTGTCTGAATTTGGTGGATGCGATCGATGAGGCTGGCGGGCAGGCCGGGGATGGTCCGACAGATTTCCTGGGCCTCATCCTCGCTGCCGCCTAAAACGGCCCGGATGAGGGCGGCGCGGGCATTGTAATGTTTCTCGAACAGGGTTTCGGCCAGGAATTGGGCGGTTTGGCGGGGGTCGGTGTGGGCTTGCTGGTAACGGCCGTAAACCTGCCACAACCGTTCTGCATCATCAGCCAACGCCGTATCCTTGCCCAACTTATCCAAATACTCGCGCGCTTGAGCCAAATAACCACCCATCACATAACGCAACACCGTCAACAAATTATTATAATCAATCTGGTATGGTTCTTGCAGCGTTCGGGCCAGATAGCCAATGACCTGAATCTCCTCAATTTCAACCAATGCTTCATCAAATTCCTGCTTGATTTTCAGCAGCCAACCCACCAAATCCTCGCTGAGCTTGCCATGCTTTTGGGCCATGCTGCGCGCAGCATCTTCGCCATCTTCTAACAGACGGAAGGCAAGCGAGGTCAATGTTTGCCGGTCAAATAGTTCCTTTTCTATCACTTCGGCCGTCATGCCTTCCGGATTGCCGCCCAGTAAAATATCTGTGCCCCGGCCGGCCATGTTTGTAGAGATGGTCACAGATCCTTTGCGGCCAGCCTGGGCCACAATCAACGCTTCTGACTGATGAATCTTGGCGTTGAGAACGCTGTGCTTGATCTTCTCTTTCTCCAGCCAGCGATGAATGATTTCAGAATGTTCAACGGATGTAGTGCCTGCCAGAATCGGCCGTCCTTGTTGGTGAATCCGTTTGATTTCATTAATGATGGCCCGGTCTTTGGCTGCTTCCGTGCCGTAAACCTGATCGGGGTAGTCAGTACGTTTGAAAAACAATGGCTGATTTGTCTGGGAATCGAGATAAGCGATCTCGTCCGCATTTTCCACCTTTGTTTTGCGTTCTTTCAGCCCCATTTCCCCTTTGTCCACAATATACTGCACATTGGTTGGCAGGGGAGTCACGCCCAATTCGTAAATTTCATCAAACTCCTCGGCATCGGTAAGCGCCGTTCCAGTCATCCCGGCCAATTTGTTGTATAGACGAAAGTAGTTTTGCAAGGTAACAGTAGCGACGGTGACGGTCTCTTTCTTGATGGTCACACCTTCTTTAGCTTCGATAGCTTCGTGCAGGCCGTCGGAGTAGCGGCGGCCAGGCATGAGGCGACCGGTAAAATCATCAACGATGATGACTTCGCCGTTTTGAACGACATATTGTACATCCCGCTTGAACATATATTGGGCTTTTAGGGCATTGTCCAGGTAATACGTTAAGTGGTAAAAGCGAGGATCGTACAAACTATCGCCCGCATCCAAGTCAATTTCGGGGATGCGTTTTTCAATTTCGGCGATGCCGATTTCGGTCAGGCTGATGCTGCGGCTTTTTTCGTCGATGTCGTAATGGCCGGTAGGTTCTTCATCCTCTTCAGCCGTGTTGCGCTTGAGCCGGCGCACATAATCGGCGAAACGAGCGTACTCTTTGCCAGAACGAGGCGCCGGGCCGGAGATGATGAGCGGCGTCCGGGCTTCGTCTATGAGGACGTTGTCTACCTCGTCAATAACGGCATAGTTGAGTTCGCGCTGTACTAATTTTTCAGGGCTGGTAACCATGTTGTCGCGCAGGTAGTCAAAACCGAATTCGCTGCTGATGCAGTAGGTGATGTCGGCCTGGTATGCTTGTTGGCGAGTGCAGGGCCGCCAGTGAACGAGGCGTTCATCTTCTAGCTCTGCGCCAGGATTGACGTAGTCAGGGTCGAATAGGGCGGAGAATTGTTGGGGGCCGATGCAGCCGGTGGAGAGGCCAAGCAGGTGGTAGATGGCGCCCATCCAGCCGCCATCGCGCCGGGCCAGGTATTCGTTGACGGTGACGAGTTGGACGCCTTTACCGGTGAGCGCGTTGAGGTAGAGGGGCAGGGTGACTACGAGGGTTTTACCTTCGCCCGTGCGCATTTCGACGATTTCGCCGCGATGGAGGAGGACGCCGCCCATGATTTGAACGTCGTAATGTCTCATGCCGGTGGCCCGGCGCGAGGCTTCGCGGACGAGGGCGAAAGCGGTGGGGAGGATGTCGTCAAGGGTTTCGCCGGCGGCTAGGCGGTTTTTGAGAACGGCCGTTTCCCCCCGCAATTCCTCATCTGATTTCGCCGCGAACCCTGGTTCTAATGAGGCAACTTCATCAACAATCGGCTGTAAGCCTTCAATGATTTTTTGGTTGGGATCGCCAACAACTTTAGAAATTAGCTTCTTAAACATAACAAAACCTTGTGTCTCAAAACGAAAATATTGGAGACATCACCTGAAAATAGTTTGGAAAGTCTTTAGACTATGGCAACTATCTTAATTTTAGATTAGCGGAGGATAACACTCACTATTCGTTAAACAATTCGCCGACACTGCGCCCTTCATGTGAACGCAAGATGACTTCTCCCAACAGTGTATCAACTGAGAGAATAGTCATATTGGGCAGCATTTTATGTTCTGGGAGAGGCAGTGTGTCTGTGGCTACAATTTCCTTAATGGGCAGATTGCGTAAGCGTTCTGTCGCCGGGTCAGATAAAATCAGATGCGTGCAAGAGATATAAACGCTCTTTGCCCCTTGGCTTTTCACGACATTGACTGCTTGCTCGATTGAGCCAGCGGTATCTATTAAATCGTCTACAATAATGACATCTTTATCTTCCACACTGCCGATAAGAGTCAGCGCTTGCCTGCCAGCTTCGTTGCCAATACGCCGCTTTTCTACAAAAGCCAGGGGAAAGCCTAATTCGGCAGCGTAGTTGCGCCCACGTTTAGCAAACCCCAAATCGGGCGTCACAACCACAGCATCCAGGTTTTTGGCCATAAAATATTCTACAAGAATATGAAAAGCTGTTAATGAATCACCGGGAATATTGTAGAAACCTTGGATCTGGCCTGAATGCAGGTCAATGGTCATCCAACGATCGGCGCCAGCAACCTCGATCATGTTAGCCAGAAGACGGGCGGTAATGGGAATGCGCGGCTGGTCTTTCTTGTCGCTTTGGGAATAAGCCATGTAGGGGACGACGACGGTAATACGCCCGGCGGAATCCCTTTTCAAGCAGTCAATGGCGATGAGCATTTCCATGATATTGCGGTGGACGGGGCGGTCGTGGCTGTGAATGATGTACACATCTTGGCCGCGCACGCTGCCATGCAAACGGACAAACAGGTTTTCGTTGGGGAATCTAAGAATATCCCACTCACTCAACGACACATTGATGTAGTCGGCAATGCGCTGGGCCAGGGTCGGACAACCTGATCCCGCGAATAGTTTGATTTCACCATAAGCCATCATAATAGGTCACCTTAAAACATAAAGCGCGAAGTGTAAGCTTCAAGGATTGAGGATGAGCGTTCGCTGTTATTTACTCGTTTATCTGCGCGAATATGGCGGCAACGGCCGTATACGGATCCGTTTCCCGGTTAGCGATAGCTGTTATAAGCTGCTCACGGTCATTTTGGGAAACGGCCGTTTGAAATTGTTCCATGAATCGGGCATGCAACAACTGTTCCACTTCACGGCGGCTGCGGATTTTTTCCTGTTTCAACCAGCCGTCTGTCGCTTGTAGATGCGCTTTATGGGCTAGAACGACATCCAATAACGCTTCAATGCCTGTGCCGTCAATAGCCACTGTTTCCAGCACGGGAGTTTGCCAAAAATTATCATTTTCCATGCCGTTGGGAGAAACGGCCGTTGTTTGTAGGGAACGGCCGTGATGATTCACCGGCATCGCCTGACCCAACTGCAGCATCATCTTTAATGAGCGAACTGTACGGGCAGCGCCTGGTCGGTCGGCCTTATTCACGACCAAAACATCAGCAATTTCCAAAATGCCAGCCTTGATAGATTGAACATCATCCCCCATACCAGGCGCCTCAATAACCAATGTCGTGTGCGCCGCGCTGGCAATAGACACCTCGGCTTGTCCGGCCCCCACCGTTTCCACTAAAATTGTATCAAAGCCAGCCGCATCGAGCACTTTCACCACAGCGGCCGTGGCCTCCGATAATCCACCTAAATTCCCCCGCGACGCCAGGCTGCGAATAAAAATCCCCTTATCACCCGATAAATCCTGCATCCGCACCCGGTCGCCCAGCAAAGCGCCGCCTGTAAACGGACTACTTGGATCAACCGCCACAATGCCAACTTTATAGTCCCGGCGGCGCAGCGCTTTGGCCAATTCATTTACCAACGAGCTTTTACCCGAACCAGGTGCGCCGGTTACACCAATAACATGCGCCCGGCCCGTTGCCGCATAAATCCTGGGGATAATTTCCGCTGCCGCAGCCCCATTTTCTATTCGTGTAATCAAACGAGCAATAGCGCGCGGCTGTCCTTGCCGTGTCCGGCGAATAAGGTCATTCAATGGCATGTTTACCTCAGGCACGTGTCCTCACCTGCTCCCAAACAAAAGCCGTAATCTTATCCATGTTCGTTCCCGGGCCAAATACCCCTGCCACACCCATCTCATTCAGTCGGGAGATATCCTCATCTGGAATAATGCCGCCCAGGAAAATAGGCACGTCTGTCATTCCATGTTCAGCAATCAGTTCCATAATACGTGCCATCAGCGGCATATGCGCGCCAGATAGGATACTCAGGCCAATCCCATCTACATCCTCCTGCAAGGCTGCTTCCACAATCATCTCCGGTGTTTGTCGCAGACCAGTATAAATAACCTCCATGCCAGCATCCCGCAGCGCGCGGGCAACAACCTTTACGCCACGATCATGACCATCCAGACCTGGCTTGGCAACCAAAATGCGCGGTTTGAAATTATCCATTTAGCTTTCTCCCACTGTTGACTTGCTGCTTCAAAAATAAGTTCACTGGTCAAGGCGCCTGAGCCTCTTCATATAACCCCAATTATACCGGTTGTAGGATTGATTTACGAATGAGTACATTTGGTAAATCAATTAGTAACAACTAACCTTCCCGGGGGTTAGCCTGACCAAACCCACCAATCACGCGTGAACCTCCGGGAGGACTCCCTTAAGAATTCATTCGTTATTAAATTCACAGTTTCTTCAGATAGCTTGTTTGGGGAATTGTCATTCCTAAAACACCAAACTTAATCGGGATTGGTTTAATTTCCAGGATTGAACCAATCTGGAATGTTCAAAGTTATCTACAAGCGAGCCTTAACGATCGAGAATTAACTGATCTGCGTAAGATTAAAAACTGGAGGTTGGAGATTAGTCAGATAACAAAAATTCGGTTTTTTTGCGTGACTTGAGTAGTATAATAGGGGTCTAAATGGGCATGAAGGAAAAAGGTGTATAATTAATCAAACTCAACCCTGACTCTATCATAGTAGTACAATGGTAAATGTAGACAATGCTTTTTGCTTGTGATAATCTTAAGATAAAGGTAAGAAAGAATGTCGCTCCAGTTAGTAAAGGGTATAAAGAATGGCTGATGACTTGAGAAAAGTAGTTTGTATTGAAGACGAACTGGAGATGATTGAGCTGGTTAAGCTCATCCTCGATCGTAATAAATTTGAAGTAACCGGCGCTGTTGGCGGGCAGGAAGGCCTGGATAAGATCAGCGAGATCAAACCCGATCTCGTCCTGCTTGATCTAATGATGCCGGAAATGGATGGCTGGGAAGTTTATCAAAAAATGAAGGCTTCCGAAGAAATGCGCGATATTCCAGTTATCGTGGTTACAGCCAAAGCTCAAAGCATTGATCGCGTGTTGGGGCTGCATATTGCTCGCGTGGACGATTACATAACAAAACCCTTTGGGCCGCAAGAACTTTTGGACAGCGTAGAAAGAGTGATTCGCAGTAAAAGCCAGGATAAAGTCGGGTAAATTGGGAAAGTAGTAAGGCAGCACCATAACGCGGTAAACCGTAAGTGCGAAGTGACTAAAGTATTACCATCTATCATTATTTGCGCGGTTGATGTAAGTGTTTGAGGGTAATTCTATATAATGCATTTAAAGGAAGCCTGCTTGCATGAACAAGCGGGCTTTTTTGTATCACGATCACGTCCTGCAATTCGCCTTTGTTTCAAATGTCTATATGACGTCATTATCCATTTTTCTGTCAAATCTTTCGTCAGTCTGGTATACTGAGCTTGCCTGGACATCAAAGGGCGATTTAAGCGAATTAGAGTGGTAATGAGGAGTAAGGTGCGAATTCGATTTTGGGGAGTCCGGGGCACGATACCGACGCCAGGGCCAGATACAATTCGTATTGGGGGTAATACTTCTTGCGTTGAAGTTAATACGTCTGACGGGCAACGGATTATCATTGACGCCGGTTCAGGCATTCGTCTCCTGGGGAAAAAATTACAGGCTGAATCGCCAAAACGTGTTGTTAGCACAATTCTCATCAGTCACACTCATTGGGATCATATTCAGGGGCTTCCTTTCTTTTTGCCGGTATTTGGCCGGAAAAACCGGATTGTGCTGGTTGGTCAAAAGCGGGTAGGCCGCCGCCTGGAAGAAATTTTGGCGGGCCAGTTTATTGAACCGTATCTCCCCTACGCTTATAAATCATTACCGGCCGACCTCCTCGTTAAAGAAGTTGCCGATGGCGAAACGCTTGTCTTAGGCGACCAAACGATCGTAAAAGTAGCCGACTTGAATCACCCTGGCGGCTGCCTGGGCTTTCGCATTGAAAATGATGGCGTTGTGTTTGCCTATTGCAGTGATGTCGGTCATGATAATGGCCTGGACAAAAATGTGCTTAAATTGGCGCAAGGGGCTGATTTGCTCATTCACGACTCTCATTTTGCCACAATAGCAGAGCGAGATAAGTATTCAGACTGGGGCCACAGCACCTGGCTTGAAGCTGCTCAGGTAGCCATTGAAGCCAACGTTAACAGCTTGGGCCTGTTTCATTACGGGCCTGATATCTCTGATGATGAGGTTGAACATATTTTACAGAAAACACGCAAACTGTTTCCCCGTACAATCCTGGCAAGGGAGGGGGCAGAAATTACTTTGCCCCTTAAAATAAATCTGCCGGATTAGGGAATTTGGATTTATGGATTGCCTCAAAACGAGAATTGACTAAAATAGATCATGGAAGCGGAGCGAATGGTGTAACAGGAGAATTATTCATTTTATTTGTTTAATTTTAATAATGGTTGAATGGTTCTATCTTGAAGGTTGAGTTAGCAGCTCCATTTTCTTGTATATATGTTGTAGACAACGGTAAATTTGGAAGTGGGAAGATATTTCACGCCAGCCCCAAGAGAGCACGCGACTCAATCAGTGTTGATTGTGGACGATGAACCGATGGCGCGCACATTGTTGCGCTTGATGCTTGTTCGAGCGGGTTTTAATGTGTCTGAAGCAGCTAATGGCCATGATGCTTTGGCGAAGGTGAAGAAAAACCGGCCAGATATTGTTTTACTTGATGTGATGATGCCCGGCATGGATGGGTTTACGGTGTGCGCTTCGATACGCGATCAAGAGGAGACGGCCGATCTCCCCATTATTATGTTAAGCGCGAAGACAGACCTGGACAGTATCAATAAAGGGCTGCGGTTAGGCGCGACTAAGTATCTAACGAAGCCTATTTCACCAGAAGACTTGACTGAACATGTGCGGGATGCATTAGAAAACGCGCCAATTGTCTGACCCTAGGGGGCAGTTGATTGGTTTTCGTACACTTCTCTTTTTTACCTGACGGCCGTTTACAATCAATTGTCAGTTGTGGACTTAAGGGCACGTTCGTTTATAACTTTGGCGTTTGGAAAGTTGTAACCAGGTAATTGGTAATTGGTAACTGGTAATTACCCAATTACTCAATTACCAGCAAACTGCAAAGTTAATTTTGAACGAACCCTAAGCTCGACTTTGTACATTCCTAACAGATTGCTTCCAAACCGTACTCGACCGCGTGGGTTTGTATTCAAATAATATTTGCATGTCACTCTTTTTATGCGA
>JAJRYT010000150.1 GCA_024275635.1 Chloroflexota bacterium | reverse complement strand
TGAATCCCTTTCTTACCATCTTAAATAAGCCATCTGCTGATAAATGCTTTCTTATCTTCATTATGTCGCCTCTTTTCTCCTTGAATCTTTACGAAAATGAGGCTATTGTTATACCAGATTTTGACTGCGGGAATTACTGCTAAATATGTAATCAATTTCCCCAGGTGGTCGTGATCGCTTTTCTCAAGCTGGTTTTCAATTACTATCGGATTGCCTGATTCATCTTCTGCGACGATGTCAACACTGAAAGTACCAGCTGATTGTTCACGTTCAGCAGCGACCAAATTCAAATCAAGTACGTCATTGAGTACATCTACATTTTCTTGCAACCATGTTGTAAAGTCGTATGCTTCATGTTTCCATACATCCCGAAGAGGCAGTCTTTTAATCTTAGCAATCATTTTCTATAGCTCCATTTCTAAAGTCGTTTTTGTTTGTATGGAACGGCAATTCCAATGCAAGTACCTTTACTGCCTGCTTAATTCAAGCCTTGTTCACGATTGTTACAGCATTTCCTTGTTGAATTGTGCCACCTTCTACGACCCGGCAAGTGACGCCGCCGCGCCATCCGGGTTGTAGGGCGGCGCGTAGGCCGAGCTGGGCGGTTTCTGTGATGTACTCGTTCCCACGTGCTACGTGGGAATGCCCGCCCAAACGCTCTGCGTTCACGCCGACACGGAGCGCCTAATCCATCATTCCACGCGGAGCGTGGAACGATGGGGCTTAATAAACACGGCCGCGGCCGCCGAGCCTTTCCACATGCGCCGGGTCGTAGCAATCGCCAAACTTGGTTTTGGGCATGGCCGCTTTCTTTTTCATCAGGTCATCGTATTCGTCATTGTCCACCATAGCGACGATGCGGGCGATGGAGGCTTCGCCGTCCACAAAACGCCAGGGGAAGCAGCCCACCTGCACCCGCCGGTTGACCAGCAGGTCAATGTCGCCGCCGACGCATTCGGCGTGGATGATCCCTTTGTCGAACATCCACAGGTGCATCATTTGGTACATATCCTTCGTGAAGTAGTCGGCCAGCGGTTTGCCGTATTTCTGGCGGAAATGGGCGTCAGCGTCTTCCGCCTGGGCCGGCATCCAGTCGCGGATTTTGGTGTTCATGGGGTGGTCGGCGCTGCCGCAATCTACGCCAATCCATTTGATTTTTTTCTCGATGCACCAATTGGCGAAACGGTCATCAGGGCCGGGGTGCATGACCATGTAGCGCACCTCGTTGCCGTAGGGCTGGTCCCAGCCGAAGTGGTGGTAGCCGGTGTGGATGATGAGGATGTCGCCTTCGCGCACTTCGACCCGCTCTTCAATCATCTCCGGCGTGTACACGTCATAGTCGCCGCAGCAGTCGCTCAGGTCAACAACGGCCGCTTCCCCCGCCAAAAAGTCAAAATCCAGCGAGGCGATGTCTTTGCCCGGCGTGTAAAAGTGAATTTCGCCGTCCAGGTGCGTGCCGATGTGGTTGCTGTGGGTGACGACCTGGCCGTTAGCCCCGTTGGGGGCTAATCGTTTGAAATATTTCACTTGCAAGGGTTCGTAGGTCGGCCAGGGCGGTGTGCCGATGCCGAGGGGGATGGTTAGGTCTATGAATTTCATGGGGGTGTCCTTTGGTAACTTAGTAATTGGTAATTAGTAATTGGTAATTGGTAATTGGTAATTGGTAATTTAGTAATTTAGTAATTGGGGAGGGTGTTTGGATCGGTGTCGGTAAAGAATTTGTCGGGAGTGGTGTTGTATGGCGCGGGGGATTCGCGTATGGTTTTGCTGGAACGGCCGTTACGTTGGCTTCGGGTGCTGTTTATTAGATTATTTAGGCTTCGGATGAGGTCAGACAGATCCTTTTCTAAACTTTTCGCTTGTTCGACTGGATAAAGGTTGCGCGACCGAGCGCGATTTAGCCAGTATTTGCTTTCAAACAGGCTGCCGCGAGCGTAATAGAAAAATTGCAGCTTTTCGCCAAAATGGTAACGGCCGTATGCCTCCGCAATATTCGCGCCAACCGAATCTACCGCCCGCACAAACTGATTCCCCACCGTCTCCCGCGCAAACACATCCCACCGCCTTACCTCTTCCCAAACCCCATCACACAACCTCTCACTAACTTGCAGAACTTTCAAATCCTCAAATGCCAATGCCATGAACGTAATCCTCAATCAATGCTTGATCATAGTTGTAAGTGGGTTATTGGGTAATTGGTAATTATGTAATTGGTAATTATGTAATTCGGAGGTAATTACCAATTACTTAATTACTCAATTACTCAATTACTCAATTACTCATTACCCAATTACCCCAAATACCTCTCCGCATACGCCACCAACGCTTCTTCAAACACATTCATCGGCGGCAAAACCAATCCTGCCCCCACCTGCCCGACGCCGGCGTCCTTGTGAGCAATGCCGGTGTTGATTTGCGGCCGGATGCCTAGTTCGACCACTTTGCGGATGTCAACTCCGACCGGCGTGCCGCGAAAACCGAGGGCGGGAATGGTGAAGGCAGTGTGTTCGCCGTGGGTGATTTCGTACATCTTCAGGGTGGTGTTGAGGGCCAGTTCCGGCGTGCCGCTGATAAAGGTGACGATGGCCGGGGCCGAGGCCATGGCAAAGGCGCCAATCCCGGCCGTTTCCGTGATGGTGCTGTCGCCGATGTCGCCGCTGGCGTCTTCCTCGGTGAAGCCGGGGAAGTAGAGGCCCTTGGGCTGGCCGACGGGGCCGGTGAACCATTGGTCGCCCAGGCCGCTGACGCGAATGCCTAAATCGGTGCCGTTGCGAGCCATGACGGTCATAATCGTGCTGCCTGCGACGCCATGCCCAGCGTCAGCCATCGCTTTGCAGGCGGCCATGACCGGGTTGAGGACGCTGAGGGCGTTGTCGCCCAGAAATTGGAGGATTTTGGCTTCGGTTTCTTTGTCGTCCACCACTTTGGCGATCAGCGGGGCCAGCTTGGTGGTGAAGAGGAGGGAACCGGCTTTGTTGCGGTTGTGGCCTTCGTCGCCCATGTGCAGCGATTCGGCGAGCAGGGCGCGGATGTCGAGGCCATCGCCCAGGGCCAGGGCGTCGGCCAGGATGGGGCCCATGACGTCGTTCATCCAGCGCAGTTTGGTCAGGACTTCCTCGCTGTAAGCGCCGTAACGCAGGACCTTGCCGTAGCCTTCGTTGAGGCCGGAGTAGGCTTTGTTGCCATGAGTCACGTTTTCCATGACGTATACTTTCATGGAGGCGGAGATGAGACCGGCCATTGGCCCGGCCGCGCCGTGTTCGTGGCACGGTTCCAGGTCAATCTGGCCGGAAGTGACAAGATGTTCGGCGCTGTCCCAATCTTTAGCCAGCCCCTCGTAGATGAGTGCGCCGACGATGGCCCCGCGCATGGGGCCGGAGGCGCGTTCCCAGGCGATGGGCGGCCCGGCGTGCAGGAGCAGATTCTTTCTCATGCGGGGGATGACGTCGCGGGCGGGGGCGACGGTTTTGAGGATGGGACGGGCGGCCATCATGCGGGTGACGGCCGTTTCGTTTGCTTGTTCTATGTTCATGTGGGGAACTCCTTGAAATTGGTAATTGAGTAATTGGGTAATTGAGTAATTGGGTAATTGAGTAATTGGGTAATTGAGTAATTGGGTAATTGAGTAATTGGTAATTGGGTAATTACGTAATTACCAATTACCCAATTACTTCTTCATCTCCTTCATCTTCGCCAAAATCGCCATCAGCTTCTCATTCCCGCCAGCCGGGGGACGCCAATCCACCTGCACGGCCGTCCCCCCCTGCGCCTTGATACTGTCATAAAACGACTCCAGGCCGACGTTGATCGCCGCCAATTCGCCGCTGTTAAACGAGACGGACGGGGCGGCGTTTTCGGCGGCGGGCAGGCGGTTGTACACGTAATCCAGCGCCTCGTTGACGTTGGGAAAAACCGTCGCCCCGGCGGCGGCCAGCCGCTCAATCTGATCATTCAAATCCTGTGGGTCATCCTCCGTGCCGACGACGATGGCGACGACGCGCTTGCCCGCTTTCTTGGCGGCGGCGATGGCCGGGGCCAACTCGCCCGCCGGGTCGGGGTGCGCCCCCTCGCCCAGGACGACGTCCAGCACAATTAGGTCTACACCGGGGTCGGCCGTTTCCTGGCGCAGGCGACGCAGGCGCAGGTCATTGTCCATCATCGGGTGCAGGCGGCCCTGGGTGAACTCGTCCTCGCCCAGATCAATAATCGTGTTGGCCTGGCTGGTGGTCAGGTCGGCCAGCCGTTTTTCGGGGTCGGATGAGAGGTTGCTGTAGAGCGGGCTGAGAATGGTTTGTAGGCCGAGCAGCATCTCGTAGGCCAGCGTGCCGCCGGAGAAGAGGCCGCGCAGGTAGCCGTGTAACGGCCGTCGCTTCTGCGTCAATTGGGCGGCTTTGGCAAAACTAATCTGGACGGCATGTTCGGCGGCGTCCGTCAGGCCGGAGGCGAAGATCAAATTACCCAAGCGGCGGCCCGGCGGCGGAAAGCCGATGAAGTTGACGACCACCGGCTTGCCCGCGTGCTGGGCGTCGCGCAGCAAATCGGCGGCGACCTGTTCCGAAGGGGGTTTGGAGATGAGGACGATGACGTTGGTTTGCGGGTCGCGGCGCAGCCAATCGAGCGCCTGCCGGGCGGTGACGCCGCCGACGGCCGCCTTCAAATCGCGCCCGCCGGTTCCAATGGCCTGGGAGACGCCGCCGCCCAGGTTGTGAATCTCGGCGTTGACCGCTTGCAGCCCCGTCCCGGAGGCGGCGACGATGCCGATGTCGCCGCGCCGCACCCGGTTGGCAAAACCGAGACCGACGCCGTTGATGACGGCCGTGCCGCAGTCCGGCCCCATCAGCAGCAATCCTTTTGCCCGCGCTTTTTGCTTAAGCTCCACCTCATCCTCCAGGGAGACGTTGTCGCTGTAGAGGAAGACGTGTTTGCCCAGATCGAGCGCTTCGTCGGCGACGGCGGCGGCGAAACGGCCGGGCACAGAAATCAACACCCACTCGGCGGCGGGCAGGTTGGCGGCGGCGGCTTTGAGGCTGTGAGGGCGGTACGCCTGAGCGGCCGTCGTGCGCCGCTGTTGGAGCAGGTCGCCTACCTGGGCGATGGCGTCGGCGACGGCCGTTTCACTCTCCCCCGTCACGATGATGAGCAAATCATCCGCCTTCGCTTCGATGCCGGCCAGCGCAAAGCCGGAGGCCGCGAGTAATTCTCGGTTGGCCGGGGTCGCCATCACCACGCCGGCGTCCGTCACGCCCGGCAGCCCGGCCAGTGACTTTTGTAACTGCATCAAGATAACGGAATCGTAGTAGGCTCCTGGTCTGATTTGGTATTGAATAGTCATGTTTAGCGATTGTGGTAATTGGGTAATTGGGTAATTATGTAATTACCAATTACTTAATTACCTCCTCTTTCCTTCTCCTGCAAAATTTTGGCTACCCGGCGGGCCACCAGGTTGGCGAACCAGTTAATCGCGCTCACCAGCCCCAGCAGCAGCGCGGCGGCGGCCAACAGTTGGCGCTGGCGCGGGTCGGGGATGATGTCGGCGAGGACGTCTTTGGCGACGCCGAGCATGAATTCGGTCTGGCTGGGGGCGGCGAGCGCGGGCGATGGGGGCGGGGAAACGGCCGTTTCCGCCCCCACTTCAACCGCCGGCAGTGGCTGCAACCGGGCCTGGATTTGCTTATCCAAATTTTGCAGGCTCTGTTTCACAATCGCTTTGGCCGAGCTATCCATCAGCCGCTGGCCGACGGTGGCAATCCGGCCGCTGACCTGGGCCTGGCCCGTGTAACGCATCGCCGTACAGTCGCCGTCGGCCGTCAATGCCAGGTCGCCCTCACCGCGCACGATGCCTGATGGGCCACGGCCGTTCACCACCAGATGATAGCTGCACGGCGGTTCCAGTTCCGTCAGTTCCACCGTCCCTCGGAAAACCCCTTGCACCGGCCCGATGCGGATGTTTAATTGCCCTTCAAACTCATTCTCATCCACCTGCTCCAGCTTTTTACAGCCGGGCATGATGCGGGCCAGCACCTCCGGGTCCAACAACATCTCCCAAACCAACTCATTGGGGGCGGCAAACTCATAATCGCCTGCAAGCTCTACCATAGGTTTCTCCTAACCTGGACAAGCCAGAAAAGATTTCGACACGAATTTCACGAATGACACGAATTGGGATGATTTTAATTCGTAAAATTCGTGGCATGCGTGTCAAAAAATGTTTCCCAATCTCTCAACCACTTTCCCATAGGCCAACAGTTCCTCATCCCTCTGCCAGCACCCCGCCAACTGCAAGCCCAGCGGCAGTCCGTTCTCACTGAAGCCGGAAGGGATGGTGAGCGTGGGCAGTCCGGCATTCGTCCAGGGCAGATTCATGATGGGGTCGCCAGTGCTTTCCAATCCTACAGGCGCCGGGCCGGTGGCCGAGGGGCTGATCCATAAATCAAGGTCATGTCGGGTCATCAAGTCCGTCAAATCCTGCCGCGCCCGGATTTTGAACTGCTGTGCCACTTGGATGTCGCTTTCTGAATAGACCTGGCCTTCGCGGATTAGCTCGACCGTTTTGGGGTGATACAACGCTTCGTACTGCTCATACCATTTTTGGTGGAAGCGGGCAGCTTCGGCGGCCATCAACAGATGGTGCTGGCGGACGATTTCGTCAAAATTGGGCATGGCGGGGATAGGTTTGAGGGTTAATCCGGCGGCGGCCAACTTGTCGCAGACGGCGTAGAAATGGGACAACCCTTCCGGTTGGGCGTGATTCAAGTAGGAGCCTTCGGGAATACCTAAAATGGGGTTTTTGTTTGGTGATGCTGCGCGCCAATCCTGGCAGAGATGACCGGCCATTTGTTCAGTCCCGGCGGTGTCGGTGGTGAAGAAGCCGACGTGGTCGAGGGAGATGGAGAGGGGGATGATGCCCTGGGCGGAGATACGGCCGTAACTCGGCTTAAACCCCACTGTCCCGCAAAACGCCGCAGGACGGTTAATCGAACCAATCGTCTGCGTGCCAAAGGCGAACGGGGCCAGCCCCGCCGCTACCGCCGCCGCCGAGCCGCTGCTGGAGCCGCCGGGCGTGTGCGTCGGGTTGTGCGGGTTGCGCGTCGGGCCGGGGGCGAAGTAGGCGAACTCCGTCGTCACCGTTTTGCCCAAAATCAGCGCCCCCGCCCGGCGCAGGCTGGTCACGCTTTTTGCTTCCGCGCCCTGTAAAATCTCCGGCGGCAGTTGGCTCCCGGCGTGGGTGACAAAGCCGTCCACGTGAAAAATGTCTTTGACGCCGATAGGCAGGCCGAAAAGAGGGGGGCGGTTGGCGGAGTCGGGGTATTCCCCCAGTAGTTGTTGGGCTTCATAGCGCAGGCGGGTGAAACGGCCGTCCTCCGGCACAAACGCCAATACCTCCGGCTCCCGCGCTTCAAACCGGGCTTCAAGTTGATCGAGGTAAGCCAGTAAATCCAGCTTACCGGAACGAAGATTGATGATTAAAGATTGAAGATTCATGTGGAAGTGGGGTTAGGTTGCGCTTATTTTCTGAACGGCAGACGCTAATTTTTCTAAAGCCATGTGAACAGTTGCCCGCGTATAACCAATCGTCATGCGCGCAAATCCCGCTCCTTCTCGCCCATACCAGTAACCCTGGCTCAACGCTAGTTTCGCTTCCAAAGCCAAAAACCGCTCCAGTTCTTTTGCATCAAAACCAAGTTCTCTGAAATCCAACCACGCCAGAAAGGTTCCATCAGGTTCGACCAACGATACGCCAATCCTGTTTTCTCTCAGAAAATTTCTGACCAGTTCCACGTTCCCTTGAAGATAAACCAGCAGCGCATCCAGCCAATCAGCCCTATTTGTGTACGCGGCTTCTGCTGCGACAGATGCAAACACGTTAACTTTGTTAATCTGATAGCGATGAGCGAATTCATGGAATCGGCGGCGATGCGTTTCATTCGGGATGATGGCCATGGCATCCACCATGCCAGCAATATTAAACGTCTTGGCGGGTGAAATGCAAGCTGCCGTACGTTGCGTTGCGTCCTGCGATATCGTCAAATAGGGCGTGTAGCGATGGGGTGGAAACACAAAATCGCTGTGAACTTCATCGGCAATCACAAAGACCCCATGATGTTCACAAATCGCGGCAACTTCTCCCAGTTCGGCTTTCGTCCACACCCTGCCAATAGGATTGTGAGGATTGCACAAAATCAGTATCTTATTTTCCGGTTGGGCTGCCTTGGCCGCCAAATCATCGAAATCAATCTGGTATCGTCCATCAATCAACTTTAGCGGGTTCTTGACCAGTCTCCGGACATTGCTTTTGATAACCATGCGGAACTCAAAAAAGACAGGCGACTGAAGAATAACCCCATCCCCTTCATCCGAATGTTGATTTATCAGGATTGAAATCGCATTTAAGATAGAGGGACAAGTCTCAATCTGCTGTTTGTCTATTTCCCATCCATACCTGTTCTGATACCAGGCCGTAAGCGCGGCAAAATAAGTTTCTGGCTTGTATTCATACCCATAAATCCCATGCGCGGCGCGTTTCTGCAATGCCTCGATCACAGACGGGGGCGCTTTGAAGTCCATGTCGGCTACCGACATCGGAAACGCATCTGCGTTCCCAAAATGGTCAGAAAGAAAAACCTTGCTCAATTTCAGCGTTGGATAATTACTGCGATCAACTTTTTCATCGAAATTCATGTTTTCTCTCATTCCTATTGGGACTTATCCTGTTTTTTGTCACAAACCGTATGAATAAAAAGCCATCTAATTCGTGTCAGTGTTTTTATGCGCCGCGATTTTTACCGCGTCCACGATGTGCTGGTAGCCGGTGCAGCGGCACAAATTACCCGAGATCGCCTCCCGGATTTCTGTTTCCGTCGGGTCGGAGTTCTTCTCTAAAAAGGGGATTAGCGTCATCAACACGCCGGGCGTGCAAAAACCGCATTGCAGCCCGTGCGCCTCGTGAAAGGCTTCCTGGAGCGGGTGCAGCTTATCCGGCGTGCCCAATCCTTCCACTGTTTGCAGGGTATGGCCGTCTGTCTGCACGGCAAACATCAGGCAGGAGCGGACCGGTTCGCCGTCGAACAGGATGGTGCAAGCGCCGCAGACGCCATGCTCACAGCCGACGTGCGTGCCGGTCAGACCCAGTTCGTGGCGCAGGAAGTCGCTCAGCAAAAGGCGGGGTTCGATTGTTTTTGTGTATTCAGTTCCATTTATGGTGACGTGGATGGTCTGTTTTTTCATGATGCCCAACTTTCTTTGGCGCGGGTGACGGCCTGCTGGAGGGCGCGTTGGCCCAATACGGCCGCCAGATGTCGTTTGTAATCGGCCGAGGCGTGAATGTCGCCCGCCGGGTCAATCTCCTTTTGCGCCGCTGTCTGCGCCGCCGCTTTGATTAAGTCCGGGGTAGGCGTTGCGCCAACCAATGCGGCGGCGGCTTCTTGGGTCTGCACCGGGATGTTGCCGACGTTGAGGTAAACCAGCCGCGCCTCCCGGCAGACGCCGCGCTTATCCAGCGTGACCAGCGCGGCCGCGCCCGCCTGGGCAAAATCGCCGTGCCGTCGGGCGACTTCGTGGAAGGCGTACCCGGTGTGGGCCGGCAGGGGCGGGACGACGATCTCTACCAAAATCTCCTCCGGTTCCAGGGCGGTGGTGAACAACGCCTGGTAAAAATCGACGGCGTGTACCCAACGCTCGCCGCCCATCCGCTGCAACCGGAACCGCGCCTGCAAAGCGACCATGATCGCCGGTAATTCGGCCGCCGGGTCGGCGTGGGCCAGACTGCCGCCGATGGTTCCTCGATTGCGGATTTGGGGGTGGGCGACGTGGGGCATGGTTTCGGCGACGAGGGGGGCTTTGGCGGCGACGGTGGGGCTGTGTTCCAGTTGGCTGTGCCGCACCATAGCGCCGATATGCAGGCCGCCGTCGCCGTTGGCGCTGAGCCGGGCCAATTCGGACACGCCGTTCAAATCAACGATGACGGCCGGCTGGGCCAGGCGAAAGTTCATCACGGGGATGAGGCTTTGTCCACCGGCTAACAGTTTGGCGTCGTAGCCATATTGATCCATCACATCCAGCGCTTCGGCCAGTGATTGGGGAGCGATGTATTCAAATGGAGCTGGTTTCATAGGCTGCTGTCCTGAAAATTGAATTATGAAGGATGAATTATGAATTTTCATCCTTCGTGGCGCGGCTTGGCCGCGCGTTTATCCCTGTAAATGAACCTCTGAGAGTTGCCTGTAACGGTTGCAGTCAGGCTTGAAACCTCCCGGAGGTTGGTTTAATTGGGTATATTCTTATGAAGTGGGACGCGATTTCGCATTATTGGGTAGAATTATACCAACATTGCCCGTTAGCGTGCATCTGTTTTGATTGGTTTGTTTGGGGGTAGGGGTGTGTTTGTTTGACACGAATGGCGCGAATGGCACGAATTCCGGCAGGCTCTGCATTCGTGAAGTTCGTGCCATTCGTGTCGAAATATTTTCAGGTGTGTGTATGGTACGTTGTCTTGAAATAACGCCGCGGGTTCGGGACTGGCTGGCAAACGGCCGTTCCTCCCGCATCCTTCACCTGTTTGACAAGGTGTGTAACTTGGTGGATGAACGGGGCGACGTCATCTCCCTGGCGACGCCGGCCGTCGGCTCCGGGCCGTTTACCATGATCTTGGCGGATGATTTCCGGCCGCGCCTGGCGTTGCGTTGGCCGGTTCAGGTTGACGCGGCGGCCCGACTGTTGACTATCGGCTCATTGACGATTGATTGCAGCCGGGCGGCCGTCTGGCAGCCGCGCCCGCAGTGGGCCAAATTGCGGGCTGTTTCTCTGCCGCAACCGCCGCCGCCGTTGGCGGCCGTCATCGAGAAACATTTGCAGACGCTGCTGTGGGGCATTGCCGCTGGGGATGAGACGGCCGTTCGGCGGGGCGCACATGGCCTGGCCGGACGCGGCAGTGGGCTGACGCCGACGGGGGATGATGTGCTGATGGGGGTTTTGTATGGACTGTGGGTCTGGTACCCGCGGCGGGAATGGATGGATTTGATTGTGGAAACGGCCGTTCCCCACACCACCACCCTCTCCGCCGCTTTTTTACGCGCCGCCGCTGCCGGGGAAGCGACGTTTCATTGGCATGAATTAGCAAACGGCCGTACCGATGCGCCGGCCAAAATTCAAGCCATCGGTCACAGTTCCGGCGCCGAAGCCTGGGCCGGTTTCATGCGCGCGGGCGCCGTTTTAGCGCCAAATCGGACGGTGGAACCATGAACGTGTTAGTGACTGGCGCAGGCGGCAAGACAGGGCGGGCCGTCATCGCGGCATTGGTGCGGCGGGGGGTGACGGTACGGCCGTTCTTACGGCGTCATAGCGCCATTCCCGGTACATCAGAGCCAATTGTGGGCGACATGACGCGCGCCGCCGACTGGGAATGGGCGCTGACCGGCATGGACAAGGTGTATCATATTTGCCCCAACATGCACGCAGCCGAAATAGAAATCGGCCGTCTGGCAACAGCCGCCGCTCGCCAGGCTGGTGTGGCTCACTTTGTCTATCACTCGGTTCTGCATCCACAGACGGAATTGATGCCCCATCACTGGCACAAGCTTCGTGTTGAAGCGATGCTCTTTGAGCGCCAATTACCGTTCACCATTTTGCAGCCGACGGCTTACATGCAAAACATAGATTGGCAAACCGTTGTACAAAGCGGCATCCATGCCACGCCTTATCCGGTGCAAACCAGGATTAGTCTGATTGATTTGGCCGATGTGGCCGAAGCGGCGGCTATTGTTTTGACAGAACCGGGACATGAGGGGGCGACTTATGAATTGGTGGGAACCGCGCCGCTATCACAGTTGGATGTGGCGCGGCTGTTGGGGGAGGTGAACGGCCGTATCATTACCGTGCGGGAAATCGATCTGCAGACCTGGCGGAAAAATGCGCAGGCAGCCGGTTTGTCGCCTTATGCAGTTGACACACTGCTGAAAATGTTTCGTTACTATGCTGCCTATGGGTTGGTGGGAAATGCGACAATCCTGCGCTGCCTGCTGGGGCGTGAGCCGGCTACATTAACCGATTGGGCCAAACGCCTCGATTGAGATGCTTATTTGAGGTTCTTGGTTATTCATTATTACTCAATTACCAATTACCAGCAAACTGCAAAGTTAATTTTGAACGAACCCTTAGCTCGACTTTGTACAAAATTCGAAATCAGAAATATTTCCAGATAATTTTGTAACCAGAGTGAGAATCTGATTTTAGTCAATGCAACTTTACTCGAGTA
>JAJRYT010000149.1 GCA_024275635.1 Chloroflexota bacterium | reverse complement strand
TCAATGCAACTTTACTCGAGTACGAATATTTGAACATCGCATAAAAAGAGTGACATGCAAATATTATTTGAATACAAACCCACGCGGTCGAGTACGGTTTGGAAGCAATCTGTTAGGAATGTACAAAGTCGAGCTAAGCGCCAATGCAGTTTACCGCGCTATGTATTGTTCATTTTCCCAGGAGTCGAACTGAATTTGTCAGCGGTGCATGGCACAAAGTAGATCAGGAGCCGGAAGGATTCGGACAAGATGCAAAAGCCAATTGTTTTTGAAGCGCATGACAGTTATGTATTGGGGCTGCAATTTACAGCCGATAGCCAACTGTTAATCTCGGCGGGCATGGATAACCAGGTGAAGCTGTGGTCTGCCCGCGATTGGACTCAGGCCGGGCTGCTCGATGAACATGCCAATAGTGTGAACTGTTTTTCTTTATCGCCAGATGAGCGAATTCTGGCAACGGGTTCGACAGACCAGACGGTGAAGTTGTGGTCGTTTCCGGAGGGGAGAGTGTTGCACACTTTGCAGGACCGGAAGAAAACAGTGGCCGGGGTGCAGATTGCGCGAGACGGCCGTTTCGTAGCCGCGGCGTCGTATGGCGGTCGTGTTGCCGTTTGGTCGCTCGACGGTGAGCCGGTCGTTAGCATCAAAGTGAGCCGGAAAAATCTGGCTTCGATTGCCATCTCCCCCGATGGAAAAACATTGGCAACGGCGGGGCTGGGCGACGACATCTGGTTGTATTCCCTGCCGGGTGGGGAGCCAATCGGCACGTTGTCCGGGCATGAAATTGCCGTGGGATCGTTGCGGTTTGTGGATGACGGCCGTTTCCTGGTCTCCATGGGCTACGAACAAACCATCAAATATTGGGAGACAGCTTCCTGGCAGGAGACCCGTACTTTTAAGCCCCAAACCCCCGGCGCGCGCGGCCTTGCCTTTTCTCCCGATGAACAAATAATGGCCGTGAGCCTCGAAAGCAAAGTGCAGTTCTATTCAGTTGCCGATTGGCAGTTACAGGCGGAACTGTCGGTTACAACCAAAGTTGTGAATGGCCTGGCCTTTTCCCCCGATGGGAAATGGTTTGCCGCCGGCGCTGCCGATAAAAAAATCCGTATCTGGTCATTAAAATAATGGCTTTTTGGGAATTCGTGGGGTTTACGCTATTTCATACGCCATGCGCTACCAGAAAAATATCACGCATAACATATAACGCATGAGCAATTATTCCCTGAATTCCTGAAGACCCAAAATAATCAGTCATCCGTTGTTTGGAGAAATATATGTCCAACCGAACCATGTCCGCTGAACATCGCCAATTCTTTTCCGTGTGGCGTGTCAATGCGCGCTCTCAAACCCTTTCCAAAGAACCGGTTCCGGCAGCGTGGCAGCCGTTGGGCGGGCGGGCATTGTTGGCCCGTATTTTGGTTGATGATGTTGCCACCACATGCGATCCGCTTGGCCCCCACAACAAGCTCATTTTCGCCCCCGGTTTGCTGGTGGGGCATACGCTTTCCAGCTGCGACCGCATCTCGATTGGCGCGAAAAGCCCCCTCACCGGCGGCGCCAAAGAATCCAACGCCGGCGGCCGAACCGGTATGCAAATCGCTTTACTGGGGATGAAAGCGCTCATTATTGAGGGTCAGCCAGACGAGCCGGGCTGGTGGGCGCTGCATCTCAGCGCCAGCGGCGCTCGCTTTGACCGCGCCGACGAATTGGCCGGTTTGGGCGTATATGCGGCCGCCCCACCGCTGCTGGAAAAGTATGGCGAAAAGGTCGCCATTGCCTTGATTGGCCCCGGCGGCGAAATGAAGCTGGCCGGGGCCGGCATCCAAAATTTGGACAAAGATAAGGTTCCTTCCCGGATTGCAGCGCGCGGCGGCCTGGGGGCTGTGATGGGATCAAAGGGTTTGAAAGCGATTGTATTTGACGGCAGCGGCGGCGAAAAACCGCCATTGACGGATGCAGATGGGTTCAAGCAGGCGCGCAAGGCATACACGAAGGCGTTAATGGGTCACCCGCAAACCGCCATTTACAAAGAGTATGGGACGGCGGCCATCGCCCGCATGGCGCATGCCTTTGGCGCACTGCCCACCCGCAACTTCTCGCAGGGCCAATTTGAGGGGCTGGAAGCGATTTCCGCCGAAACATTGCGCCAGACGCTGCTGGATGGCAGTGATAAAGGATGCGAGACGTCCCATGCCTGTATGGCCGGCTGCACCATCCAAAGTTCCAACATCTACGTTTCGATTGACGGCGACACCAAAGTTTCCCCCCTGGAATATGAGACGATTGGCTTGATGGGTTCCAACCTGGCGATTGATGCCCTGGACGACATTGCCCGTTTGAATTACGAAGTGAATGACCTGGGCCTGGACACGATTGAGATTGGCGCAGCCCTGGGCGTGGCCGCCGAAGCCGGCTTGATGGCCTTTGGCGACGCCAAACGTGCGTTGGAACTGGTGCAGGAAATTCGCCAGGGGACGCCGTTGGGGCGCGTATTGGGGAATGGTGCGGCCGTTACCGGACCGGTATTGGGGGTGACTCGTGTTCCGGTAGTGAAAGGACAGGCTTTGTCGGCTTACGATCCCCGCGCCATCAAGGGGACGGGTGTCACCTACGCCACCTCGCCGCAGGGCGCCGACCACACCTGCGGGCTGACCATTCGGGCCAAAGTGGACCACCTTAGCCCTGAAGGGCAGGTGGCATTATCGCGCGGGGCGCAATATGCGATGGCCGGGTATGACTCGCTGGGGGCGTGCATTTTTGCCGGTTTCGGTTTTGGCGCGGATCCGCAGGTCGTTCCAGCGCTGCTGAACAGCCGCTATGGTTGGGCAGTGGATGAAGGCTTTTTGCGGCAGTTGGGCAAGGAAAGTGTGCAGCTTGAGCGTGAATTTAACCGCCGCGCCGGGTTTACGGCCGCCGATGACCGTCTGCCGGAGTGGATGACGCAGGAGCCGCTGCCGCCGCATAATGCCGTCTTTGATGTGCCAGAAGCGGAAATGGACAGCATTTTTGAGGAATGAGACTGTTAGTTGATGCAAATTACAGTTCATCTGCATACGGTTTTACAGATGCCAACACCGGAAGGGTTGCGCAGCCGCCTGGATATGGATGTGCCTGTAAACAGCACTGTCCGGGCGCTGCTGGCCCGCCTGGAAATTAGTCTGCCGTTGGAAGCGCTGCTTTTGGTGGTAAACGGCCGTCTTGCCCCACCTGACTACATCTTACATGAAAACGATACCGTTCACCTCATGCCTGCCATTTCTGGTGGAAGCGAGTTTACCGGCGAGGTTTCTAGCTAAATCTCGCCGGTTTGTTTCAGATGATTATACGCCAACTTTTTGTTGCTGTTTTACCTGCTCTTCAATCCAGGAGTAAGTTTCGGCAATGCCATCTTTTAGCATGTATTGAGCGCGCCAGTCGGTGGAATAAATGCGTTCGTTGCTGAAGTTGCGGGAATGGACGCCCACAGGGCCATCAATATGTTTAATGTGGATTGTTTTGCCGGAGACGGCGGCGACAGTTTCCACTAATTCATCAACGGTGACATATTGCGGGCAGCCGATGTTGACCGCCCCCTCCAGGTCGGAGTGCATGAGCCTGTAAATGCCGTCTACCATGTCATTGACGTAGGTGTAGGAGCGAACGGCCGTGCCATCCCCCCAAACCTCAATCGTGCCCCCATCCTCCGCTTCCGCTACTTTACGGCAAATGGCGGCCGGCGCTTTTTCACGTCCCCCAGTCCAGGTGCCATATGGCCCATAGCAGTTTTGAAAGCGAGCAATACGCACTGTCATACCCCGGTTCCGTTGGTAAGCCTGAGCCATTCGTTCAGCATACAGTTTTTCCCAGCCGTACTCATTGTCCGGATTGGCCGGAACCGCTTCCGCCTCTGTCATCTCCGGTTCGCCCGGCTGCATATCCCGGTACACGCAAACCGATGAAGAAAAGAAATAGCGGGGGACGCCCAGTTGGGAAGCATGATGGGTCATGTGGATGTTGATCAAGGCGCTGTTGTGCATGATGTCACATTCGGCCGAGTGAATGAAACCCATCCCGCCCATATCGGCAGCTAATTGATATACTTCGTCAAATGTGCCATTGTTCAAGGTAAGGGCTTCCCGGCAGTCGGCTTCCTGGCGCAGGTCTAAAAGCAAAAATTCATCGGCGGCCGTGGGGTCAAATTCATGCGCTTTAATGTCTACCCCGCGCACCCAAAACCCTTCACGCTTTAACTTTTTTACCAGATGGCCGCCGATGAATCCACCAGCGCCACAAACAAGTGCTGTTTTCATATTTTCGTTATCTCCTATTTGGGATGTTACATTGGTTCTTTGTTATTGGTCTGATTTTGATAACCAATAACCGGTAACTAATAACTGGATGATTTCTAATGGTTATAGTTGCTGTCCATTAAGGAAGCGCTTAAGCATTTAGTTTTGCTGCGGAAACGCGAATTTTTCTTGCAGGAACCTAGTGACGGCCGTTGCCGCCAGGCCCGGTTGTTCCAGCATCATCATATGTCCCCCGCCTTCAATAACGACCAACTGCGCGCCAGGGATGTTATCGGCGAGAAACCGGCCTAATTTGAAAGGCGTCATCATGTCCACGGAACCGGCAATGACCAGCGCCGGCACATCAATTGGGGACAGCCGTTCTTGTATATCAAACGTGTTGCAGGCCACAAAATCGCCATGCAGGATGTGGGGCTTAGAGTCACTCATCAATTTACGGCCGGCTTCGATCAGAGAATCCGGTGTGCCGCGCGCCCAGGCGTACCTGTTGATAAAATCAATAGTCGTTGCAAAATTGGTTAACGCCTGGCTCAAAATCATCTCCGATACAGGCAGGCGCGCGCCCGTGCCGATGAGGATAAGCCCCGCCACTTTTTCCGCATGGCGCAGCGCCATCATTTGGGCAATAGCTCCGCCCATGGAGTGGCCGATGAGGACCACATTGTCTAGCTTTAGGGCAGCGATGAAGGCGTCCAGACTGTCGCAGTAGGCGGTGATGTTGTCACGGCCGGGCGGATCGGAACGGCCGTGTCCCGGCAAATCCACCGCATAGACAGCATAATCCGGCAACTGCCGCAGTTCCGCCGGCCAGCCTAAATGGCTGCTGCCGGCGCCGTGTACCAAAATGATGTTGGGCGCTTCCGGTGTTCCTCGTTTGGATGTGTAAAAAATTCGTTGTTTGTTGACTGTTAAATAGGGCATATTGTACTAAGTTTATCCTGTATTATGCCCAGAAGACAAGGATCAACTTGCCGATTCTTCGCTCGATAACGAACAAACCGGTTAACTTCCCACTTCCTCCAGGCGAGCCGCCAGTTGCCTGACTGCTCCCGGCTCGTTACAATTCTCGGCGTGGTTCATTTTTGACAAAATCATCTTTACAATTAGTGGATTGGAAATCCACATCTAATACAAAAAGTGCGTTGAAACGCGCTAAAGACCCGGTTTGAGCGCATTTCAACCCGTTTTCAACGG
>JAJRYT010000148.1 GCA_024275635.1 Chloroflexota bacterium | reverse complement strand
TGACAAAATGAGTGATTTCGTCAATCATTTGATGCCTCCTATTGAGTAGATTTAGTTCACCGATATGAACCATTCTACTCTTAGGAGGTCATCTATTGAAACCTAAGAGGCAGGAACGGGTGGTTAAGATAAGTGATCTTATGAATACGGCCGTCCAACGCGCGGCTGGAGTAGGCCAATGTCAGGCTCGGCTGCAGACCATTACGTCCGGGTGGGATGTTTATGGGATACGAATAGGTCGCCGCGCCGCTAAATTCAGACACGGCCGGGGGAACCCAAGACGGCGTCCAACGGGTGGGGCTGACCCCAACCGACCAATTCGGAAAAGTGGTTGATTTCGGCGCTCAACAAGCCATCGGCCTGGTGTACCGTTGTGGGCACGCTGCGCCATGACTTGATTGCCTCGTCCCAACGGGCCAGGAAGAACGACTCATAACCGGCGTCCATCCCGGCCGTCAGGTCGCGGATATCCACGACCTGACGCACTGGCTTATCAAACTGCCGGCGTATTTGCCCTCCTTCCAGCGCCTCCAACTGAAAGCGCGCCAAATGAAGCTCGCGTCATTTTGCAACACATTTCACAAAATTTATAGGGGGTTTATAGGGATTTGTAGGTGCGCTCGCTTTTCCGGAAACTCCAGAGTTTCCGGGAAATTAAACGCGCCAACAGTTCTATTTTCTTACCTAGCTGTGCGCCCAAACGATTTACAACGCGCTCAGGAATGGAAAATTTTCAAGTTGCGCGAAGAAATCCGATTTCTCCGAGAAATCGGATTTCCAAATGCCTTAGTCAGGCGCTTACCGGAGAAGGAATGATAGGACACGGAAAACTTACCAGCTCGCAAATTTGCCATCTCGCAAACTTGCCTGTATGCTCGTTTCATGTCCGAACTGAAATATTGGTTGGGGTTCAACTTGGTGAAGGGCATAGGCCCGGCCAAGGTGCAGGCCCTGATCGGGTACTTCGGCAGCCTGGACAATGCCTGGCGCGCCACCGAGTTTGAACTGCAGAAAATTGGTTTTGACAAGCGAGCAATTAAAAGCTTTGCGGCCACACGCGCGGAGTTAGATTTGGACGCTTGTTTAGCCCAAGTGGAGGCCGCTGGCGCCAACTTGCTGACGTGGGATTCGCCGGCGTATCCACCATATTTACGCGAGATTCCCAATGCGCCGCCGCTGCTTTATGTACACGGCGCGCTAAGAGAGGCTGACTGCTGGGCAGTTGCTGTTGTGGGTACGCGGCGGTTAACCAGTTACGGCCGTCAAGTAACCCGCGATCTGGTGACTGGCTTAGTCCGTAACAATGTTACCATTGTTAGTGGGCTGGCGCGGGGCATAGATTCCATTGCCCACCAAACTGCGCTGGATGCCGGCGGGCGAACGATTGCCGTCCTCGGTTCCGGCCTGGATTGCATCTACCCGGCCGAAAACCGGCGATTGGTTAATCAGATTTTGGATGGGCAAGGCGCGGTGTTATCAGAATATGGGTTGGGCGTGCCGCCGGACGCCAAAAACTTTCCGCCGCGCAACCGCATCATCAGTGGGTTGTCTTTAGGCGTGATTGTGGTTGAAGCCGGCGAACGCAGTGGCGCATTGATTACATCTAAATTTGCGCTGGAGCAGGACCGTGAGGTATTTGCCGTGCCCGGAAACATCAACAGTCCGGTCAGCCGCGGCCCAAACCGGCTTATTCAGCAAGGGGCCAAGCTGCTTCTCAGCGCGGACGACGTGTTGGAAGAGTTGAATTTGACGATGGTGGCCGAGAAAACGGCCGTTCAGCTTGCTTTGCCCGAATCCGCCGAAGAAGCCGCCTTGATGGCCCACTTAACGGCGCAGCCCATTCATGTTGACGAGTTAAGCCGCGCTACCGGCATGGCTTCCAGCCTGGTGAGCAGCACCTTAACGTTGATGGAACTCAAAGGCATCGTCCAACAAGTGGGCGGGATGAACTATGCCCGCATCCGCGAGGACGGGCCAGTGTACGAAGTGAAATCCGTAAGCCGTAAGCCGTAAGCCGTGAACCGTAAACCGTGAACCGTAAACGGAATACGGAATACGGAACACGGAATACGGAATACGGAACACGGAGCACACCCTAATAAAAAACTGAGGAGTCACATGAAAATCGTTATCTTTGCCGGTGGATCAGGCCGCCGTTTATGGCCTATCAGCCGTCAAAAATCGCCCAAGCAGTTTGAACCCATTCTGGGTGCGCAATCAACCCTGCAATTAGCGGTTGACCGGGTATTGGCTGCTTATGGCGCGGAAAATATTTACATTTCCACCAACCGAAAATATATCGAACTTGTTCAGGAGCAGTTACCGCAGCTGCCCCCAGCCAACATCATCGGCGAACCAGCCCGGCGCGATCTGGCGGCCGCTGTAGGGCTGGCAATGGCCCATCTGGCGCATGCTACCCCGGCTGGGCGGCAAGATGCTGAACCAATCGCCATTTTGTGGGGCGATAATTACATGGATCAAGTCCCCAATTTTCTAAAGGTGATGGCTACGGCCGAAAAATTACTGCAGCAAAAACGGGCTAACATCCTTTTCATCGGCGAAACGCCCCGCTTTGCCAACGAGAATTTGGGCTGGCTGGGATTGGGCCAACAAGTTGGCGCAATTAATGGCCAGCCTTACTATCAGTTTGATTCGTTAACCTACCGGCCCCCCCTGGCCGACTGCCAACGCATGTTTGCCGGGCAAACACATGTATGGAATACTGGGTATTTTGTGACCACGCTGGGGTTTGTACGCCAGCTTTATCAACAGCGCCAGCCAGAGATGTGGCTGTTGTTGAGTCAAATCGAGGCGGCGATTGGGCAGCCAGGTTATGACACTGTTTTAACGGCCGTTTACCCCCAACTAGACGTCATCAGCTTTGACGACGCCATTTTGACCCATGTAGATCCGGCCCAGGCATTGGTGTTACACAGCGAGATGGGCTGGAGCGATCCCGGCACATTATATGCCTTGAAGGAAGCAATCAACCCGGATTTGACCGCCAATGTGACCAAAGGATTGGTTGTGACCGCGCATTCTCAGGACTGCCTGGTTTATAATTACGAACCGGGTAAGTTAGTTGTGACCGTCGGCGTCGCCGGAGTTGTCGTTGTAAACACCGAGGATGCGATCCTGGTTGTTCACAAAGACAGCATTCCGCTGGTCAAGCAAGTCGTCAACGACTTTGAAGGCACTGATTTAGAATCATATAGTTAAATTGATAAGGAGACAGTCGCTTACAACCGACTGTTTCCTGATGGAAATATTTATGAGTGACTCGCAGTTAATTGGGTATTGTTTTAAGTGTAAAGAAAAACGGCCGATCCAGGAACCGGAAGCGAAATGGGCCGCCAATGGAACCCCGGGCACACGAGGGACGTGCCCTGTGTGTGCGGGGACTATTTACAAGCCGGGGCGCACACCGGCCCATGATAGTCTGCCTAAACCGGAAATACAGCCGCGTTCCCGCAAAACAGGAAAGACGGCTAAAAAGAAGCGTTCAACAGCAAAAAAGAAGTCGAAAGCCCCCGCTGTGCGCCGGCGCGGCAAGCTGGTTATTGTCGAGTCCCCGGCAAAAGCGAAGACGATTGGCCGCTATCTGGGACGTGGTTATACGGTTAAATCGAGTGTTGGCCATGTGCGCGATCTGCTCAGATCCCGTTTGAGCGTGGATGTGGAAAATGGATTTAAGCCGGAGTATCGCGTGCCCAACGATAAACGTAAAGTTGTGAAGGAAGTGACAGAGGCGGCGGCCAAGGCCAAGGAAATTTACCTGGCGACTGACCTGGATCGGGAAGGGGAAGCGATTGCCTGGCATGTGTTGGAGTCGGCGGAAATGGATCCGGCGCGGACGAAGCGCGTTGTTTTCCAGGAGATAACGAAGCCGGCCATTCAGGCGGCTTTTGAGAACCCGCGCGAGATTGATATGGCCCAGGTGGACGCGCAGCAAGCCCGGCGCATTTTAGACCGTTTGGTTGGCTATAAGCTGAGTCCCCTGTTGTGGCGCAAGGTGCGCGGCCGTTTGTCGGCCGGCCGGGTGCAGTCGGTGGCGGTGCGGCTGGTTGTGGAACGGGAGCGGGAGATTGATAATTTCACGCCGGAGGAGTATTGGACTCTGGACGCGGCATTGAGTCAGCAAAAGTTTGCCGATACACAGGAACGGCCGTTTTTCATCGCCAAATTCCACAAATTCAAAAACAAAAAACCGCAGCTTTCATCCCAGGCAGACGTCTCCCCCCACCTGGATGCGTTGGAAAAGGCCGAATGGACAGTCGGGGATGTGCGCCTGGGAACGCGCACGCGCCGCCCGGCAGCTCCGTTCACAACCAGCACTTTGCAGCAAGAAGCATCGCGTAAACTTAACTTCGGCGCCAGTAAAACGATGCGAATTGCCCAGCAGATTTACGAAGGGATTGACGTCGGCGAGCCAGATTCGGTAGGGTTGATCACCTATATGCGAACCGACAGCGTCAATGTTTCCAAAGAAGCGCAGGGGGAAACGCGGGCGTTTATTCATGAGAAATTTGGCGCTGATTACGTTCCGGCCAAGCCCCCCGTTTACAAGACAAAGGCGAAGGCGGCGCAAGAAGCGCATGAAGCGATACGGCCGACTTCGGTTATACGCACACCTAAACGCATTAAAAAGCACCTTTCGCGTGATCAATACCGACTGTACCAGTTGATTTGGGAGCGGTTTGTGGCCAGCCAGATGGCTGCGGCTGTTTATGATACGGTCTCGGCCGATATTTGGGCCGGCGATAAGGGCGTTGCCGCCAAGAAACGGCCGTATCTCTTCCGCTCCACTGGCTCCACTTTACGCTTTGCCGGATTTCTGGCCTTGTATGAAGAGACAAAGCCGGAAGATCGCCCCGATGATGTGGGCGATAATCCGGTTCCGTCTGATTTGCGGCAGGGGGGCGTGGTGGATATGCTGCGGCTGCTGCCGGAACAGCATTTTACACAACCCCCGCCCCGTTTTTCTGAAGCGACCCTGGTGAAGGTGATGGAAGAACAGGGAATCGGCCGTCCCAGCACCTATGCCGCAACTTTATCTACCATTCAAAAACGCGGCTACGTGGATCGTGAAAAACGGCGGCTCATCCCCACCGAAACAGGCACGCTGGTCAATGATTTACTGGTGGAGCATTTCCCCAATATCCTTTCGGCTGATTTCACAGCCCGGATGGAGAGCGAACTGGATGAGATAGCCAACGGGAAGGAATGGGTTCCTGTTATCAGCGGTTTTTATGAGCGCTTTTCACGCAATTTGGAAAAAGCAGATGCGGCTATTCCTAAAATTAATTTGAAGCGCGAGGTTGAGCCGGTGGGCCGGGATTGTCCTTTGTGCGGTAGGCCGCTGGTGTACCGGGAAGGGCGATACGGCCGTTTCATTGGCTGCAGCGATTTCCCCAAATGCCGCCACACGGAACAGATTCTCATCAAAGTTGGCGTAACCTGCCCCAATGATGGCGGCGATCTGGTGGAAAAGAAGACGCGCAAAGGCCGGGTGTTTTATGGCTGTGCCAATTACCCGGAATGTGATTGGACAAGTTGGAAACGGCCGTTGCCCCAACCCTGCCGCGTTTGTAACGGATTAGTCGTCCAAATTAACAAAGACACGGCCGAATGTACCCAATGCGGCGAGCGACAAGAGATCAAGCAAAAACAAGAAACGGCGGCCAGCAGATAGTAAGGGTTCGTTCAAAATTAACTTTGCAGTTTGCTGGTAATTGGTAATTGAGTAATTGGGTAATTACCAGTTACCAATTACCTGGTTACAATTTTTCAAACGCCAAAGTTATAAACGAACGTGCCCTAAGCTCGACTTTGTACAAAATTCGAAATCAGAAATATTTCCAGATAAT
>JAJRYT010000147.1 GCA_024275635.1 Chloroflexota bacterium | reverse complement strand
TTCGTTTTCCGGTGGCTAAGATAGCACCGATGAACAGTATCTGTGCTTTAACCCAAGTTGGTTGCCGGGAAAGTGGCTTAAATGGTATTAACAATGTCATAATTGGTTCAGGTAGAATAAGCATTTGTGACCTCTCGTGGTGGTTTGGTTACAGCTTATTCTACCTTTGTAGCTTTGGCTACTTTTGTACAAAGTCGAGCTAAGTGTTTGCAAAGTTTCCGACGTAACGATTAACCCTCCGGGAGGATGCCCTGGCAGGGTTTTCCAACCATTATATGGGGAAATGGAAAATACCAGATACACTTAGCTGATTGTAAGTCCGTTTTCTTACAGAACCCTTACTTTGACGTTAACGAGGTATAACGGTATGACCACTGTCCAACCTGGTTTTTTGCGGGAACGGCCGTATTGGGCCGTTGCCATCACCCATTTTTTTGTGGATACGCTAAACAGCAGCCGCACGCTGCTGGTAGCAATCCTGGCGGTGAGCCTGGGGCTGACCAACGCTCAGGTAGGCATCGCCCTGCTGCTGTACAACGTCGGCAGTTCCTTATCCCAGCCTCTTTTCGGCAGTCTGGCCGACCGTGTCGGCCCACGCTGGCTGGTGATAGGCGGCATGGGTTGGATGATGTTGTTTTACGGGCTGGCCGCACTGGCCGGGGATTGGCCAGCCCTGATCGCCTTGACAATGGCGGGGCTTGGTTCCGGCGCATTCCACCCAACCGGCACAATGGTAGCCAGCCAAATTAGCGACACACACCGCACACGGGCCACCTCTATATTCTTCATGTCCGGCCAGATGGGGCTGTTCATCGGGCCAATTTTGACCGGGATTATGCTGGGGCAGTTCGGCCGTCCCGGTTATCTGATCCTGCCTCTGTTAGCCTCAACCGCATTCATGGGCAGCTGGCAGTGGTTAGGCCGCCACATGCACGCCGCGCCAACCGCAGCCTCCGCTATTCCCCCCCGGCAGCGGCCAACGCCAGGGACCACATTCCAGATGCACAGCTTTTTATTGGCGATTATTATCATGATGGGCAGCACGGTCAGCGTTAGCGTCAGCAATTTCGCGCCCAAGCTGTTTACCGAGATTGGGTATGCCCCAGGATATGTCGGCTGGTTGAGCGGGTTATGGATGCTGGGTTCGGCCGTGGGCGGCGTTCTGGGAGGGGCGCTGGGTGACCGAATTGCCGGTAAATGGGTCATCGTGTTAGGCGCACTGGGGTCAATTCTGCCGATATATTTCTTTATTCCGGCCGCCGGCGCCTTCCGTTTTGCGCTGCTCTGTCTGGCCGGTTTTTTCGGCGGTATGCCACACAGCATCCTGGTATTGATGGTTCAGTCGCTCCTACCGGGGCGACGGGCCATGGCCTCCGGGCTGGCGTTAGGTTTTATGTTTTTTAGCGGTTCAATTGGCAGCGCTATTTTGGGGGTCCTGGCCGATCAATCGAGCCTGGCTGTAGCGTTGCAGGGAACGGCCGTGTTACCCCTCATTGCCGCCGCGGCGGCTTTATTTCTCCCTCAGAAAAAATGAAACCAACTATACAACCCTTATCCGCCAACCCGGAAAGAACTTGTCCCACATAACTGCACGATTCAATCCACAAAATGTAACGATTACCAGCTGTTTCGGCCCATGTCCTCCGGCCGCCGTTCGGTAGATACCCTGTTATTCTTCCTCCGTTATATATTCGTACTGACTTTTACGCTTGCGTCCTGGTTTTCTTTTGGTTTGCTGCTGCAAGGCGCGGGTTTCTTCAACAAGGCGCTGACGCTCTGCCTCTAACCTGTCCAAGATTGCTGCATTTCTTAGCTTTTGTTCTTCCGTCAGCTCCACCTTACGTTTTGCCATACTGAAAACTCCTAAATGGTAATAGACTGCCTGCCGCTTAGTCGCAGACAAGTTACCTGAACGATAATCCCATTATTATACCCTACTTTGAACTGTTTATTGGGCGAATTATTCGTAGATAGGGCGATTCTATACTCTGATCGCCAGCCAGTGAATGGAATTCATCGGCTGAGACAAGAAACCTGCTGAAGCAGGTTGAAGAATGACCGTTTCCGTGCGCTTTAACGTACTTTTTATGACAGACAGCGGTTTTCAACCGTCGATGACAAGCACAAATGTTAATGTCTGGCTTGGTAATTAGGCGCCTCTTTGGTAATGAGAATTCCATGCGGGTGACTTTCTAAAAGACCGGCGTTCGTAATGCGAATAAAGCGGGCTTTCTCGCGCAGTTCAGTCAGGTTGGACGCGCCCACGTACCCCATGCCGGAACGCAGCCCGCCCATCATCTGGTAGATAACGTCACTGATCTGGCCCCGGTAGGGAACCTGCCCCTCAACACCTTCGGGGACCAATTTTTTGCGCTCGCCGTTGGCGGGCACGCCGCTGCCGTAACGGTCGGCGCCATGCCCTTGCATCGCGCCCTGGCTGCCCATGCCCCGGTATACTTTGTAGCGGCGTCCTTCGTACAAAATGATGTCCCCCGGACTCTCGGCCAGTCCGGCCAACATGGAGCCAAGCATGACGACATCGGCCCCGGCAGCCAGAGCTTTCACGATGTCGCCGCTATATTTGATGCCGCCATCGGCGATGCAGGGGATGTTGTGTTGGCGGCTTTCAGCGGCGCATTCGAGGACGGCAGTTAACTGCGGTACCCCAGCTCCGGCGACAATGCGCGTGGTACAAATGGATCCCGCGCCAATGCCTACTTTAACGGCATCGGCCCCGGCGTTGATAAGATCGCGCGTCCCCTGAGCCGTTGCCGCATTGCCGGCAATCAGCGGCAGGTTGGGGAACCGTTTTTTAGCCGCTTCAATTATTTGCAGCACAAGCATCGTGTGCCCATGCGCGGTGTCAATGACGGCCACATCAACCCCGGCAGCGACGAGCAGTTCTAAACGCGCCATCCCTTTTTCACCCACGCCAATGGCCGCCCCGCAAAGAAGACGGCCGTTCCTGTCATTGGCCGTCAGGGGATAATCCAGCTTTTTGAGGATGTCTTTGACGGTGATGAGTCCCAAGAGACGGCCGTCCGCATCCACCAACGGCAGCTTCTCAATCCGATGCCGGTGCAAAATCTCCTTCGCCTCTGTCAATGTCGTTCCCACCGGGGCTGTCACTAGGTTCTGGCTGGTCATAAAATCGGCTACCGGTTGTGATCCTGGCACAACAAAGCGAATATCCCGGTTCGTCAAAATACCTACCAGCTTCCCGCCGTCATCTGTAATCGGCACCCCCGAAATATGATAGCGGCTCATAATAGATTCGGCCTGAGCCAGCGTAGCTGTTGGCCGCAGCGTAATTGGCGCGACAATCATGCCCGCTTCCGAGCGTTTCACCTTATCCACTTCCGCCGCCTGCGCCTCCGGCGACATATTACGATGGATGACCCCAATACCGCCCTGCCGCGCCAGAGCAATCGCCATCGCCGCTTCCGTGACCGTATCCATTGCCGCCGACATAACCGGCGCATTCAAGTACAAATCAGCCGCCAGCCGCGTGCGCAAATCCACCTCCGCCGGCAGCGCTTCCGAATAACCGGGAGCTAACAACACATCATCAAATGTGTAAGCTAACCCGCCGATTTTCTCATTAACCTGCATCATTCACCTCATGTTTGATTTAGCAAACCTCCGAGGGTTTGAAGTCTCGGAGGTTTAATAATCTTGATTTTATCTCGTTCTTATGCGACTTTATCGCGGCGCGGTTTTGGTTTGATAACACGCCTACTGCGACGGCGTGTCTCCTTATCAGGTAATTTTTTATAACGCACCAACAACAGATAAATACCCACCAGAGTAAGGCCAGCAGCCGCCAACATCGAGTAGGTTATAAACGAATTGCCAATGGCCGGTTGGTCGGGTCGGAAAAATTCAATCCAGGCGCGATTTCCCCCCCACCAGATGAGGAAGAGGCTGAATAAGGTCCCCGGCTTCCATTGGTCACGATAGCGGTGGTTCAGCCAGGTCAATAAAATAAACCCGATAAATAAGGCCAGAGATTCATAAAGAAAAGTAGGATGGAAGCGCGTTTCTGCGCTTAACTCCCGAAATTCCGGCAGGCGGTACATGGGGTCAATGAGAATACCCCAGGGTTTATTGGTTGGCGGGCCATACAATTCCTGGTTGATAAAGTTACCCCAACGGCCGATCGCCTGAGCGATAAGCAAAGCCGGCCCGGCCACATCGGCGTAATGCCAAAACTTGAGCCTACGCCAACGCACAAACACTATCCCTACCCCCACGGCGCCGACAAAACCGCCGAGGATGTTGACGCCGCCAGCGCGGACATTGATGACATCTATGAATGAGTTGTAGCGAGCGCCATCAATGACATCTAACAAAACGTAGGTGAGGCGGGCAAATAAATAACCGGAAAAGACAACCAGGATCAGGCCGTTGTACAAATCATCTACGCTTTGGCCGCGCCGCTCGATTTCGCGGGCAGCCCACCAGGCGCCGATGGCAATACCGATGGTGATCAGGATGCCGTACCAGAATATGGGAAAACCATCCCCAATGGGCAGCGTGAAGGCCACCCGGTCAATTGTTAATGAATCTAACATCTATACTCCTTCTTTTAGTTCGTGTCGTGTCAGTTGCCATTTGACAAGTACATTGGTGATTTATTTATCAGACTTGTTGATTAAATGGTCAATAATCAGGAACAGAATAACGGCCGTTCCCCCAAACAACAGTATGGCCTGCCACAAAGACAAGCCGACAAATACGACTATGCGCAGTTTTGACCAAATGAGCGCGAATAGGACAATAACGACAAGTAAAAAAATGTATTTTCGTGGAATCTGGGTCATCGTATTATGCTTCCTGGTTACTAACGGTGGGTTTTAATCTACATAGCCCAGCCCGCGCAGCTGCTGCAGCAGTCGTTCATCTTCCAAATCAACCGCCTCGCCAGCAGTCAGGCTATCGCGCTGATTTTCGACTGACTGGGTCATCTGTTTTATCTTGTGGTCAAGAACGGCCGTTTCCGCCGCCATCTCATCTATTTTATCATGTAATTCTAGCGCATCAGCCGTCAAATCAAAAAGCTCATCCGGCTTGCCATCTACATGGATGAGTTTGCGCGTGGGGGAGTCGCCATCATGCTGGATAACCGCCCGCCTCGTAGACAGACAGCGATAAGGCGCAATCAATTCCGGCTGGTGATTTTCAATGGCGCGGACGAAATTGAGCGGCGGGTACACTTCGCTGTAGACGGTATGCTGTTCAGGATCACAGCCGTTGACCGTTTGCAGCAACGTCAACCGGGCGGCGTCATCCACTTCCAGGTCAGTCACAGGCGGCGCGCCGGCCGCGTCCATAATCGTGTGGTAGACACGGCGCGCGCTGACCGGCGTGCGGATGCAATCTGGCTGCGGCATCCGCCGCGGCCACTGCATCAACAGCGGCACGTGGATCAACTCCTGGTAGGCCACAAAGGCATGTCCGAAATAGTTGTGATCGCCCAGCCCATCCCCATGGTCGGCGACAATGATGGCCAGGGTGTTTTGGCGACGGGAACGGCCGTTCAACATCCCCAGCAAACCGCCCAAATAATCATCCTGGTACGCTACCTCCGCATCATACATGTCGCTGAGAACCCGGCTTTCCAACTCGCCTAAAGGCGCCGCCAACGGCGCGGCCCAGCGAAACGCCTCCCGATTCCAGGTATGCATAATCTGCCGCGCGGCCTCATTTTCCCGAAAATAAGGCATGACCTTATCCACAAACTCACCTGGCGGCCAAAACGGCAAATGCGTCTCCATCAAATTCAAGAACAAAAACAACGGTTTATCCGGTCCCTGCTTGTCCCTTTGGCGCAAAAAATGGCTGACATCCTGCACCGAACGCGCATTTTGCCCCTTAAAATTGGCAAACTTCGACCACAGCGGCGTCAGCCACGCATTCAAAGACAGTTGAAAGGCTAAATCTGATTGACCGAAAAAGTTTTGAATGGGATACGAAATGCGGCGCAAAAATTGCGTGTACTGTTCGGCCAGGCGATCCAACGGCCAGGGCAGGCGGTTAGAACTATGGGGCACACTGGGAATAGCGCCGCCATAATTGTAAAATGTCTCAAACCCCCGCTTAAAGCCATTATTCAAAATTCCCACCAGCGGGTTATTGCAGAAGCCTATCGTTTCGTACCCGTGTTGGCGCAGCGACTCGGCCAGATGAGGCCGGTCGGGACTCAGGCTGTGGGCGGATTGTGTGACCTGGTGCGCCGTCGGGTAAAGGCCGGTGAACAAGGAAGCGTGGCTGGGAACAGTCCATTGGGCCGGTGAAATCGCCTGCTCAAACAACACGCCCTGCCGGGCAAACTGGTCTAAATTGGGGGTGATGGCCTTCTGATGACCGTAACAGCCCAGCCGGTCGGCGCGCTGGGTGTCCAGTACAATAAGTATAATATCGGGTTTGTCTTGCATACTTTCGTGGCCAGAGCCAGAGCCAGAACTAGAGAAGGCCGTTTTCCTCTAGCTCTGACTCTCACTCTCGCATTTTCCTCTCGCTCTTTCCTCTAACTTGTCGCAAATCGATACCCAATTCCACGCACGGTTAAAATCCAGTGCGGGGAAGCGGGATCGGTTTCGATTTTTCTGCGTAAATAATGGATGTACGGTTTGATATTGTCGGCCGCATCCCGGTCAGTCAGTCCCCAGGCTTGCTGGACTAATTTGGCTGTGGGGACGACGCGGTCGGCGTTTGTGACCAGGGCCGTCAGCAAGTCAAATTCACGCGGGGTCAGTTCGACCTGTTGATGATTTACCGTAACGGTGTGGGCGGCAACATCAATGGTCAAGGAACCATTATCAGACTCGAATTTATGGATGGGGGAAACGGCCGTCGGCGCCCGCCGCAAATGCGCTTTCACCCGCGCTAATAATTCAGCCTGGTTAAACGGTTTGACGATGTAATCGTCGGCTCCCATCTCCAATCCGCGCACGATATCTTTCACATCGCCCAGGGCGGTTAGAAACAGGATTTTCCCGTCGTAAAACTGGCGCAGTTGGCGGCAGGCGGCCCAGCCGCCTATGCTGGGAACCATCACATCTAGCAAAATCAGATCGGGGCGTTCTGTTTGCGCCAGAGAGATACCGTCTTCGGCCGTGTGGGCGAGTACGGCCGTATACTCAGCATCCCGCAGCACCCGTTCAATCGTCTTGGCCAGGGCCACATCATCATCAACCGCCAGGATTTTAGCCGCCATCATCACTCCGACCCGGTAGAAGTCAACACAGTTAACGAATAACTTGAATTGTTACCAAAGAAGTCTCGCACCACAATCGCATAAGGTTGAGCATCCGGGATTTCGATAGCCAACAGTTGCTCTTCATCGCCGGTTACACCATTATCGGCCGTGAACAGCAGTTCATTCTCCGGCCCAAAAACAGACAACACACCGTCCAGCTCCTCGCCCCACAAATAAATATCTACCGTCGCCGACCCTTCGGTAAAAATCCAGGCATGGCTCTCGCCTTCAGCCAACGTGCCGGTCACCGTCTGGCCCACGCTGATACTGCCCTGAAGGACAAAATCTGCGCCGGGGTCAAAACCACCCAAATCGCCCTCTTCCAGTGGCAATGGCCCTTCCTCCATTGGGGGGCCAGGCGGTTCGCCGCTGCTGATCAATTCAGCTTCGACCGGTTCGCCGGGGACATTGCTGGGGCACAAGGCCAGGTTATCTTGCAGCAGGCAGTCGGAAAGGGCGTAATCGGCGTTGAGGGGAATGAGGTTGAGCAGGCGGTTGACGCTGTTTCCCAACCCCTGGCCGCTGGCCGCCAGCACGATGACACGGCGCTGGCCAGCGTCTTCATTGAGCAAAATAAGGGCTGTGCCGGACATTTGTATGCTGCCCAGGTCGGATTGGATGAGGCGAACGGCCGTTTCCATCCCGCCTGAATCTTCTACTGCCGCCTCGTCCGCTTCTAAATCCACTTCGGCCAGTTCAGCCGCTGTCAAAATGGGCGGGTCAATCGTCAGCGAAATCCCGGCCGAAGCCAGTATCTCAGCCACATCTCCGGCCTGATTGTACAATCCCAAAAACAGGACATCTTCATCGTCTACTGATTCCGCCGCCAGCGATAAATCGCGGTCTACGCGGCGAAAAGCATCTTGCAGGGCGATGATCTCGTCAAAGGCATCCGGGCCTAAATCGGGCGAACCGGTATAAACCAGGTTCACTGGGCGGCGGTAAACGTAAGGGAAATCGCCCAGGGTCAGGAGCCGTCCCACCGGTTCGGTTAGAAAGTCAGCGATGCGGGCGATGAACTCGCTGTTATCAAAGACAGTAGAGTAGGGTTGAATCAAAAAGTGAATATCGCCCAGCGCCAGCGCCTGCCCCTGGTGACTGATCGCCGCCAGCGTCAAGCCGCCTGGCCGGTCGGTGGCCGATGACCAGGTATCCGCGTCGGCTGTAATCAAGGAGTTACCTGACGGCCCCACTTGCAGCGAATGGGCGCTGTAGAAGGCTAATTTTTGTAAGCCGTCCACCAGCCTGTCTTCTGAAAACCCTTCCTTACGCAAGATGATGTTGCGGAAGTTGCCTTCATTTTCAACGGTGTTGTACAAATAGTCGCCGTTGAAGACGATATCGAACTGGTTGGCCAAACTGTTGAGCGGGATGGGATCGGCGGCCACTGTCGCCGGGGCGAAGAAATCTTCTTCGTCAAAAGTGACGCTGAACCGGGTGGGATCGCCGACTAGCAGCAGCCGCCCGCCCTGCTCGACGAACCGGGTGACGGCCAGGGTTTCTTCGAGGGTGTATTCGCTGAGGGGAGTGATGACGATGAAGGCGGTGACGGTGCGCAGGGCTAGACTTAAGTCGCCCCCTTTGTAGGGCAGCATTTCAAAACCACGCGCGGCTAAACGGCCGTCTAAATAAGCGGTATCATCGGCCGTGAAATTATTTTCGTGCGCCATATCCAGCAGTATCAAGCCCTCTCCCACGGCCGGCTTGTCCACGAATTCGGCGCTGGCCGGGGTGGGCACGGCCCCAATGTTGGCCGGATCATAAGGTGGCGGCACAGCGCGTTCGATTGGGTTCAGATCGTAAAAGCGCAGATAGCGAACGGCCGTTGGCCCAACCAATAACAGCACAAAAACAAATAAAAAGAGAAGTCCTTTACGCATGTTGCCCCTTTTCTCACCGGTTAGATGGTAGCTCGACGTAGCGATAATACATGCCCGGCGGCAAATTCGTAGGCGCGGCCCATAACTTTTGGCTGTCTATCGGCGGCGGTTCATACTGGAAGAAAGCAGGCTGTTCGGCGCCGGCAAAAGCCAGCGGGTACAGCTCGACCACTTCGTAGTTGGCGATGCCGGCCAGTTCGGCCGCGCGTTGAATCGCTTCTTCATTGGAGATAAGGCCGTCAATCAACCCCAACTCCAGCGCCTGGACGCCGGTAAATATCTCGGCCCGGGAGAGGAAATCATCATCGGCTAGGAGACGGCCGTTACGACCGTTACGCACCGCCTCTAAAAACGCTAACTTAGCCCGCTCAATCTGGCGCACCGATCCGTCACGCGTGCCGCCAAACGCTTTGTACGGCCCCGTCGTCAGCAGTTCTTCTTCAATAAAAACGGCGCCTGGCAGCGACGCGATCACGCCGATACTGCCCACGGCCGAAGTCGGTTTGGCGTAAATTTCATCGGCGGCGGCGGCCATGTAATAAGCGCCGCTGGCTGCCAACAAATCAATTGTGGCTACCACGGGCATCTCACCCCGCGTATTTAGCACATCCAGGTACAGTTCTTCGCTGTATGCCGCTGAACCGCCGGGGCTGTTGATGATTAGGACAACCGCTTTAATTGCGGGGTCTTGCCGGGCATAAGCCAGTTGTTCGGTCAGATCAAATGTCGTCTGGCTAAAAATATCATAGCTTAGACGGGCTACGCCAACTTGGGGCTGAGGTACGGCGCGCGGCGCGGCGTATAAGCCGGCCGCTAATGGCGCTAAAACCAGAAAAATAAGGGCCAAAATCAGGCGCAGCGGGGAGCGTTCGGGACTGCGGTCTTCCGCCATTGAGGACTCCTTCCAATTTTGCATAGGATCAGGCGTATAGGATAGCATGTCGCTCTGAGCATCGCAACAAGACTCATTTCATGATCGCCGGCATGATTTGGAGAGGCGGATTATGACAATGGTCTTGGCTTATGTTAGAATCGCATCAGCCTGCAAAATGATAAGAATTTATGTTTATTACGCATCTTTCTCTGACTAATTTCCGTAATTTTGGTCGTCTGGAGTTAGATTTGCCACTGGGAACCACGCTGCTGCATGGGAACAATGCTCAGGGCAAGACTAATTTATTGGAAGCCATTTATTATCTAGCTACATCCCGGTCGCCTTATGCCGATTATGATTCCCATCTCCTCAATTGGGATGCGGCGCAAGCGCCAGAACCGGTGGTTGTCGGCCGTCTCATCATCCAACTGACAACGCAGAGCGGCGATCATCATGTGGAAATGCGGTTGATTCAAGAGAAGAACAGGAACGGCCGTAACGGACAGCACAGTTTCCGGCGACAGGCATTGGTAAATCGGCGTAAAGTGCGCCTCATAGAACTTTTGGGCAATTTGCGCGTTGTTTTGTTCCTGCCGCAGGATATTCAACTGATCACTGGCCCGCCCAGCGGGCGGCGGCGTTATATGGACATCACTTTATGCCAAATCGATCCTATTTACTGCCGTACATTATCTAATTACAATAAAGCTTTGGAACAAAGGAATGCGCTGCTGCGCCAATTGGCTGATGGGCAGGGCAGTTTAGAAGTATTGTCTATTTTTACGGATAAAATAGTTGATTTAGGCAGTCAACTCTTGGCGCGGCGCGCTGAATTTCTGGAAAACATTGCTCGAGAAGCGCAGCGCATTCATTATGAAGAATTAACTCAGGGTCAGGAAACGATTCGCCTCAGTTATCGGCCCCGGTTGCGGCATATGGGAAGCAGTCGCAGCGAAAAAATGCAAGAATTGGATGAACTGGGTAAGTGGGTGCAAGTCAATTATAAGGACCACAAGGCAATTGCCGCGCGATTGATGCAGGCGCTGACTGAAATACAGCCAATTGATATTAATCGAGGAACGACCAGCGTTGGCCCGCACCGGGATGATTGGTTGATAACGATTAACGGCCGTAACCTGGGCAGCTTCGGATCACGCGGGCAGCAGCGCAGCGCCGTTCTGGCGCTTAAACTGGCCGAAATCAATTGGATGGAAAGCGTGACCGGCGAAAAACCTATCCTGCTGCTGGATGAAGTCGTGGCTGAATTTGACGAACGGCGGCGAACGCTGCTGTTAAACTACGTTCTAAAATCAACCCAGGCGCTCCTGACAGCGACTGACCCGGGTATGTTTACGGCCGATTTTATGGCCCAGGTAACCAGCATGACGGTGGAAAACGGCCGTGTACGCCCGGATCATTAAGTTGAGCTATAATTTACAATTAGTTAGGCGACGTTCGTAATTAACTTAGCGCTTTGGTTACCCGTTATCCGTATTCCGTTATCCGTATTCCGTATTCCGTTATCCGTATTCCGTTATCCGTATCGTGACGGGACACGGTTTACGGAATACGGTTTACGAAAACCGGGAAGTTATTTCCGAACGCTTCCTTGGGATTGCCTGAGTTAGAGATTTAATTCAAAGAAAAGTACCGGCATATACATTATAGCCAATATTATTAGTGGAAATAACTAGAGACGTACCAAGTGACACAATCAGGAAGTGAACCCATAGACCAGGCTGTTGTTCTGATCATTGACGACAGTTTTGAAAATCGTCTACTTCTCTCGTCCCAATTAAAAATGGAGGGCTACAATATCCTTCAAGCCAGTGGGGGTATGGAAGGCATAGAAATAGCCCAGACCAATGACCCTGATATTATTTTGTTAGATGTGATGATGCCCGACATGAATGGCTTTGAGGTTTGCCAACATCTTAAGCAAAACCAAGCCACCAGTCTCATCCCCATCATCATGGTCACAGCTCTGCGTGAAGTACAGTACCGCATTGAAGGTATTGAAGCCGGGGCCGATGAATTCCTCTCTCGCCCGCACGTTCGAGAAGAATTACTTGTCCGCGTTCGTACACTTATCCAACTAAAACGCGCCCGTGTTAACCTGGAAGAAGAACGCAATCGCCTTCAGCTGCTTTACGATATCAGTCATGCGACAAACACGCAGCTAGATATAGAAACGATGATGGCCGCCATTATTACGCATACGCAGGCAGCCATTGGCGCAACCAAGGGCAATATCATGCTTTTGGATGAGTCAGGCACAGTCAGTCATAAATTTTTGATTCGGATTGGGGCACAAGTTGAAGTGAGTGATGGCGTTGCCCGCGCCGTTATGAATGAAGGGTTGGGCGGCTGGTTAATTCAGCACAAACAAGGTGACATTATTGAAGACATCAGCCTGGATGACCGCTGGGTCATGCTGCCGGATGATCAAGAGGAAACAGGGACCGCGATTGGGATGCCTTTGACGGGTTCACAACGGGTTGTAGGCGTTCTCATTCTCAATCATCCTCAACCGGGTTATTTTCACCAGGAGCATCTCTCGCTATTAGAAGCGATTGGCACGGCCGTTTCCGCGGCCATCGAAAATGCCGATTTATTTGCTGAAATCAATGAAGAACGGCGAAAATTAGAAGCGATCCTGGCCCAGTCAACGGATGCTGTCATTACGACAGATGAAGAGTGGCAAATCGTTATCTTCAATCAAACGGCCGAGAAACTGCTGGGGGTAAACGCCGCTGACGTAACCAATGAATCGATCAGAGATGTGCCGCAGTTGAGTATGCTTATTCCGATATTTGAAAATGCCAGCATTCACCTGACTCCCCAGGAAATCAGCCTGAATAATCACAAAACGTTGTATGCAACCGTCTCCCCTATTGTAGGAGTTGGCTATGCCGCAGTGATGCAAGATGTCACCGAGTTTAAACGTACTGAAGCGCTGCGCCTTGACCAGGAACGACAAGAAAAACAGTTGGTAAAGGAGACATTCTCAAGGTATATGGGACCGCGATTGGTCGAACATGTGCTATCGCATGAGCCTGGCTTGATGGCGCGGCGGGAATGGCGGCGCGCGGTGGTGATGTTTGCCGATTTACGAAACTGGACCGGCGGGATGATCACCAAGGTAGACCCCGGTGAAGCCATTTACCAGCTTAATGAATTTTTCACGCACATGATGGAAATTGCGCTGGATAATGACGGCACTGTATTTGAGTTGACGGGTGATGAGATTTTAGTAGGCTTTAATGCGCCATTCGACCAGGAAGATGCGGTGTATTTGGCCTTGAAAACGGCCGTAACCATGCAGCATAGATTCAACACTTTACGCCAGGGCTGGTACAAACGCGCCGGGACTGACCTGGGCCTGGGTATTGGGATTGACCAGGGTAATGTGTTAATGGGAAATGTAGGCGCTGAATCTCGCTTGAGTTTTCGCATGGTGGGCGCAGCCATGAATACGGCGCACCGGTTAGTGGATCTGGCCGAAGACGGTCAAATTATTATTTCCACATCTGTATACGAAGCGCTTGTGAAAAATGCGCCGGGGTTGGTAAAACGAATTGCCTTCAAAAAAATTGGGCCGGCCAAGCTCAAGGGCATTGTAGAACCGCAACTTTTATACGCGGCGCAGATCGAACGCCCCCCATTGAAAGAATAACTTGAAACTATAACGGCCGTTTCGCCGGAACGCCCGTTCGCCGTGGATATTTTGCGGGTGTAATCACCCTCTTTTCACTCACTACCAGGAAATGCGTCTCCTCTCGCTGCGGCAGTTGAATGGGGTATTGCTGGGGCGGCGCGCCGCCCAACAAAGCAATAGCCTCCCGTGCAGCCTCAGATTCTACCGCGGCGCTCCCCCCTTTCTGAGCCAGCATATGTCCGCCTACGCGGCAAAATGGCAGTAAATATTCAACCAAAATCCGCAGTTCAGCTACCGCCCGCGCTACCGCCCAATCATACTGCTCCCGGAAGCGTGCATCTCGTCCCAACACTTCAGCCCGCTCTACCGCCACAAACACGTCGGACAACCCTAATTCCGCAGTGACAACTTCCAAGAAACGCGCTTTCTTGGCGATACTCTCCACTAGAGTCAGGCGCAGGCTGGGGTACAAAATTTTGAGCGGCAGGCCGGGAAATCCGGCGCCTGTCCCTACATCAATCAATGAACAATCCGCCAGCCTACCCATCACTGTGGCACATGTTAAAGCATCCAGAAAGTGACGCCTTTCTATCTGGCGGGGGTCGCGTATGGCTGTCAGATTCAATTGTTGATTCCACACCAACAGCAGCTCCCGGTAATGCCGAAACTGGTCAAGCTGGCGGTTGGTTAAGTGGATGCCGAAAACGGCCGTCTCCCGCTTAAACTGCTCCATCATTCCCCCTAACGACTGCGCTCCAGTTCTTTCAAATCAGCCTGAATGAGATACGAATCATACTGCTCGCCGCCAAACAAAGCCGGCGTAAATTCCAGCCATGATTGCACCAACAACTCATCTCCACGCACGTAAAGCGGGACAAGCGGCATGCTCCCTTCACCGCCAAAAAACATATCTTCAATCTGGCGGTAAAGCATCACTCGCTCCTGAAAATCCATCGTCGTTGCTGCCTGTCGTATCAGGCCGTCCACTTCCGAACAAGGACGGTTCGGCCGATTGCCGCCATCCGTACAATGCAGGACATCCCCCAACCAGTTCTGGGCATCCGGATAATAGGAGGCCCAGGCCAACTCCCATATATCCGGCCGCGCCGCCCCGGCATCGCGCCGCGTATTAGCTAATAATGTACCAAATTGCACCTGCTCAATAACAATTTGTTCCTGGGCGCAGCCCAATTCCTCCACCCACATATCCCGTATCAGCTCCGCCTGTCTTAAAGACAAATCAGACCCCGTTACCATATAAGTGATTGGCGGCATCAAGCGGCAGCTGCGGAAGCCGCTTTCCGCTAACCATTGGCGGGCGTCATCCGGGCTGTAACCCACACCGATCCGGTCAATGGGCAGCCCGGCAATGATGCCCGGCGGCGACAGGTGACGCATTCCCAGCGCCGCGCCCTGGTAAAGCTCCGCCACCAGCCGCTCCCGGTCAATCGCAGCGCTAAAGGCACGCCGCACAGATGGCTCACGGAAAACGCCGCTGTCAAAATTAAACCCCAGATAAAATACGGTCTGTTCCGTCTCGAACTGTATCTTTTGGGGCAACTGGCTTAATATCATCTCTCTTTCAGAGACTGGTAAAGGGCTGATGTCCAGGCTCTTAGCCTGCCACAACTGATAGGCCGACATGGCCGCATCAAAATATAGGATATTAACCACGCCTACATTACCCCGGCGTGGTAAGGGCCAGGCCGGATTTCGGTAGAGAACGGTTTGAACACCCGGCTTTAAGGTAGAAACAGGCATAAACGGGCCGCTGGTTAGTAAAGGCTCGGCCGCCAGCCACGCATCTCCATACGCTTCAATTAATTCCGGCGGTACAGGATGAAAAAGCCATAAGCTGGTCATGGTAAGAAAATAGCTGGATGCTTTTGTTAGCGTCACTTGAAATGTGGTATCGTCCAACGCTCGCACGCCGATCGCCCCTAAATCGGCCGCTGTGGGATCGTTCATGCTGTAAACCGGCTCGCAGCCTTCAATTAAGAAGAGGATGAAGGCGTCCGGCGCATCTGTGTCACGGCGACAAGCGCGTTGAATAGCATATACCATGTCATCGGCCACAACCGGGCGCACGGGATCGGCTTGACGAACACCGTCCCCGACGGTTTCGGCCGGGCGTACCCAAAACACATCATCACGCAGGTGAAATATCCAGGTACGGCCGTCGGCGCTCACATCCCAGCTTTGAGCTAATTCCGGCTCAACAATGTTGTCAACATGGTTGTAATTGGTTAACCCGACAAAAAGGTTTTCCACGAAGTCAATACCGGCGTCTTCCGTGGTTGTTTGGGGATCAAAGTTAGGAACATCTCCTAAAATGCTCAGATCCAAAACAACTGGCTCTTCAGAATTACCACTGACAACATCCGGGGTGGGGATCGGCGTCTGGCGAACTAATTGAGTGACGACGCTCTCTTGCCCCTCGATCACAACGACGCGGGTCACAACAACCGTTTCTGAATTGACGCGATTGCAAGCAGCTAAAAACAAAGCCAACAAACAGAGAATAAATGTGCCGCTGCGCCAACCGCACGGATATTGCCAATTATGGTATAATCTCGTTAATCTTGTCACAATGCCATGCTATCTCATGCGTCTCGCCTCGACAAGTTTTGTAACGAAATCTAACTAGAAAATCCTGTAATATGTGTTGCAAGGTTTATGTGCGAGTAGTAAACTAATAAAGTTGACATGCCCTATCATTTCTTAAGGATGACTCCACCATGTATGAAAGAGTATTGATTATTGACGACTCTCAAGAAATACGTGATTTCTTGAGCGATTACATTCTGAAGCCAAAAGGGTTTGAAGTATTGATGGCCTCCAATGGTTTGATGGGGCTGGAAATGGCCATAGCCAAAGAACCGGATTTAATGGTCGTGGACCAACAAATGCCCCGGCTGACTGGTTTGGAAGTGTTAGAAAAACTGCGCGAAAGAGGCATTGAAATTCCGGCGATTCTGGCTACAGCACATGGCTCAGAAGAAACGGCCGTTGCCGCTTTCCGATTAGGCATTCGAGATTATGTGATTAAACCATTTGACGCCGATGAAATTAGCGAATCCGTAGACCGCGCTTTGCGTGAAAGCCGGTTACAACGTGAACGTGATCAGTTGGTACAACAGTTAATGGAGAGCAATTCCCAGTTGCAGCGCCGCGCCCAGGAACTTAATGTCCTGTATGGCGTCGGTAAATCCGTTGCTTCCTCCCTGGATTTAGAAGAGGTGCTGCACAGGGTTGTGGAAGCGGCCGTTTATGTAGTGGGCGCGGAAGAAGGCTCCCTGATGTTGTTGGATGAAGAACACGGCGAATTATATGTTCGCGCTTCCAAAAACCTCGATTCCAAAGCCCAATCCATGCGAAAAAAGGTCACAGACAGTCTGGCGGGAAAGGTATTACAAACGAAAAGAGCCATCGCCATCGGCAATGACTCACAGTGGAAACGCACCCACACAGCCCTGTTGGTCAAATCATTAATTTATGTGCCGCTGGTATTACAAAACAAACCCATCGGCGTTTTGGGCGTCACCAATCATCTCAAAGAAACGTCTTTTGATAGCAATGATACCCGCGCCCTATCAGCTTTGGGCGGCTATGCAACCATCGCCATCAACAATGCCAATATCTATTCCGAGATTGCCAAGGAACTACAGACTTTGAGCGCCGTTGTAGACAAAACGGCCGATCCCGTCCTGGTTTTAGATGAAGAAAACGTATTGGTCTTGATCAATGCCGCGGGGCGTGCCGCTTTCGGTCTTAACGATAGCAAATTGATGGGCCAGCCAGTAACCGATTTTATTACCGATGAGGCCGTATTAAACTTCATTACACAGCCAGAAACGGAACAATTGCAAATGAACGCCGAAATAGTATGTGCCGATGGCCATACTTATTCTGCCGAGATGACGCTGGTTGAAGGCGGCATTCGTTCAGTGTTGATGCACGTGATTGATTAATGTCCTGACCCAGAATTTGACTGCATCCCTAACCAGAAATGATCACGAAGTACAGTTCTAACTGGCTGTACTTTTATTTTGCCTATCTGCTTCTCGGCAGCCAGCATTTGAACATTTACCAGGCACAGTTCCGGAGAACGGCCGTATTTCTCCTGGTAATAATCAGCCGCCCGTTGTACTTTTTCGGCAAACGATCGTCTTTTATTATCATCCAGCCATAACATACCCACATTCATCTTTCAGCCTCCTATCTAATACTGTAACAAGACCTCGACCATCGCCACTTTCCGTAAACCGTTATCCGTTATCCGTGACGGAATACGGAATACGGGACACGGAATACGGTTTACCAATTACGAAAACCGGGAAGTTATTTCCGAACGCTTCCTAAGTCTCATCACCGACCATTGCAATCGCTTGCCCGTCAAAATAAAATAGTTGTGGTTGGCCCCTTTCCGGAGCCGTTAGCTTATCCTCTGGAAAAAGCGATGGGCGCATGGTAATCGGCTGGGCTAATAACGGCAGCGGCCGTTTCCGGTGCATCTCATCCAGACATAAATGTAAATCATAGTCATCAATATATGCGGCTTGGAAATGAGTCATATCGTTGCCGACAACAGCCACAAAATCGCCTTGCCCCAATAAATATTCAGCTTGCGTATCGAGTCTTCCGGCTGCAGCCGCGGCCTCTTGGGCATTATCCATCTGCCCCACCAATCGTACCGGAAGGTTGGCACGGAGAAGATTTTTTAAGACGGCCGTTTCCGGACGCCGGACGCTCATCACCAGGTGAATGCCCACATCAGCCCCATGCTGCAGCAATGCCGTCAGCGCCAATGTCACCGGTTCACCGCCCAACGCCATTAAGTGATCGGCCTTATCAATCAATAACACAATCATTGGCATTGCCACCTGTTGTTGCCGACGGTATTTCATCTCATTATGCAAAAATCCCAATATCTCCACCGCCTCCGCCAGCCGGTAGCTAATCCCGGTAAGCATATGCGGTAAATAGGTCAACGGCTCTAGAAGGGTGTAGGAATTGTGGCTATCGGCCGTTTCTGGGTCAATTAACAACAACTGCAATTGCGATTGGCGGTTCTTCAAAGCCAATGAGACAGCCAGCGTGCGTAAGAGCATTGTCTTGCCCGCATCCGCGCCTCCGGCCAAGAGCGCGTGAGTCACATCAGGGTTCGCCAGATCGAGCAAAACAGGACTGCCATTCTCGGCCAAACCCAGCGTCGCGGTGAGAGGGAGCAAATCAGGCAGCATAGGCAGCAAATCCAAAAGCGTAACCGGCGGCTCCTCAGGGCGGGTAATGTGCAGACGCAGCTGCCCATCCTCCCGACTGACACGAACATCAGGCACTTTGAGAGCGATCTTCAACTCCTGCGTCAAGTCGCGTAAGCGATCCCAGCCCTGCAAGAGCGGCGCGCTCAAATCAAAACGAACCACACGAGACTGCACTGCCCCTCCGGCAATGCGGGCCGAAAGTTGATGATGCGACAAGACTCGCTCAATCTGCTGCGATTGCATCGTTAGTTGATGCTGCAATCGTTTTTCTTGCTCCCCCTGTGAATCACTAACATAATTGTTTTGTCCGTTAGCCATCGTGATCTACCCCAAAAAGAACATCAGTTCTGTTTTCGGGCAAAAAAGAACGGCCGTTTCCGGCCGTCTCTCGCCCAATCAAAATAAATATCACGCGGTCTGACGCATAACCATCATAACCTTACCCTGAACTTCCACATTAGCCGCATTCACATAAATCGGATCCATAGTCGGATTAGCCGGCTGCAAGCGCACTGTATCAGGATTCTCCAGATAAAAATATTTCAATGTTGTCGTATCATCTTCCTTCAGCCACACAGCAACCATCTCTCCATTTTCCGCCGTTTTCTGTTCACGCATGATAACAATGTCGCCGCTGTTTACCATCGCATCAATCATTGAGTTCCCTTTGACAGTCAGCGCGAATAATTTATCTGCACCGCCGGGCAGCATCGCCGCGCTGATGGCAAGAATATCCTCGTCATCATACAAGGCGTGCCCTGTGTCCGGCAAATCAATGGGTTGACCAGCCGCAATCGTCCCCACCATAGGAACGCGCACCAGCGTATCCACAGCGCTAGATACGGTTTCAGCTACCGTCTCGCCCACATCCTCGAACATAGCCAGGGCTTGCTCTGTAAAACGAAGCCCGCGCGATACATCCGCATCACGCTCCAACAAGCCTTTGTCCTTGAGCTTATTTAGGTTGTAATTGACTACCGAAGTTGAGCTTATATTGACACTTCCGCCAATCTCTCGAATTGTTGGCGGGCGGCGGCGCTCTTGCACATACCCCCAAATAAATCGCAGGATATTTTGCTGCCGTTCCGATAATGGTTTCTCTTTAGCCATGTCTCGCTCCTTAGAAAATAAGTTGGGGCGTGGAAGTTAGCGGAGAAAAAACAGAGAAAATCTATGCAATGCGCTGATTTTCATTCACAGCGGTATACCCACTCATGAAGTTTTCTCAATTATCGACGAATTGGTAAGCTAAAAAAACGCCAACGCGCCAGAAATCGCTCATTTGTTCTGCATTATACACGAACAAGTGTTCGGTGTCAAGAAAAATAAAAATATGGAAAGGATGAGATCTACGAACAACTTGCCAATCGTAGCGCAAGCTGTCAGCTTACAAGAGTCTGCTGGTCGAAACATCATTTATTTGTTCTAATAAAAGCCATCTAGGGGAACCGATGAAACAATTGTCGTTGATCATTATAGGCTCTTTAGGATCATATGGAGTTGACACCAAATGTAGGGGCGGTTCGCGAACCGCCCCTACCAGGTATACCGATCACCCCGCGAAATCCCAAAGACTCTCATTATAAAAGGGGAAAAAACATGCGTATGCAAGATGTTTTAGGTCTAATTTTAGGCGGCGGCCAGGGCAGCCGACTATTCCCGTTAACACGCGACCGCTCTAAACCGGCCGTTCCTCTGGCTGGCAAATACCGCTTGATTGACATTCCCATGAGCAGCTGCTTCCATGCTGGTATCCAAAAAATAGCGATCTTAACCCAGTTCAATTCTGTATCGCTGCACCGCCACATTTACGGTACGTATAAACGGGATATGTTTACGCCGGGCTGGGTGCAGATTTTAGCGGCGGAACAAACGCGGGAAAGCAAGGATTGGTATCAGGGAACGGCTGATGCGGTGCGTAAACAGCTTATGGAAATTCACGCGGCCGGCACGAGATATGTTTTGATTTTGTCCGGCGACCATTTATACCGCATGGATTACCGTAAATTTTTGCAGCGCCATGAAGAGACACAAGCTGACGTGACAATTGCCGTCAAGCCAGTCAGCCGGGCGAATGCCTCTGGCCTGGGTATTTTGAAGCTCAACAGCGAAGGCCAGATCGTGCGCTTTACGGAAAAGCCTAAAACAGATGAGGCTATCGCCGGCCTGGAAAGCAGCAGTGAT